>JBAVTZ010000148.1:0-7456 GCA_049696515.1 Candidatus Cybelea sp. | reverse complement strand
CGTACATCTTGCTCGACGGCCAGATTGCGCCACTCGAGCAGTCTTCGCTGGCCTTCCAGCAAAGCGGCACGATCACCCGGATCAACGCGAATATCGGCGACATGGTGCATCGCGGTGCACTGTTGGCTACGATCGATCCGTCAACGCTTCAGGCACAGCTCTCCCAGGCCCAGGCGCAGGCCCAGCAATTTTCGGCGTCCGCACAAGGCGCCGTCGTCGGATATCCGGTGCAGACGCAGGCCAACGAGTCCACGCTCCAAACCGCGAAGGCCTCGCTGACCAATGCCAAGCTCGTCTACAACCAGAACCAACAACTTTACAAGCAAGGCTACGTTTCCGAAACGCAGTTGCAGCAATCGCAAGCGAACTACGTTCAGGCACAGCAGACGTATAACAATGCCGTGGTCGGCATGCGCAACAACGTCGTCAGCCTGCAGAACGTGAAATCGCAGCAAGCCCAGGCCCAGTCGGCGGCAGCGCAAGCCCACGTGCTGGGCACGCAGCTCTCGCAAACGTATCTCTACTCGCCATTCGACGCGGTCATTGCGAACCGGCTGCTCGACCCGGGCGCTTTTGCTTCGCCCTCGCAACCCGTTCTCCAGGTCGCGCGGATCGACCGGGTGTGGGTTAACTTCAACGTACCTGACGAAGATCTTACGTACGTACGACCGGGGGAGGTTGTAACGTTCCAATCGAGCTCGCTTCCAGGGCGCACGTTTCGCGGGCCCATCACGACCGTAAACGCCGTCCCAACTTCGGGCACGCTCTCGTACCTGGCGCGGCTTGAATTGCAGAACCCCGGCTTGGTTTTGCGCGGCGGCATGCTCGTTTCGGTAACGGTGACCAAGGCCCGAGCGGCCGGCGCGGTCGTCGTTCCGCGCGCTGCAGTGGCCCAGACGCCAAACGGCAGCAACATTGTCTACATCGTAGCCAACAATAAAGCACAAGCAGTTCCAGTGAGGCTCGGCGTGCAGACCGATACCCTTTCGCAAGTGATTAGCCCGAGAGTGCAGCCCGGTACGATGGTTGTGACCACTCGTCCGGACGCGCTCAAGGACGGCAGCCTAGTTGCGGTGAGCAATGCACCTTCGTCCAGCGGCTCGGTGCACTGACGATGCAGCTAGGAAAGCTTCCCGCACGAGTCGCCGCGGCGCTCGCGCTAGGCGGGCTCGTGACCGGCGTTGCCTTGGGGCAAAACGCGCCGCCGACGACGATTCAGGAACCTGGGCTTCCGCCCATCCAGATGCCCTCGCCGCTGCCGCAGCCGACCATCAGCGGAACGCCGATTCCCTATCCCGCATATGGAGCGCCGGCTCCCGACGTTGCCAAACTCAACCCCAAGAAGGGCGTTCCGCAGACGATTTCGCTGACCGATGCGATTAAGATCGGGGTCGCCCTCTCGCCCACGTTCGCCGGTCAAAACGCGGCGTGGTATGCGATTCACGCCAAGTACGGAGCCGCGATTCAAGCGCTTTATCCCGGCATCAGCGCCAATGCGTCGATCGGAAACCAGTACAGCCAAGGCACGACTAGCACCTCGAGTGGGGTTGCGCCGCCGTCGAGCAGCCCGGGCCCCAGTCCCGCCGCGTTTATGGGCCTGGCGACCCCAGCTCCGCTAACGCGCTCGACGCTTACCAATGAGTCAGCCTCCATCATGCTCACTCAGTTGATCTTCGACGGTGGCCGCACGATCGCGTCAATTCGTTCCGCCAAGGAAGCCGACATCGCCGGTCGCGCGACTTTGTTGCGCCAGTTACAGACGCTGGCGCTTAATATCGCCAACGCGTACTACAACGTCCTGGAGACCAACGCGACGGTAGTCGCCGACGCGCAACTCGTGCGCGAGTTTGAGGTCAGCGAATCCTCGGTTGCAGCCCAAATTCGTAACGGTGCCGCCGCGCGCTCCGACATCGCTGCGGCCCAATTTTCGACCGCTCAAGCCCGCGGCAACCTGGTCACCGCACAAGGCACGGCCATCGGAGCACAGGCAACTTTCGCTACAACGCTCGGCCTAGATGCTGACGCGGAGGTCGTTCCGCAGCCAGTTTCGGCGCCGATGTCGGCGCCGAATCCCACCTATGCGACCTCGCTAAAGCGGGCGCTGATCATGCGCCCCGATTATATTTCGGCAGCGTACACCGTAGAGTCCGCGCAAGAGAATCTGCGCTTCGCGAAACTCGCCCGGTTCCCCATTCTCTCTGCTGCTGCCAGCGACGCCGTCAGCCGCCAGTTCATCGATTGCGTCGGCACCGCCAACCTAAAGCCGGAGGTTGCAGCCTCTCTCTGTCCCGGACCGTCAAGTTTTTCCAACTCTAAAACAGTTGGCTTGAATCTTACTATTCCAATCTACGATCAAGGTGTCACCAACTTTAACATTGCAAACGCGGCATCGCAGTTGGATCAGGACATCGCTTCGTTCAACTTGACCAGACTGACGGTTGAGTCCGACGTCCGCTCCGCTTTGGCTACCTTGATTTCATCGCGGTCTTCGCTGGTGCAGGCACGCTCGGAGCTTCTCTCAGCGCAGGTTTCCCTCTCGGCAACCCAGGCGCAGTATCGGGTCGGCGCGACTACGGTCCTGAACGTGGTGACCGCGGAAGCAAACCTGACGACGGCGCAGTCATCGTATATTACCTCGCTCTACGGCGTGCAAACCGCGGAACAAAACTACCTCTTCGCTACGGGTGTAAGCGACGTACAACTGTAGCATCCGGTGATCTTGGTGCCGAGCGCATGAGCGCCGGGGCATCGCAGGTGCCGGCGGCCGTTTCGGATCCGATCAACGCGGCAATTTTGGCCGTTTCGGAAGACCGTCTCGCCGGCTTTCAAACCGATCCGTTCGGCGAGATTGCTGCCCGAGCGGGTATCCCCGTCGACACCGTCATCGAGCGAGTCGTCGCGATGCTGCAGGCCGGGACGATTCGCCGCGTGCGCCAAACGCTGTTGTCCACGAGCTTGGCCCGCGGCGCGCTCTGCGCGTGGGAGGTTCCCCCGGCTCGGCTAGACGGCGCCTTCGACTATATGTTCCGCGAGGATCCGTTCTCCGGACACGTCGTGATTCGTACGACCGATGCGGTCTCGACCGGCAGTAAGTATCGCTTGTGGACCACGCTCAAGGTTCCGCAGGGCTTCTCGCTGCGCAAGCATGCCGAGTGGTTGTGCGCTCAAGTCGGGGCGGAGCGCTTCCGCCTGATGCCTGCAAAGATGCTCTTTGCGTTAGGCGTCGGCCACGTTCGGCGTCGCGGCCTCGAACCGGGGGCGCGCGCCGAGGAGCCGGCGCAACCGCTCGATACCTCCATCGTCGCGCTATCGGAGCTCGAGTGGCGCGTGCTGGTCGCGCTAAAACGCGAGTTTGCGCCCCAAGAGATCGAGCGCGAACTATGGACGGCGCGAGCGCGCGAGGCCGGTGTCGATTTTGGAACGTTCGTATCGATCGCGCGATCGCTCGACGAGCGGCGAGTCATCGGGCGTTTCTCAACCTTTCTCGAACACGTTAAGCCGACCGCCGGAAACGAACGCGTAACGCGCTACAACGCGCTCTTCCACTGGGCGGTGCCACGGGGAAACGAAATCGCTGCGGGCTGCGAGATCGGACGACATTACGTCATCACGCACGCCTACTGGCGCGAGGGCGGCCCGGAGTTTCACGACGTTAACGTCATGGCCGTCGCCCACGGGATGGAGAAGCCGGCAGTATTGGCCCACAAAGCAGCCATCGACGCCCATTTGCGGGAAGCGGGCATCGCCTTTACGTATACCAACGTCTTCTGGGGCGGCCGCAGCGAGATCAAGCCGTCGGAGATCGCGCCGAGCGCATATCGTGCGTTTTGTGCGGCCCGCGGAGTTGATCCCGAGGCGATGCGCACCGAAAGGGACGAAGAGGAAACATCTGCGTGAGCGTAAGGGTTTTTTGCGTTGCGGGCGCGTTAGCACTCGGGCTAGCGGCGGCCGGCTGCAGCAAAGTCTCAAACGAGAGTGCGACCGCCGGCGGAACCCATGCGTGGACCGAGCCGGGTGTCTTGCGCTTCTCGGAGGCCACTGACCCCAAGAATCTGAATCCCGCGCTCAACTCCGCGTCGCCGACGCTCGATATCGGGATGTTCGTCTTTTCCTGGACGGTGCGCTACGACGACCACGGGCGCCCGTTTCCCGATGCACTCAGAGAAATTCCGACCCTCGCGAACGGCGACGTCAGCAAAGACGGCCTAACGCTCAAGTATAAGCTGCGCACTAATATGCGCTGGCAAGACGGTCCTCCGGTGACCTGTAACGACCTGAAGTTTAGCTGGCAGGTCGTTATGAATCCGCACAACAACGTCATCACCCACGACGGATATAAAGACATCGGCAGCATCGACTGTTCGAACCCCTACGTTGCAGTCATTCACATGAAGAAGCTCTACGCTCCATTTCTGCAACAACTGTGGAGCGTCAACGGCAACGTTCCGATCTTGCCGCAGCACTTGCTCGCCAAGTACAACGACGATAAAGGCTCATTTAATTCGGCTCCTTATAACGCACTGCCGATCGGCAGCGGTGCCTTCAAGGTGGTCGCTTGGCGTCGTGGACAGGATGTAGAGCTGGCGGCCAACCCGAACTTTTATCTCGGTCCGCCCAAGCTGAAACGGGTAGTCTACAAGATTCTGACGGACGAAAACACCGCCGTCACTCAGTTGCAGACGCACGAGCTCGACATGCTGGCGATGGGAACCGGGTTGAAGTGGCCGGAGTACGCGGCCCTAGCGGCCGACCCGAAGAATGGCCTCCGCGCCATACGCGTCGACGCCTTTTCATGGGAGCATGCCGACTTTAATCTCCGGCACCCGATCGTGGGCGATCTGCAAGTTCGCCGGGCGCTCGCCTACGCCACCGACAAGAGCGAAATCATCGACAAGGTCGCCCACGGGTCGGCAATTGTCGCCGATACGGATCAGCATCCGCACTATTCGTGGGCCTACACGACCGATGTCACGCATTATCCTCACGATCCAGCCAAGGCTCGCGCATTGTTGGACGCGGCCGGATGGAAGGTTGGGCCCGACGGAATCCGCGTCAAGAATGGCCAGCGCCTCGAGTTCACGCTCAGCACGCAGACCGAATCGAACAACGGAAAGGCGAACGAAACCGTTCTGCAGCGTCAGTGGCGCGAGGTTGGTGCTCAGGCCGACATCAAGAATTACCCGACCAGCCAGTTTTTCGATAACTCCGCCAACGGCGTCTTGCAGGGAGGCCACTACGACGTGGCGCTATTTAGTTGGCTAGGAGCCGCCGATCCTGATGACAGTGCGATCTATTCGGGCGACAACCTGGCGCCGCAGGGGCAGAACGCGATGTTCTGGGACAATCACATTGCCACCAACGCGATGAACGACGCACTCAAGACAATCGATCAGACGCGTCGCAAGCGCGACTACGTGGTCGAACAGCAGCAGCTCACAGCCGACGTGCCGACTATCATCCTATATTTCAATCGCTTTCCCTTCGTCTATAACACCGATCTGAAAGGCTTCGATCCGTCACCAGTTATCTCGGCGTTTTGGGACCCCTGGAACTACTCGATCTAAGAAATTCCTTAAGGAGCTTCAAACCATGAATGCCAGGCTTTCTTACGTAGCAGTCTTGGCTGCCCTATTGGCAACGCTCTGCGCGTGCAGCAAAAGCACTTCCGGTGCGGGGATTGGCGGCCGCGTAAACTCGTGGACCCAACCGCACGTACTCACGTTCGCCGATGCGGGGGACGTGAATACGCTCAACCCGCATCTCGGGCAGTTCGCCGACGTTGGACATCTTTCGTCGATGACGATGGCGTGGCTGATAAAATGGGACGAGCGTAATCTGCCCTATCCGGAGCTGGCGACCCAGATCCCTACTCAGCAAAACGGCGGCGTGAGCAAGGACGGGCTTACGATAACCTACCACATACGCAGGGGCGTGCGCTGGTCGGACGGGGTACCGTTCGACGCGGACGACGTCGTGTTCTCGACTCACGTCGTGCTCAACCCGGCCAACAATGAGGTTGGGCGTTTGGGCTGGGACCAGATCACCAAGATCGACGAGCCCGACAAGTACACGGTCGTCTACCATATGAAGAAGCCTTACTCGCCATTCATCGAAACGTTTTTTTCGAGCGCGGGGGCCAACCCGTGCGTTCTTCCCAAGCATCTCCTGGCGCAGTACCCGAACATCAATCACGTCGCCTATAACTCGCTGCCCGTAGGCATCGGACCGTTTAAATACGTGAGCTGGGATCGCGCGCAGGACGTTGTGATGGTCCCGAATCCACTCTACTGGCGAGGCGTTCCGAAGTTAAAGAAAGTAATCTTCAAGATCATTCCCGACCGCGATACAGTACTTTCACAGCTGGAAGCCAAGGAGCTCGATCTCTGGGATCTCGTTCCCGGCGCATATCTCGCCCGCGTGCAGGCGATCCCAGGCTTCTCCGTGCGGCGCCAGCCCAGCTACTATTTCAACCACCTCGACTTCAACACACAGCGCCCGGTCGTCAGCGATCCCGTCGTGCGCCTAGCCTTGAAGCTCGCACTCGACCGTATGACGCTGATCCAGAAAATCGGTCGCGGGGTCGGGATTCTGCAGGACGTTACGACGCCGAAGAACGCTCCCTACGCGGTGACGTCGATACCGCCGACGCCGTTTGACATTGCGCGCGCCAACGCGCTTCTCGACCGCGATGAATGGACGCGTGGCCCCGATGGAATCCGGCAAAAGAACGGGATTCGACTTTCGATCGATTTGGCAACCGCGGCTGGGACGCCGGATACCGACGAGCAGATCGAGTTGATTCGGTCGTGGTGGAAGCAAATCGGCGTTGACATGACCGTGCGGCATTATCCTACGGCGCTGATGTTCGCTCCCTTACAGCAAGGCGGAATCGTCTACTCGACAAAATGGGACGTCATTATCTTCGCTTGGCTGAACGACGCGATTGGGGATATGTCGCCGCTCTATTCGTGCCATTCTTTCCCGCCCAACGGCCAAAACAACCTGCGCTGGTGCAATCCGCGGGCGCAGGCCGCGATGGACGCGCTCTTTACCCACTTCGACCAGTCGCAGCGAAACCAGGACATGCTGGCCGTTCAACAAGAGTTCACGCGTGACGTCCCGTCCGTGGTAACGTCGTTGCGCGAGGACGTCTATGGGTACAATAAGGATCTAAAGAACTTTGACCCGAATTCCATCACGCCGTTCGACAACATGATGAACGTCGACATCTGACGATTGTCGATAGAGGGCGAAAGCAAGAAGAGCGCAGCCTAGAAGCGAGAGCGAGCGCAGCAACGCCCAGGCCGGAACGGCAACTGCCAATCCGGCGGCGCGCTGTTCGGCCGACCAAATGGTCGCGATCGTCGCATTCAACGGGGCGTGAAAGGCGGCGAGCGCATCGGGCCAAACCGGCGCGGGATTCTGCGTCGCGAGCCAGGCCGCGCCGCCAAAGAGC
>JBAVTZ010000147.1:0-3835 GCA_049696515.1 Candidatus Cybelea sp. | reverse complement strand
ATGGCAATGTATCTCGTCGCATTGGCCCGCTACGACGAGGCCGGGGAACGCGCGCGGCAAGCGCTCGAACTCACACGCGAGCAGCAGTTAGATGCCCTCACTGCGTGGACTTTACAGCACCTAGCAGCGATTGCTGCGCTACAGCCGCCATTTGGTCTGGAGCGCGCGACTGATCCGCGCGCACGAGCCGCTCGGGTCTTGGGCTACGTTGACGTTCGGCTGCTCGCGATAGGTTCCCAGCGCTTGCCATTTATGGAGCCGGAATACGATCATGCTCTCGTCGTGCTGCGCGAAACCCTGGGCATTGATGCGGTCGCGACGCTCATGGCCGCGGGGGCGACGATGACCGAAGAACAAGCGGTCGAAGAGGCGCTGGTACTATAGCGACGCAAGGGGGTCGGAGATCGTGTCGCCCACGATCAAGCCATCCCGCAACCGAATCACGCGGCGAGCGTACCGGGCAATCTGCTCGTCATGGGTTACCATGATAATGGTGCGCCCGCTTTCGTGGAGCTTGCTGAAGAGAAGCATTAGCTCTTCGCCCGTCTTGGAGTCGAGGTTGCCGGTGGGTTCGTCGGCGAGCAGGACGGCTGGGTTGTTGATCAATGCTCGGGCGATGGCGACCCGCTGCTGTTCGCCGCCGGAAAGCTGGCTCGGCTCGTGGTGTCCCCGATCGCCGAGACCGACTTGGTCGAGAGCGTCTTGAGCGAGTGTTAGTCGTCGCTTCGTTGGCACGCCCGCGTAGAAGAGTGGGAGCGCAACATTACGCAGGGCGTCGGTGCGGGCCAACAAGTTGAATCCCTGGAAAACGAAGCCGAGCTTGCGAAGCCGGATCTCCGCCAGCGCGTTGTCGTCGAGCTCGGAGACATCGATGCCGTCGAGCGCATAGGTGCCGCTCGTCGGCCGGTCGAGGCACCCGATCAGATTCATCAAGGTCGATTTGCCCGACCCCGACGGCCCCATGATCGCAATATATTCGCCCTGCGCCGCGGCTAGCGTGATGCCGCGAAGTACCGTGACCTTGAGTAGGCCGTTCTCGTAGATTTTCTCGATCCCGCGAAGGTCGATCGCCAGCGGCCCTTCGGCTCTGCTGGGAGCGAGGCTATTCATAGCGCAGCGCCTCGATTGGGTCCAAGGCGGCGGCTCGATAGGCCGGATACGTGCCGAACGCCAGCGTCGCAACCACCGCGAAAGCTCCGGCCACTGCCACCGCTTTGATCCAAGGAATGGGGACCACGGTTCCGGTCAGTTTGATGATGAAAACTTGGTTGACGAACGCGCCCAGGCTCAGCCCGATGATCAAGCCGAGCGCACAGCCGGCCGAGCACAGGGTCAATGCCTCGATGAAAAACTGCGCGAGTATTTGTCCTCGGCGCGCGCCGATCGCCTTCCGCACGCCGATCTCTCGCGTGCGTTCGGCGACCGAGACGAGCATGATGTTCATGATGCCGATGCCGGCGACCAACAGCGAGACCGCGCCAATCAGACCGACGATGAGCGTCAACGCGTTGAAAATTCCGTCGATCCCTTTGGAAAACTTGGCCTTGTCGAGGGTGAGGTATTGCAGCCCGGCAGCACCGTGGTGGAGCTCCCCGAGCTTACGCTGCACCGCCAGCTCCAACTGCGGAATCTGCCCTGGGTCTGTAACGATGAACCCGGCTCCGAAGAAGTTGCTGCCGCGCACGTAATCGCGCACGTACGTCGTCCACGGGATCAAGATATCTCCACTAAACTGCGCGTTGAGGAATCCGCGCTTGGGAGGCACCAGGATGCCGGCGACGACGTACCGGTGCGAACCAGCGTAAATGCTCAGCCCGATCGGGTCGCCGCCTTGCGGAAAGAGTCGCTGATAAGCGTCATTGCTAAGCACGCTTACGTTGGCGGCGCCGGCGATGTCGTCGGCCGTTAAGCGACGTCCGTAGAGAAGCGGTAGGTTATCGAAGGAGACCGCGGCGTCCGGCGAAAGGGAAAATCGGGCTTGGCTATGGGCCGCGCGTACGAGTTCGCTCTTTGCGCCGAGCGGTACCGCTGCGACAATCCCTGGGATATCGGTCTGGAGCGCTGACAGGTCGCGCAGTGTAATCGCGGCCTTCGAAATATCGCGCTGCCGCGAGTTTGGAAAGATCACAAACGAGTTGTCGGTAAGCGAGCCGAGGGCACCGTTGACGGCACCGGCCATACTGTTGCCGAGGACCTGGATTGCAATGACGGCACCAACTCCGATCACGAGACCAATGATGGTAAGGAGCGACCGAACCTTGTTGGCAAGTAGAACGCGGGCCGCTTCTTCGAAGTACGTCATCGTTAGGAGCCTCAGGAGCGAAGCGCCTCGATCGGATTCAGACGCGCGGCCCGCAGGGCCGGATAGATTCCGAATAACATGCCGACGGCGATCGAGAACCCTAACGCGATGCACACGATCAGGAGGTACGGGATCAGAATTTCGCCGAGCTGCCGGCTCAGGAGGTTTGCGGCTCCGAGCGTAGCCGCCAGGCCGACTCCCATTCCAACGCCGCCGCCCAAGAGCGATAGGACGATCGACTCCATGATGAACTGGGTGGCGATGTTGCCGCGATTGGCTCCAACCGCTTTGCGAATCCCAATCTCGCGGGTGCGTTCGGTGACTGAGACCAGCATGATGTTCATGATGCCGATGCCGGCGACTAGCAGCGCGACTCCGCCGATGGCCGACAACCCGATGCCGATGACGCGCAGGACGGTCTCGAACGCCTGCAGCTGGTCGGCCGTGTGCTGAGCGACGTATTTGGTGCGAGCGCCGTGAAAGTGCTGCAGCTCGGTTATCGCCGTCTTTCCAACGGCGTCGGCAGTCAGCGGATCGGCCGGGTAGATGAGTAGGAAGTCGAGCGACCCGGGAGCCACCTCGTTATGATAGGTCGTATAGGGGAGGATCACACTCGAGCTGCCGGCGAGGCTGTTCATGAACGAACCCTTGATATCGGCATAGACGCCGACGACCTCGCAGCGGCCTCCGCTGATGCGCAGATAGTTACCCAGCGCGGTACTATTGCCGAAGAACTCCCTGGCAACGTCCGCGGTGATCACGCAAACGCGCGCTGCGCCGGCGACATCCGAAGCGCTGATCTTGCGCCCCTCGCTCATGAGCAGCGCATCGGTATGGTAGCTGCCATCGGGGCTAACGGAGATGTAGTCTCGTTTCGAGCCAAAGGAAACCGGCAAGGTGCGATTCCAAGCGGGCTGGACCGATGCGGCCGCATACCCGAGCGCCGCGGTGACCGCCGCCAGATCACGATACTGTATCGCTGCCTGGCTCGGATCATCTTGAGAAGGATCTGGTAAGATGACGATCGGCCATTGTCCGAAGGATGAGAAGGTGGCGCTGATACCGCTGGTTGCAGCTTTGCTGATGCCAAAGACGGCGATGATCGAGGCACTCCCGATGATCATGCCGAGCATCGTCAGCATCGAGCGAAGGCGATGACGCCAAAGCGCCGCGACGGCTTCTTCGACGTACGCCAGTAGATAGGTCACGCGCCGGTGGCCGCCGGGGAAGGCGACGCGAGCGATTTGACGCGCCTGCCGTCGGTCAATCCTACGACGGTTTGCGTGACGATAACGTCGCCGGGGCTTAGGCCGGACCGCACCCAGGTGGTCGTGTCGCTGACTTTGCCGACGCCGATCGAACGCTTCCGAGCGATTCCATTTTTTACGATATAAACGTAAGATCGCGATCCGGTTTTCGAGACGGCATCGTTTGGCACGACGATCGCGTTGCGGACGTAGGTCGTCAGAATATCGACGTCGGCGGTCATGCCATCTTTGAGAAAGCTCGGCGAAGCGTCCAGCGCGATCGTCG
>JBAVTZ010000146.1:0-7735 GCA_049696515.1 Candidatus Cybelea sp. | reverse complement strand
GCGTTTCGTTCAGCCCGGCGAGAGCCGATTGGTAGGGCTGACAGGAACGCCCGGGGAGATTGAAGCGGTGGAGCGTGCCTATCACATCTGGTCGCAGCACTCTTCGTCAGACATCGCGCACACCGCGATAATTTTCTTGATCGATCCGCTCGGGCGCATTCGGGACGTTCGCGACGACGATGACTCCCAGAAATCTCTGGCAGGCGAAGTCGAGAAGATCTTGGGATGATCGCACTACTGGCGGCCCTGCTCCTCGCGGTAGTTCCGGTCCACGGCGTCGTAATCGAGATGCTTCCCGATCGCGAGGTAGCAATTGTCCGCACCGATCCGGTCACCGGCATGCTGCCCGGCGAGATACGCCGGTATCGTCTCGTCCCTTCGGCGGGGTTCAAAGCGGGCACAGGCATCGACGCCCTCCTCAATCCGTCGACACGCCCGCCCAGCCTGCGCGAAGCCGTGGCCGCCGCGCCATTTTCGCCCGGCCTGCCAGACTCCGGACGCGTGGTCCCTGTCGAACTCGGAAGCTCGCTTCCGGCAGCCGAGCTGGTGGATTCCAACGGACGCGTCGTGCAACTCGATCGAGCCTTTCGCGGCAAGACCCTGTTGCTCTCATTCGTCTTCACGCGCTGCCCCGATCGCACGCTCTGCCCCGCCATCAGCGGAAAGTTCGCCTACCTGCAGCGCTATCTCGATCCAAAACAATTTGTCTTGGCCGAGGTCACGCTCGACCCACAGTACGATTCGCCTTTCGTTCTGCGCCGTTACGGTGCCGCGTATGGAGCTAAGCCCGGGAGCTGGACGTTGCTGACCGGAACGGGATCGACCGTCCAGCATCTGCTCAACGAGTTCCGGATTAGCTCGATGCGCGAAAGCAGCAGCAACTTTCTTCACGACGACAAGCTCTACATTACGGCGCCCACCGGACGCGTGGCCGAGATCGTGGAGACGGCGAGTTGGGATCCGCAGGCGGTGCTAGCGGAAGCCCGAGCGGTTGCGGGCGTGGCGAGCAATCCGTTCGAGCGGTTCAAGCTCGCGCTCGTCGCCGGCGCAGTCGCGATCTGCGGCGGAAGTCAGTTCGCCGGCATCGCGTTGCTCGAGCTCTCGCTTTTCACGCTCTTTACCGCCCTCGCGCTGCTCGGGCTGTGGGCCGTCGCGCGGGTGCTCTGGAAGCACGAGAAACCTCCCCTATCGCCCTGAGCGGAAGGTCGGAGCGGAGCAAGGAAGCCTAGCGGCACAGCCATGGCCGAGCAAGTTAAGCCGATCGAGACATCGTCGGCCGAACAGAGGGCTTTCTTAGAGGGCGCCATTGCACAATACGGCAATGCAACCTACAACTACGCCTACCGCTTGACGCGTAACGAAGCCGACGCCCGCGACCTCACCCAAGAAGCCTATATCCGCATCTATCGCGCCTGGCGAAGCTTCAAACCAGGGACCTCCTTCCTTTCCTGGGTCTATCGCATCGTCACTAATCTTCATCGCGACGAACTTCGGCGCCGAAGAGGACGTTATCAGGAAGAGATCCCGGAAGACAATGCGCCCCAGGAGTTCGGCGGTGGTCGCCCCTTGGCCGTTCGACCAATCGAAGAATACGTCGAAAGCCATCTTAGCGAACCGGTCTCCAAAGCGCTTGCGGGACTCACCGCCGAGCAACGGGAGATCGTGTTACTTGCGGATATCGAAGGCTTTAGCTACCAAGAGATCGGCGAGATTGTCGGGTGCTCCGTGGGAACGGTTAGGTCGAGGCTTCACCGTGCTCGCGGACAGTTGCGCAAGCTCGTCAACCACTATATGAAATCGTCATCATGAATGAAACGCATCCTACTCACGAACAACTCGTCGATTATCTCCATGGCGAGCTTCCGCCGCATCAAGACGCGACCACCTACGCGCATCTCGCCGGTTGCTCCGCTTGCGCCGAGGTTCGCGATGAAGAGGCCGCCCTGACCGAGGTGTTGCGCGCGCATGCGCAAGCCGAAGAGCGGGATATCCCCGAAAGTGTCGTCGCCGGCATTCGTGACGCGATCGACCGGCAGGTTCCGTCGCCCCTGTGGGTCCGGCTCAGCGCGGTGCTGCGTCCAGCTATCTTCGTGCCGGTCGCCGCAGCCTTCGCGTTCGTCTTATACCTCGGATTGGGTCAACTTCATCGACCCGTTCGCGCCGCGACCATCGGGGCGGCGGAGTACGTGAACAATCACGCGGCTCTGACCGCGACCACGCCATTTTCGGAAGACGCACCATTGCCTGTGATGCTCACCTCTGATGAGGCGACGGATACCCGCTCCGTTTATGAAAACCAGTAACGTCGTCGCGGGTCTCGCGGTGCTTGCGGGAAGTCTCGCGCTGGTGAGCTCGAACGCGAACCGCGACCCCGTCGGTTCCCTGCTCCTAGCTGCGGTTTCGGCGCCGGCAACCGTATCGTATACCGGCACCATCCAAGTGGTTCGAATCGGAAACCACACTTCGGAAGCCTCCGTCTGTCAAATCGAGCATCGTGCTCCCGACTTGACGCGCCGTCTCTACAGCGCGCCCTCCGTCCTTCTCGGCGATTCGGTGATAACCAAGGGGACCGAGAGCTATTCAATCGACGCCAAGCGCCATCGTATCGTCGAGACGACGAACGGCGCGGCGGACGATCGAATTGCTCTAAACAACAACTACACGCTGCTGCGTCAAAACTATACCGCGGTGCAGAAAGGCACCGAAACGTACGACGGGCGTCCGACCGTCGACATCATGTTGGTCAATAAATACAGCGGCCGCGACGCGATGCTCGTTAGGATCGATCGGGAGACCAAAATCATTCTCGACAAACAGCAGTTCGCTCGCGATGGCTCCCTCGTCAACGAGTATCGCTTCGAAGAAATTCGCTATGGGGTCGCCGTTCCACCGTCGGACTTCGCGCTTCCGAAGCAGTACGCCCAGGTGCAGGGGCCAACGTTTGGCACGCCCTCCGAGGACCCCGACCGCATCATCCACGACGCCGGTTTTGCGGCGCGCGCACCCAAGTCGCTACCGGAGGGCTTTGCCCCGGTCGAAGGCAGCCTCGTCGAGCTCAAAGGGATACGCACGATGCAGGTGCTTTACTCCGACGGTATTCGCACCGTATCGCTCTTCGAAGATGCAAGCGCCGCTACGTTGGATCTAACGGGTCTACGATCCGAGTGGACGAGCGTTGACGGACGCAGCGCGGAATATGCCGAGGATGGAGCGATGGGTTTGCTGGCTTGGAGCGATGGAAGCCTCCACTACGCACTGGTCGGCGAGCTCACTCTTCGCGAGCTTCAACAGATCGCGACCTCGATCGCACCGTAAGGAGCAAAGTCAGGGAGCCCCCGTCGGAAACGGGGGCTCCCTGCTCTCCAGACGCTACCCTTAGATTTTGATGTTGGCCGTCAGATAGAACTGAATCGGGGTCTTGGTCGAGAAGTTCTCAGCCGAGACCAGCGCCGGGCCGAAGGTCGGCTCATACGGGAACTTGCGGAACGGTTGGATGATCGAGCCGGGGAAACCAGGTGGGTTGACGATCGCGCCGGGGGTTCCATATGGAGCGACCGGATAGACCGTGCCGATGAGTGAACTGGTCGTGTTTCCATACCCGCAGAGGTTGCCGTCATTGAATGTCCATGGCGTCTGCGTTCCGCCCCAGCAGTAGTTCACAATGCTGGTCAAGATGCCGACGATCTGGATGTTCGGCGTGGCTTGGTACGACAGCTGGAGGTTTGCGCTTAACTCGTTGGGCTGTGTAAACGCACCGATGCCGTCGTAGGCCCCCGTGAACGGATCCGGAATCGCCACAATGCCGGGACACGTCGAAGCATTGTAACGATCGCCGGCGAGCGGCGCTCCGCAGCCACTGGCCGGGTCGATGCCCGGCACGTTGATTGGGATGCCGTACTTCCCGCCGCCTTGGAACTGCAGCGACGGCGTGACCGCGAACCGCTCGTGCTTATAGTTGAGCACGGCAGATACAACGTACGGAGAGTTGAATCCCTGCGGACTCAACCCTAGCGCACCCGGGAAAGTATCGAACGTCGGAAAGGCCTGACTTGCGTTGACGAGCGCTTGCGGAGGCGAATTCCAATAAGGATTGGCGATGTCGCCGCTTGGGCATCCGCCTCCCGGCGATGCCGCGACGGGGACGCCGCCTGCCGTGTAACAGGCGTTGGCAGTACCGTTCGCCGTCGTGGTTCCGCCGCACATGTTGTTGGGATTCGTGCTCGGGTGATGCGCGCAGAATTTGGTGTATGCATTGTATTGCGCGATTGAGTTGTTGATTGGTGCGATCACGGTCGATCCGGCGGCTCCGGCCGCAATCGGGCCATAGTGGACGTACGAGTTGGTATACGCAAAGGAGAGCAACGCCGAGATACCGTCACGTGAGAAGTCACCCTTTTGCGCTTGGAACTCGACGCCCTCGCTGCGCTGGCTCCCGACGTTCAAGCCTGAGACGAAACCCTGAATCGGGTTGAGGTAGAACTGCTGGATTTGGTTCTGCGTCTGCCGCAAGAAGGGTGTCACCTTGAAAGAGACGTCCGTCCCCTTGAAGCGGTGTTCCCAAGAAAGATCGTAGTTGATCGAGGTGGGCGGCGCAATTGGATAGCCAGGCGTATTGCGGCCGAACTGCAAGAAGTGCGAGCCGAGGTAGTCGGCCAGGTCTTCTTGCCGGGTATTGTACTGTTGGAATGCGGTATTCGGCGCTTCCGTATAGCGGCCGTACGAGAAACGGATGACGTTATCCGGGTTGGCCGTGAAGGTTCCGCTAATGCGTGGCTGCCAAATGTTGTAGGTGAACTGTTGCGATGGAACGTTCAACAGGACGGCGCTATGCGAGCCGGTGGGGCAGACCCCTGCCGGATTCGGATTCGCGAACGGCGATCCCGTATTGTTGTTGACGCAATTGTCGAGGTTGTAGGCGTTGAACCAAAAGGCCCGCGCCGCTGCCGAACCACCGAGTGGCGGCACGCTTGTATCTTGCCCGACGAACCCAAAACTATCGAGCCGCACGCCCACGTTGAAGAGCCACTTGTCGGTCGGGCGATATTGATCGGTCAGCGAAGCCGCGTAGAAGTTCGGCGTCGTGCCGCTGTAGGTTCCGTTGAGCCCGTTCTCCGCCAGCATGTAAGTACACGCACTGCCGAATTGCGGATGGCCCGGCACCGCGCACGATCCGCTTAGCGGCCCAACACTGTAGCCTGGACCAAGGGGGATCGAGTTTTGATTACAGTTCAGAACCGGACCGCCCGAAGCACCGAAGCAGTATCCGCCGTACGGATCGGCCGAGTTGACGACGACGGCCTCGTTGCCATTGGAAGCGAGATTATAGAAACCGTTGTTGTCGCGAATTACGCTCGCGGTAGTATACGAGCCTTGCAGGCTGACAAGGTTTTGCTCGTTGATCTGGTCCTGGAACTCGGCGCTCAGCCCGCGGGTGTGGGTGTTCAGCTCGTAGTCCGGTGCGAGCGGACAGGTGAAGTTGCAGAAGGTGGTGCTGTACGGCCCGTTGAGGGTCCAGTTGCTGTAAAACGTGAACCCGTAGACCCGCAGGAAGGCCGTCGAGGCGAAGTTCTTGGTGTACGCGACCTTCACGATCGCGGTATTGTTGTAGGAGTTGTCGCGCGCCGCCGCGGGCAGCGGGTTGGGATCGGAGGGCGATCCGACGTTCACCCCGTTCGGGAAACCGTACGGGCGCACGCAACTGTTCATCGAGTTGAGCGCCTTCGCATTGAAGGTGCCCCCGACTGACGACGAGCAGCCCCAAGTGAAGGTGTTCAGGAACGACACCGGCAGCGACGTGCCAAAGGGAACCGCGCCGCCACTCAAGAGCGAGGCCGTTTCGCCGTTAATCAGGTTCATGCAGGCCTCGCCCGACTGGGCGGCGGCCCCGGTGCAGAACGGCGAAGCTACGTCGCCTCCCGAGATGTAGTATTGGTTTCTCAACATCTCGTCGCTATAGAGCAACTGGACGTCGTCGCGCCCGGCGTCGTGACGGTGGGGAATGCCTATGTGGAAGTTAGCGACGACGTTGCGCGCATAGATCGTCGAAAAATTGCCGTTTGGCGGGCCCCAATTGCCGGCCGGCCCGAGCGGATAATACGTGTTGCCCGTGCCGCCGAAAAACAGCGACTCGCCGGGAGCGAACGGCTGACCATAGGCACCGCCGACCATGCCGAGGGGTGGGCCAAGCCAGTTGTCGTATTCCGACCCGTTGTTGTTGTTGACGTAGTTGTACGCCTGATTCGAGCCTGCGATGCCCACATAGTACGAGAAGAGCCGATCGGGCGTGGAGCCGCCGACTTCGACCGCAGCACGATGGTAGAAGGCCGGGGTCCCGATGCCGAGCGAGCCGGTTGCATAACCCGGGAAGGTTCCGGTCTTGATGACCTGATTGATGAACCCCGAGAGGCCCTGGCCTTCCGAGTTTGCCGGGTTCGCACCGGTGTAAACCTGAACTTCGGCGTTACCCAGCGAGGACGCCGAACTCGATGCGTAGTTGTCGAACGAGCGGTTAACGGGAACGCCATCGAACTCGTAGCCGACCTGATCGTAGTCGCCGCCGCGGATATTGACCGTCGCGTAATATCCGGTTTGGTTGGGAATTACGTACGCGCCGGGGACGGTAGAGATAGCGGAGTAGGCCTGGTTGATGAGTCCGCCTCCACCCATCGCCGCGGTCGCCTGCTGCCTCGAGGCGTTAATCGAATAGACGTCGGCGGTCGTGCCGGATTTTACCAACGCGCCGGGAGCGGTGGCCGCAACGTGGGCGATAGTCCTAAGGGCCCGCGGCAGGCGCACGGCGACCGTTTGCACGGTGTCGGCGAAGACTACCTGGCCGGGAACGCTAGTTTCTTGGAAGCCTGCCTTAGAAACGCTGACCGTGTACGTGTCCGGTGCAAGCGTTAGAAAAGCGAAGTGACCGGCTGCATCGGTCGTCGCGGTGGTAGCTTGCGACGGACTGGTGGCGGTTACTTGCGCTCCCGCGACGGGAGCCGAGGTATCGGCATCGACGACGGTTCCGGAGAGGCCACCCGTAACGCCAGCCAGTGCCCATGTTTCCTGGCAAACGAATGCAACGAGCAGCAACAACGCGGTACCGAGACGCCGGAAAGTGCTCCGGATCATTCGTTACCTCCTGAAGTTTTCAAAAGAAGTTCAAAATCACGCCGTGGCGCGACTCTGCGCTACCGCGGCTACGTTCGCACTCCCTTATAAGCCTCCTTGAAAAATCTTTAAGGAGGCCTGCATATTCCCCCGAACATCGCGCGGAATCGCGGTCGGATCGGCGGATTCCCGCGACGATCCACCGGCATCGTTGACTTCGGCGATCAGCGCGATCGAGCGGGTAAGCGCATCAACGTCGTAGCCGCCCTCCAACACGTAAGCGACGGATCCGCCGCAGTGTTCCGCCGCGACGCGGTAAATTACAGCGGCCAGCGGACCCGCCGCCTCCACGCCGACCCCGAGATCGCCAACCATATCGCCGGCAACGTAATCGAAGCCGGCGCTGACTATCAGCAAGCCCGGGTGCGCCGCGCGGGCCACTACCGGCAGCAACTCTTCCCAGACGGCGACGAAGGCTTCGGTCGAGACTCCCGTGGCCGGCAGCGGGACGTTGACCACCAAATCGTCGGAGCGGCGATAACTGCGCGCGCCGGTGCCGGGATAGGCCGGAAAGGCGTGGGTGGACAGATACGAGAGGCCCGCCCCGGCCACGCTCTCGGTACCATTCCCGTGG
>JBAVTZ010000145.1:0-12778 GCA_049696515.1 Candidatus Cybelea sp. | reverse complement strand
GCCCGACGCCGCTCCGGCACCGCCGGAGCTCGATGGAGCTCCCGGCGCACCCAAGGGCGCGGGATAGGTGTAGGTCGAGTTTCCAAACGTCGAGGTAAACTGCGAGGCGGCCTGGATCGGCAGTTTGGCAACATTGGAGACGTTGGCGACGTCGCCGCGGACGTCGATGGTCGTCTCGCGGTTCGGCTGATAAGCGATCCCGCCCGGCCCACGATTATTGTTGGCCGAAATCGTACTGACGATGTCGTTGAGCGTAAAGCCGGCTGAAGAAAGCTTATGCGGATCGACCGCTACCTCGATCGCCGGGGTTACCGAACCGCCCACGTTGACGTTGGCGACGCCGTCAACTTGTTCGAGATCCGGCACGATGTTGTTGGTAACGATCGCCGACAGCGCTCCGAGTGAAAGCGTGCGCGAACTGGCTCCCAGCGTAACGACCGTTGCCATCGCCGGATCGAACGTACCGACCGTCGGTGCCGGCAGGTCGGTCGGAAGATCGGCTTGCGCGAGCAGAACGCGCTGCTGGATTTGTACGAGGTCGGTCGTCTTACTCGAGGTGAGCGAGAAGACTGCCGAAATCGTCGCTTGGCCCTGCTGTACCGTGGTGTTGATGTGATCGAGATTGGGTGCGCCCGCAATCGCATCTTCGATCGGCTTCACGATCGCATCGCGGATCTGCGTCGTCGATCCGCCCGGGTAACTCGCGCGAACCGTAATCGTCGGAAAGTCGATGTTGGGAAACTGCTGCTGCACGATTGTCGCGAGCGAAACGGCACCGGCAACCGCGACCAGCGCCAGCGCGACGAAGACCAGCGTCGGGCGGTGAACGAAGAGCCGAGTTGGCCACATTGCTTAATCTATTAGTGACCGGCTATTTGCTGACCGGCCGTGATCCCGAGCTGCCCGTTGGAGATTACGTGCGTCCCGCTGGCAAGTCCGGTCACGATCGCCGTTTTTCCGTCGTTGCCCTTCTCCTTGACGTTCTGCAGCTTCGCCTTACCGTTGCCGTCGACGACCATCACGCTGTCGTGAGCGTCGTCGAGAAATGCGGTAGCCGGAATGCCGATGCCGCGGACGGTAGGCAGTGAAACGTCGCCGGTTACGGCCATTCCTGATTTTAGACGCAATCCGGGATTAGGGAGTATGGTCTGAACCGTAAAGTTGGTCGAACCCGGCTCGACCTGACCAAGCACCGCGTTTACGCGCCCGCGATAGATCGCGGAGTCCACGCCGGCGACACTGATCGCAACCGTCGCGCCGCGCCGGATGCGAAAAACGTCTTCCGAGGAAGCGTTGAGTTGAGCGTAGACGGGATCGAGCTGCTGGACGGTAAAGATTGTTTGCGAGCCCGGATATTGACCCGGATTCAGATTGCGGTTGACGACGATTCCGTCCACCGGCGAAACGATTAGCGCTTTATCGATCGACGCCTGAATTTGGTCGGCTTGGGCGTGCGCCGATTGGGCGGTGGCGGCCGCCGAGGCAACGTTGGCCGCCTGTAAACCATTCCCGTAGGTACCGTTGACGCGCGCGTTGAGCGCCGAGGACGACAGACTGGCCCGCGCCGAAAGTACCGCCTGCTGATCGTTATGCACGGTCGTGCGCTGCTGGTCGACTTGCTGCTGCGAAACATAGCCGGTGTTCAAAAGACTTTGATAGCGCTCTAGATTCAGCGCGTCGAGCTTAAAGGTCTGTTGTGCCTGCAGCAGCGTTGCCTGTGCGTTGCGCACTTGATCGTTGCCCTGGCCGATGTTGAGCTGCGCCTGATATTGCGTCTGCGACGTACGTGCGTCGTTGGCTACGGCGTTGCGCTCGGCGGCGTTGTAGCTGGCGCGCAGGTCGGTGGTGTCCAAGACCGCCAAAACCTGGCCTCTGCGCACATGATCGCCCTCGATCACATTCACCGAATCGGCCGGCTCGACCAGCGAGCTGGAGATCGAAACGTTTTGATAGGGAGCGACGATGCCGGCAATCTGCACGGTCGGAGCAACGGTCTGCACCGCAGCCTTCGTGGTCGGAACGGCGGCGGGCGACGGCGAAGCGAAGCGGTGCCCGCGATGACGGCCCCCAGCACAGCCGCTTGCGGCAATCGCCAAGAGCGCCAACAAGGCTGCCAACCGCGCTATGTTGCTTTTTGCCATCTCAAAAGAAGATACTATCGCAGCCTTCCACAGACCCGGCTGAGAGCCGCGTGCTTACCAGCTTTCAAGTCTCGAAACGCGATAGCCGCCTGGTCCACTGGAAAAGGCCGGCCAGTGCGAGCACGAAGGCGATCGCACCGATAACGCTCGCCGCCGGCGCGAAGACGTCGCCCACGAGGCCAAGGGGTGATGCCTTGCCGCTAAAGACGATCAGGCCGGCGAGGAGCACGCCGAAGAGGCTCTCTCCCACAATCAGTCCCGACGCGACCAGAATTCCCAGTTGTTTTGTGCGATCCGCCTGCGGCTGCTTAGCGGCCCAGCGGTTGTATGCCCAACCCAGAACGGCGCCAACGACGACCGGCGCCGTCGTCGAGGCGGGCAAGTAAATTCCAAGCCCCACGGCGAGCGGGGGGAGCGCTAGTCGTTTGGTTGAGCGCAGGAATTCGTCGGCTGCAATGACCAGCGCGCCCACAATCACGCCCGTTCCGATCAGATACCAGTTGATCTGGCCGCTGATGACGCCTTTAGCCAGCGCGGAAATCAGCGTTGCTTGCGGCGCGGGCAGCGGTTGGGCTAGCGCGCCGGCCATACTGGGCGCGCCGGCAAATCCGTAGGCGTGGTTGAGTAAGTCGAGTATCGGCGGAATCACCAACGCGCCCATCACGACACCGGCAACTAGCGCGACCTGCTGACGCCAAGGCGTCGCGTCAACGAGTTGGCCGGTCTTGAGATCTTGGAGGTTGTCGTTCGAAATCGTCGCGACGCAAAGCAACACCGCGGTCACGAAGAGCGCGTAGGCGATCATCTGAAGCGGCGCCGAGGCGCCGAATCCGTTCGCGATTGCCAGCACCATTAGTGAAGCGCCGATCACCGCGAGGATTGCCAAGCCCGAAACCGGACTGTTGGAAGAACCGATGAGCCCGGCCATATAGCCGCAGGCCGCCGCCACGAAGAACCCGGCAATCACGACATAGACTACCGCGGCGAGGGTCATCGGGCCGGCCAGTGGCGCGAGCGGACCGCCGGAGAGAAAACCCCAAAGTAAGAAAGCCAGCGGAATCAGACAGAGTAGGCTGATGAGCAAAACCAGCGTGATGGGCAGATCGCGCTCGGTTCTTGGAAGCGTCGCCGCACCACCGTCGCGGCGCCGGCGCGCGGCAGCGAAAGCGGAGCTCACGCCGGTCACGACCGGCCGGGCCAGCCGGCCAAGCGACCAAATGGCCGCGATTCCGATTGCGCCCACGCCGATAAAGCGAACTTGATGCGACCAAACTGCGGTAGCGACGTCGGCGGGCGCTCCCGCCGTGGGGTGCATTGCGCTGAGAATCGGCGTGGCGATTCCCCAAGCAATCGCCAATCCGACGAAGATTGCCGTGCCGACCACGATTCCGATGAGTTGGCCCGCCCCGACGAGGGCCAGCGAGAGCGAGAATCCCAATCCCGTAGTGAGGTTGCCGAGGCGAAAAAAGCCGCCTATTTGGTCCGCAAAGAGCCTGGTTGCAACGATCGCAGCAAATCCAGCCGAGGCAACCGTGCCGGCGACGAGCGCCAGCAGCCCGGGCCGGTTGCTATCGGCCGCCGTGGTCGCAGCAGTTCCGACCTTCAGTACCTCAGCGGCGGCGACACCTTCCGGATATGGCAGATCGGAATGCGTTACCAAAGCACGCCGCAACGGAACGCTGTACATAACCCCGAGGATGCCGCCGATAGCGCAAATCCCAAACGACTCCCAGAACGGGAAGCCGCGCCACCAGCCGATCATCACCAGCCCGGGCAAGACGAAAATTATCGCCGAAAGCGTACCGGCGGCCGACGCGACCGTTTGAACGATATTGTTCTCGAAGATGGTCGCATTCCGCAGGGCTCGCAGCACTGCCATCGAGATCACCGCCGCCGGGATCGTGGAGGCAAACGTCAGACCGACTTTGAGACCGAGATAGACGTTTGCTGCGGTAAAGACGAGCGTTATCGCCCCGCCCAAGACGAGCCCGCGCACCGTAAGCTCTCGCCGGTCTTCCATGGACGCACTTTGCGCTGCGGCGCAAAAGGTCGCCTTCCGGCGAGAACGACAAAGCCCGCGGCATATAGCTGCGGGCTTTGCTGTATCTCCGGTCATTTTCGCCTGTTTGAAGCCGTTTCCAGCCTCCCACTGACGTGTCGATCCGGTTATTTGATCGGCGTCACTCGGATATGTCGCGTACGCGACGGATCGTCTACGTGCTTCCGATCGCGGCTCGATACACTCCGCACTTCGTCATTGGGCGAAGTGTTTGCATGCTACCAAAGCAATAGCCGACTTGCAAGACGCGCGCAGTCTACTCCACAAGAGTTCCACAAGAAATTGCGGTTACCCACAACTTATCGACTGCTACGGTCGCATCGTTGACATCGGCGTTGGTGATGCAGAAGCCATCGGCGACATGGTGGGCGCCGGCTGCGCCTTCGCGCCGGCCATGGTTATGCCCCCGACGAAAGCTCCGACGAGAACAATGCCGACAAACCATCGATTCATTCCAGTTGCCTCCCTTGATCCGACAAATGATTTCCAAGCGAGTCCCTACCCACGCCGGTATCGCCTTTAACATCCGCGACGCTTGCTCGCCCTCAAGCTGAGCAGCCTGGGCTCTCAAACTAGGTAGGCGTCCTTGCCCCCGAGGGCGATCCCGGCGTCACGCAAGGCTCCCACCATCCGCGCGTTGAGCTCGCGCCGGATCTCGAACTGGCGCAGGGGCGCGGTCTTTATGGAGGCACGTAAGACGATGCCGGCGGTGGATACCGCGTCGATGCCGACCCATTCCACCGGCTCGACCACGGTCGCTCGCCACTTGGGGTCCGCCGCCAGGTCGCCGACCGTGCGACGCAAGATCTCGACGGCACGGTTTTGGTCGGCCGCCGCGTCGACCGCGATCCGAAAATCGACGCGCGACCAAAGGCGTGAGCTGTTTACAACCTCCGTCGCAGCACTATGGGGGATCGTTACCAGATTGCCGGCGTTGTCGCGCAGCTGCACGACGCGCAACGACATGTGCTCGACGAGGCCGCTCCAATTGCCGACGGTTATGTGATCGCCCACCACGTACTGGTCTTCGACCAAGACCAAAAATCCGTTGAGGAAGTCGCGCACCAAGTTCTGCGCCGCCAGTGAAATGGCCAACGCTACCAATCCGCCCAGCGTGAGGACCGACGCGGTCGAGATGCCCAGCAAGCTCAGCGACGCGAGAATCGCGAAAAAATAGACGACGAACTGGGTAATGCCCACGATCGTATTCGCGATCGTGGGGGCGCGCAGGAGCTGGCGCGCGCCTTCGTCGGTCCGAAGCCTCTTCGCGTGGTCGGCGTACGCGCGCGTGATATGCCCGACTACGATGGCGACGATTCGAATCAGCAGCGCAGCCGCAATCCAGGTGAACGCGATGCGCGTGGCTCGATGGAAGATAGTTTCGCCGAGCGGCGTCGTTTCGGGAAAGAGTGAAAGCGCCCACACCAGTCCGCCGAACCAGAGCAACACGAGACCCCAAATCAAAACGCCTCGCGTCGCCCGCAGAATAGAAAGGCTCATCACCGGGTCGACGGCGCGGACCGCTAGCCCGAGGAAGCGGCGGCGGCGCTGCGCGTTGGCCACCTCCTCGCGCTCGCTTTGCGACTGGGCTTGGTCTATCGCGCGCTCGTCGGCCTCGACTTGTTCCGCCAGCGCTGCCGATCGTTTGCGCAGAGCAATCACGATCGCTACGACTGCGATCGTCAGCAGCCCGAAGGCTAAACCAATTTTCCACAAGTTGCCGAAGTTGCGTGCCAGCACCGCGGGTTGGCGTTTCTCGAGTGCTTGGACGATGGCGGTCTGCAGCGTCGCCTGCCACTGCTCGGCAAGCGTGCTAACCGGCAGACCCTGATACTTGCCGTCGGTGGTCGTGACCGTCAGGATCGGAAACGGCGTCGTATGCTTGGCGTCGACTGCCGATAAGATCGCTTGGGGGCCATTCGGCTCGACCTTGACTTTGAAGGTCTCCGGGTCGTAAACGGTACCGGAGTTGGGCTCACTCCCGCGGAGCACGACCAGTTCCGCAAGCGCCGCTTCGATGAATTCGACTCGAGTCTCAACCGACATCTGATCGCCGCCGGGCGTCGCGCTAACCGCGATTCGGAAAAGTGGGACGCCGTCGAGCCGGATCGGCGCGGTTAAAAATGTACCTTCCTGGCGGACGCCGGCCGGGAGCGGAGAGCCCGACGGAGCCGGCAGTGAAAGCCCCGGCAGGCTCTGGGCCGCGCCGGCGGCGCCGGTCATGCAAACCAGCGCTAGGGCGATGGGTATATGATAGAGCAGCCTCATGAGCGTCATCGATTTACCCTTCACCGCCGGCGTCGCGGCCGAAACCGACCCGATTTTCGAACGCGTGGCACACGTCATTCCCCGCGTCGAGTGGCCGTTGCATGCCCCTTACGTCGCAGCGATCAACCGGCTCAAACGCGAGCGCAACGCCGTTATCCTGGCTCACAACTACCAGGTACCCGAAATTTTCTATACGGTTGCCGATATCGTGGGCGATTCGCTCGCGTTGGCGATGAAGGCATCCGAGACTGACGCGGACGTCATCGTGCTCTGCGGCGTGCACTTCATGGCCGAAACGGCCAAACTCGTTAATCCCGATAAGACCGTCCTGGTCCCCGATTTGAAGGCGGGCTGTTCGCTGGCCGAGTCAATCACCGGCGCTGACGTGCGCCTGCTCCGAGAGAAATATCCTGGTACGCCGATCGTCACCTACGTGAATACCTCTGCCGAAGTGAAGGCCGAATCGGACGTTTGCGTTACCAGCGGCAATGCCTTGCAGATCGTCGAGGCCCTCGGCGCGCCGCGCGTAATCTTTCTCCCCGACGAGTACCTGGCCAAATATGTAGCCTCCAAGACCAGCGTCGAGATCATCGCGTGGAAGGGCCACTGCGAGGTGCACGAGCGCTTCAGCGGCGAGGACGTTCGCCGGTTCCGCGAGGGCGACCCGTCGTTGATCGTACTGGCTCACCCGGAGTGTCCACCCGACGTACTTGCCGAAGCCGATTACGTCGGCTCCACCCAAGGCATGACCGAATACGTCGGCAGACTCGACGAGGGGGACCCATCCCGCGAAGTGGGGATGGGAGCGCAGCGCCAGAGCGGCGCGCGAAGTGCGCCGCGAGTTCTAATGATGACCGAATGCTCGATGGCCGATAACGTTTCGGGTCGTTACCCGAGCATCGAATTCGTCAGGCCGTGCAATCTTTGCCCGCATATGAAGCGCAACACGCTGCCAAAGGTGCTCCACAGCCTCGAAGCGATGGAGTACCAAGTGACGATCGCGCCGGAGATCGCGGAACGCGCACGGCACGCCGTCGAACGAATGCTCGAATTCAGTCGCCAGCCGCGAGATTAGCGACCGCTCGCGAGATGGAAACGCATCGCAGCGACGTGCTCGTCGTCGGCGCCGGAATCGCCGGCTTGATTGCGGCGCTCAAGCTGCAGCCGGCAAAAGTAACCGTTCTTGGTAAGACTCGCCTTGGCAAGGGCGCTGCGACCGATTGGGCACAAGGCGGGATTGCAGCGGCGATGGGCAAGGACGATTCGCCGCGGCTGCACGCGATCGATACGCAACGCGCCGGCGCCGGCATTAGCGACACCAAGATCGTCGAGATTTTAACGCGCGACGCGCCGGCCCAAGTCGAAGAGCTGCTGGAACTCGGCGCCGCATTCGATCGCACCGATGCCGGCGAGCTTGCGCTGGGACGCGAAGCCGCTCATCAGCGGCGGCGTATCGTTAAAGCCGGCGGTGACGCGACCGGACACGAGATCCTCAAGACACTGATCGAAGCGGTACGCGTTCACCCGGCGATCGAGGCCGTTGAAGAGGTCACCGCCGACGATCTCATCGTCGAAGAACATCGCGTCTGCGGCGTCAGGACGCGCGACAACGCCAGCGATAGAACCATCGCCTTTCGGGCCGGCGCTACCGTGCTCGCGACCGGCGGCATCGGACGGCTCTACCGCTATACGACCAATCCGGTCGAAGCCACCGGCGATGGTATTGCGATGGCCGCGCGTGCCGGCGCGTTGCTGGCCGACATGGAGTTCGTGCAGTTCCATCCGACCGCACTCGCGATCGGGCGCGATCCGATGCCGCTCGTCACCGAAGCCGTTAGGGGGGAAGGCGCCACGCTCGTGAACGACCTCGGCGAGCGTTTCATGCGCGGCGTCCACCCTGATGCCGAGCTGGCGCCGCGCGATGTCGTCGCGCGCGCGATCTTCGAGCAACTTCAGCGAGGACGCAGCGTTGGCCTCGATGCGCGCAGCGCGATCGGCGCGCGTTTTCCCGAAGCCTTTCCGACCGTTTTCGGCTTTTGTATCGCCGCCGGTATCGACCCCAGGGTGCAGAACATTCCCATCGCTCCGGCCGCGCACTACCTTATGGGCGGAATCGCTGTGGACGAGTGGGGCAGAAGTTCCCTCGAAAATCTCTGGGCGTGCGGCGAGACCAGCGCCACCGGCGTTCACGGCGCCAACCGCCTTGCCAGCAACTCACTGCTCGAGGCACTCGTATACGGCTCGCGTGTCGCGTCCGACATTGCAAGCGGACGTCCTTGGAAAGCTTCCCCCGGCTCGGAGATCCGGGCGGCCACTCAGGTCGCGCAACGACAGAAGGCCCAGACGACCGCAGCGCAAGCGCTCAGCGACTTGCGAAACTTGATGTATTCGAACGTTGGTCTGGTCCGCAACGAGACCGGGCTGAGCGAAGCACTTCGCCGCATCGGCGAGCTCGATTCGTCATTCGGAGATGCGGCCGGTGAACTGCGCAACCTTCTCGTCGTCGGACGATTGATTACCGAAGCCGCCTTGGCACGCCACGAAAGCCGCGGCAGTCACTATCGAAGCGACTACCCAGAGACTGATGAAGCCCTCGCAAAGCGCTCCTTCACGCGACTACGCAGCGTCGCTTGAGCTCGTTGCCGAGCCGATAGTACGAGCCGCGCTGCTCGAAGATATCGGTCACGGCGGCGATCTCACCACCGAAGCCATTATCGCGCCCGGGCGTTCCACTCAGGCCCGCATCGTCGCGCGTGAGCGCGGCATCGTTGCGGGGCTTGGCGTTGCCGCCTTAGCATTTCACATGCTCGACGATCGCATCGGGATTCTTACGAGGGTCCAAGACGGCGAGCGCGTAGCTGCCGGCGAGGCCGTTGCCGAAGTTTCCGGAGGAGCGCGCGCAATTCTCACCGCCGAACGCACGGCGCTGAATCTGCTTTGCCGCTTGAGCGGTATCGCGACCGCGACGCGCACGCTGGTCGATCTCGTGGCCGGCACCAACGCAAAGATCACCGACACTCGCAAAACGACGCCGGGTTTGCGCGCGCTGGAGCGTTACGCGGTCGTCTGCGGCGGTGGCAGAAATCATCGTTTCGGATTAGACGATGGCGTGCTGGTGAAGGACAACCACATCGCCTTGGCCGGTTCGATTCGCGCCGCCGTCGCGGCCGCGCGCGCAAGCGTAGGACACATGGTCAAGATCGAAGTCGAGGTCGACACCATCGCGCAGCTGCGGCAGGCGCTGGCTGAGCCGATCGACGCCGTCTTGCTCGACAATATGTCGCCGGCCGAGTTGACGGAGGCGGTTGGGATCGTCAACCGTCGCGTGCTGACCGAGACCAGCGGTGGTGTGACGGAATCAAATGTGGCGGGGATCGCGCGAAGCGGCGTCGATCTGATCAGCGTCGGTTGGCTGACGCACAGCGCACCGTCACTAGACCTCGGTTTAGATATCGAGGCGTGAGCGCCGAACGTATCGTCAGTGGTACGCAAGCAGCGCGAAGGCGACGACCGCGCCGACCGCAGCGACGAAGAGCGAGATCGCGTAGCCGGTCATCCTTGAGAGCCTGACGACACGTCCCGCGCGCAAGCCGCGGTCGGTCGCGGCATAGCGCCAGGAACCGAGAAGTGCGATGAAGATGCCGAAGACCGCCATCGTGGTTCCGAAGGCGCTCGAGAGTCCGGGAGTAGTGGTGGAACCATGGACGATTGCGGCAAACTCGCGCGCGAAGAGCGAGAAACGGGCGATGACGAAGCCGAAAGCGATGAACGCGAGCGCCGTTCGCACATAGGCAAGATAGGTTCGCTCGTTCGCCAGCGTGTCGGCGGCGCGAACTGCGTCCACCGTGGGCATGGATTGCGGATCGGACGGCATGACCCACCGAGCGTTAGGCGAATCTTCGTCGAACCATGTCTGATCAAAGAAGCGCCGAGAAACCACTCGAGCCCGGAAGAACCAGCTACGACTTCGAACCGCCCGAGGCGCTGGTCGATTTTATGTCGAGCGGCTGGATCGACCGTCCGGTCGCCCGCGAAGTTCACCCCGAAGCGGCTCGGTTTGCCCAGCGGCGGGAGACGCTCGCTGAAGCCTACCCGGGGATCTACCTTATTTTGCCGGCCGGGTGCGAGCAGGTGCGAGCCAACGACACCTTCTTCCGCTTCAGGCCGTCGAGTGATTTCGCTTATCTGACCGGCGGCGGCGAGCCTCGCGCGGTTCTCGTCCTAGAGCCGTTGGGCGCGCGACATCGCAGTTTGCTTTTCGTACCCGAGCACAACCGCGGCAAGGCCGAGTTCTTCACCGACCGCGTCCATGGAGAGCTTTGGGTTGGACGTCATCGCGGCGTCGAGGAGAGCTGCGCATATTACGGCGTCGACGAATGCCGCCCCCTACAAGCACTGATGCCTTATCTCGAGGAGCTGCGTGACGCGAAGTATTCGCGACGCTTGTCGCGCAGCCACGATGACGAAATCGACCGGCTTTTCGAGGCGGGGAGCGGCGATGACGAGTTTGCCGAGCATCTTTCGGAGATGCGCTTGATCAAGGACGACTACGAGCTCGCCGAGCTGCGTAGAGCGTGCGCGATTTCGAAGTTGGGTTTCGAAGACGTGATCCGGGTGATGCACGGCGCCAAAACCGAACGTGAGATCGAGGCGGCATTTTGGAGTCGCGCCCGGATCGATGCAAACGATACCGGCTACCTCACCATTGCGGCGGCCGGCGATCATGCGTGCACCTTGCATTGGACTCGTAACGACGGTGCGCTTCGTTCGGACGCGCTTCTGCTGCTCGACGCGGGCGTCGAATGCAACTCGCTTTATACTGCCGACATAACCCGGACGCTGCCGATCTCGGGACGTTTTTCGTCCGAACAACGACACATCTACGAGCTCGTTTGGGAGGCTCAGCGAGCCGGCATCGAAGCCGTCGTCGCCGGAAACGAGTTCCTCGAACCGAACCGGCGCGCGATACGAGTTCTCGCCGAAGGGCTCATCGATCTCGGGATTCTCAAAGGTTCGCTCGACGAGGCACTCGACCCGGATCGTCTCTTTCACCGGCGCTACACGCTTCATGGCGTAAGCCATATGCTCGGGCTCGACGTACACGATTGCGCGAACGCGCGGGTCCAAGAGTATCGCTACGGTACGTTGCGCGAAGGCATGGTGCTCACGGTCGAACCGGGGCTCTATTTTCAACCCGACGATGCGACCGTGCCCGAACGTTTTCGCGGTATCGGCGTACGGATTGAAGACGACGTCGCCGTTACGGCGAGCGGTCCCGAGAATCTCTCGGCGAGTCTGCCGTCGCGGGCGGACGCGGTCGAAGGCTGGATCGCCGCGCTCCGGTAGGCCTCGCGCTCGTTACGTCGGCATGACCGACGTGCCGGGCGGGCTCGGCGGCACGGTTGGGGCAACCGGGTGCGTGCCTTGGTACGCCGCAAGTTGATCTTCGATCGGCCAACGTCCGAATGCGAGGATGATCACGCAGATCAGCGGACCGACGCCCGGGATGAAGTTGAGCAGCGATAAAGCGCCGTTGTATCCGGCTTTGGCGAATATCCGCCAGTAAACCCAGATCGAGAACGCAACGATTGCAAGAAGAACGATGGCATATACCAGACCCAGCGTCGCAAGAACGCCTGCGGCGCTTTCAACCGAATGGTCCATTTTTCAAGCCTCCACTACGGTAGCTAGTAGACTCTCTCTTCGCCGCTACCGCTGCTTACCATCTCAACGTGCCGACCGGCGCGTTAGTGAACGGTTCAGCCTCGCGGTGGCGAACCCCAACCGGACTGCACGTAGGCGCCATCGACAACGATAACCGGAACGGTCGGATCGCCCCCGTTATACGCGAACATTCGATCGCGCATCTTTCCAACGTTTTGGGCGTCGTAGCGCGTATATGGCGTGCCAACTGAATCGTAGTACGCCATCGCGCGCTGGCAATAAGGACAGCTAGGGGAAATGTAGAGCTCGAGCTTTGCGCCCGGAGGTATCTGCTCGACGTCGAAGCCTTTTGGCATGCCGTTGATCTTCGTACCAACGCCGCTCGGCAACCTGCGCGACATCACGCTTCGTGCGCTCGATGTCCTGCGCGAGGCCGAGCTGATCGTTGCCGAAGACACACGAGTCGCGCGAAAACTTCTGCATGCGCTCGAGCTCGGCGAGCCCGAAATTTGGAGCTACCGCGAACAGAACGCCGCGAGCGTCACTCCGGGTATCCTGGAGCGCGCCCGCACGGGTCTGGTTGCCGTCACCAGCGATGCCGGTATGCCTGGGATCTCCGATCCGGGGAGCGCGCTGATCGCAGCGG
>JBAVTZ010000144.1:0-6181 GCA_049696515.1 Candidatus Cybelea sp. | reverse complement strand
GCCGACCGGAGCGCCGAAGCCGCCGGCGAGTTTGCGCGCGAGCTGGTTGAAACGCTCCGCATCGCGATGTTCTGCCTCGGCGCCCGCACGCTATCCGATCTCTCGCAGCGTCGCCCCGAGTTAAGGGCATGACCGCGCTAAACTTAGAGGCCGCCGACGCCTATTGCCGGATGCTAACGCGGCGGCACTACGAGAACTTCAGCGTCGCCTCGCGTTTTGTGGATGCCGGCACTCGCCGCGATCTAACCCGCATTTATGCGTACTGCCGGACGACCGACGACCTCGGCGACGAAAGTCCCGACGGCACCGCGCTCGGGCGACTCGAGCGATGGCGCTCGGAGGTCGAGGCACTCGTCGCCGGCACGCCGCCGGTACATCCCGTCCTCGTCGCGCTTGCGCCCACGCTCGAGCAACACGGCATTCCGGCGCAACCGTTCCTGGACTTAATTGCCGCAAACGTGCAAGATCAATACGTCACGGAATACGCCACTTGGGAAGAGCTCGAAGCATATTGCCGCCTCTCGGCAGCGCCGGTGGGGCGGATGGTCCTCCGAGTCTTCGGCGTGGACGATGCAGAAGCGGAGCGCCTCTCTGACGACGTCTGTATCGGCTTGCAACTCGCCAATCACGCGCAGGACGTTAGCCGGGATGCCGCGATGGGGCGCCGCTACCTGGTAGGAGGCGATCTCGCCGCCGGCGGAGTGGCCGGAGCTGCTCGAGCGATGGTCGAACGTGCCCGCGCGTTACTGGCGTCGGGGGAGCGCCTGGAGCACTTTGTGCCGCTCGCGCTGCGCCTCCAGCTTGCGCTGTACCGCATGGGGGGTGTGGCGATCTGCGATGCTATCGGCGCAATCGGGTATAACACGGAACATGAACGGCCGAGCGTCTCGCCGTCCACGAAGGTCTCGCTGGTGGTGCGGGCCGCTTTGGAAGCCTTTTCAGGAGGTCAGCCTGCATAGATGATCAACTTTCAGCGTGCATTGCTCGGGATCACGGCTCCGGAATCAGACCAGCTTCGGGCGGAGCGCTTCAACCGCGACATGGCCAAGCGCGAGGCGGGCAATTTCTATTGGGGATTCATCTCGCTAGGCTATCACGAGCGCATGGCGATTTATGCGCTCTATAATTTCGCGCGCCAGGTTGACGACGAGGCGGACACGATCGGCATCGAGAATTTGCCGGCTCGCCTGGCGGTCCACCGGGGACGGATCTCACGGTGCTTACGCGGCGACTACGGCGACGATCCCATCTTGCGGGTACTCGGGGAGGCGGTCGAACGCTATAACATTCCCGAGGGCGAGCTGCAAATGCTGGTTGATGGCGTTGAAATGGATTTTAGCCGCAGCCGGTACGAAACGTTTGACCAGCTGCACGCCTACTGCAATCTGGTTGCCTCGGTCGTGGGACGCATGTGCGTTCGCATCTTCGGCTTTAGCGATCCGATCGCGCTCCAGCGAGCGGACGACCTCGGGCTTGCCCTGCAGCTAACCAACATTCTGCGCGACGTTCGCGAAGACGCCGTCGACATGGGGCGCATCTATTTGCCGCAAGACGAGCTGAAGCGCTACGGAATCCCTGCAAGGGCGCTCTCCAACGGCGAAATCTATCCCGGCTGGTACGATCTGGTAGCGCATAACGTCGCGCGCGCCCGGACCTACTTCGCAACCGGATACGAGGTGCTGCGCTATATTCCACGCCGTCCGGCGGCGTGCGTCCAAACGATGGCTGGGATCTACGAACAGCTGCTGAAGAAGATTGAGCGCGACCCAGCGCTTCCCTTACGAGCCCGCGCCGCGCTTTCGAAGACCGAGAAGCTGCGCGTCGTCGTCCGGTCGTGGCTCTCGAGCGCGTAGGCATCGTCGGCGCGGGGCTTGCCGGCCTGTCGGCGGCGCTCCGTCTGAAAGCTGCTGGAGCGCACGTCGAGCTTTTCGAGCGAAGCCGGCTGCTCGGCGGCCGCGCCACGTCATTCGAGCTGGACGGAGTTGAAGTTGATAACGGTCAGCACGTCTTCCTCGCGTGCTGCACGGAGTTCGTTGCCTTCGCGCGACAAGTCGGCATGGAGCAACAGCTTCGTCTGCAGGATCGCTTCGACGCGCGGATTCTCTCGCGCGACGGCCGCACTGGACGGCTACGCGCCGGTGCCCTTCCGGCACCGTTTCATCTGCTGGAATCCTTCGCGACCTATCCGTATCTGAAGGCCGGCGAGAAGCTCCGCATCGCTCGCGCCCTTGCTTCTCGCCACTCCGAAAATGGCGAAACCTTCGAGGGTTGGCTCGAGCGCAACGGCCAAGGCGCCGCCGAGCGCCGCGCCTTTTGGGATCCGTTTTTTATTCCAGCCCTGAACGCCCCGTTCGATCGCGTCGGCGCCGCCGACGCGATGTTCGTTCTTAAGACGGCGTTCTTGGGCGATGCCGGCGCGGCGCGTTTCGGATTCTCAAACGTTCCGCTCGCGCATCTGGCGGCCGCCGCCGCGGCGAAACTCGACGCGGTGCACAGCTCCACCGCGGTCCTCGCGGTCGAGCCGAACTCGCACGTTAAGCTGAGTCTGTCGAAGGGAGAGCCGGCACGGTTCGACGCGGTCGTTTTTGCACTGCCGCCACGTCAGCTCGGTCGTGTGCTCGGCGATCCGAGGCGCTACGGCATCACCAATCTCGAGACATACCAGCCCTATCCGATCGTCGACGTTCACCTTTGGCACGATGCCGGCAGCATCGGTTTGGATTTCGCAGCGGCGCTGGAATCGCCGCTTCAATGGATCTTCGAGAAGGCGCCGGGGTATCTGTGCTGCAGCATCAGCGCCGCCGATCGGTACTTGCTGTTGCCGACGGAGGAGCTCGAGTCGCTTGCGTGGCGCGAAGTGCAGACCTTCCTGCCGGCCCTCAAAGACGCAAAGCTGACGCGCGCGGCCGTCACCCGCAATCCCGAAGCCACCTGGCTGCCGCGCGCCGGAACGAAGCGCATCGGGCAGCGGACGTCGCACCCCGCGATTGCGATTGCAGGTTCGTGGACCGAAACCGGTTGGCCGGATACGATGGAGTCCGCGGTCCGCAGCGGCACCCTCGCTGCCGAGCATCTGCTTCAGTCGCAAGCTCCGCCGAGCGCACGAAGTGAACCGGCGCGACGGGCGATTCCGCGCGGAAGCCCGCCACATTCGGCGCGATCGGCTACGCTCAATCGCGCGCTCGGATGGCTTTTGCAGGCACAAGCCACCGATGGCTGGTGGTCGGGAGAGCTCGAAACAAACGTCACGATGACCGCTGAGCACGTGCTGCTCTTCCGCTTCTTGGGCTTGCCCCTGGACGAGTTCCGCGTCGGCGCTGTCGCGCACATCATGCGAAATCAGCGATCGGACGGCTCGTGGGCACTCTACTACGACGGCCCAGCGGATTTGAGCACCACCATCGAGGCATACGTTGCGCTGAAGGTCCTTGGGGTGGATGCCTCGCGCGAAGAGATGCGCAACGCGCTCGCGGTAATTTTGCGCGCGGGCGGCGTGGCGAACGCGCGCGTTTTCACCAAGATCTGGCTGGCACTTTTTGGCGTCTATCCGTGGGCGGGCATCCCATCGCTGCCGCCGGAGTTGGTTCGGCTGCCGCTGTGGATGCCGTTCAATCTCTACGATTTCTCCTGCTGGGCACGCGGAACCGTTGCGCCGCTGACGATCGTGATCACCAAGAAGCCGGTGCGCGAGCTTGGGGTCGACGTCGGCGAGATCGTCCTTCCGGGAACGGAATCCGACTTGGAGCGCGTGGATGGCGCGCGCCATTGGCTGATGTACGTAGAGCGGCTGCAAAAGCTGTACGAGCGTCTTCCGAAACAGCCGGGTCGCGATGACGCGGAAAAGCGCGTAGCGCAGTGGGTAATCGAACGGCAAGAAGCCGACGGCAGCTGGGGCGGCATTCAGCCGCCGTGGGTTTATTCGCTCATCGCGCTCAATCTGATGGGATACGGGCTGGATCATCCGGTGATGCGCAAAGGGATCGAAGGCATGCGCCGCTTCACGATCGACGATGCCGACGGCTGGCGTTTTCAGGCCTGCATGTCGCCGGTTTGGGATACTGCTTGGGCGGTGCGGGTGCTCGCATTGGCGGGTTTCGACCCGGCGCATCCCGCGATGCGGCGCGCCGTGCATTGGTTGTTGAGCGAACAGGTTCCTGACGATGCCCCGGGCGATTGGCGCATGAAATGCAAGGAACGCCGGGGCAACGGGTGGGCCTTCGAGTTCGACAACGACGCGTATCCGGACATCGACGATACCACGATCGTGGTACTGGCGCTGCTCGAAGGCGGCGATCGCAAAGCCACCGCCGATTCGGTCGAGCGGGCGCGACGATGGACGCTGGCGATGGACTCGCGCAACGGTGCGTGGGGCTCGTTCGATCGTGACAATACCCGCGAACTGCTCTACCGTATGCCATTTTCGGATTTCGGTGCGATGATCGACCCGCCGACCGAGGACGTCACCGCGCACGTCCTGGAGATGCTGGCAGCGCTCGGTTACGATACGACGAATCGCTACGTCGCGCGTGGTCTCGACTATCTCAAGGGGACCCAAAAGCCGTACGGTTCATGGTATGGTCGCTGGGGCGTCAATCACATCTACGGTACCTGGTGCGTTATTTCAGCTCTCGTCGCGCTGAATACGGGTGAAGAGATGATCGATCGCGCCACGGCCTGGCTGCTTTCGGTGCAGAACGAAGACAGAGGCTGGGGCGAGAGCTGTCATTCTTACAAGGACGAGTCGTTCGCCGGAATCGGGAAGAGCACGCCGTCGCAAACGGCATGGGCAGTCCTTGCGCTGCAACTTGCAGGCCTTACGCAACATACTGCCGTCCAGCGTGGTCTTAGCTTTCTATGCGAGCAGCAGCGGCGCGACGGAACCTGGGACGAGCCCGAGTGCACGGGCACCGGCTTCCCGGGCGACTTTTACATCAACTATCATCTATATCGCCATCTTTTCCCAACTATGGCTCTGGCCATGGACGCCCGCTCGCAGCCTGAGCCGAGTCAAAGGACCGACGAAGGACACTTCGACGAAACCATGAAAGAACCAATCACCCAATCATGACGATGCCCCTCCAGCAAAAAATCGCCGTCGCGAAGTACGTGGCCGGTAAGCACCTCAAAGGCGAGAAGAAGTATCCACTCGTGCTCGAGCTCGAGCCGCTGCTGCAATGCAATCTAGCTTGCGCCGGCTGCGGGAAAATTCAGCACCCCGATGAGATCTTGCGCCAGCGTCTGAGCGTGGAAGAGTGCATCGCGGCGGTTGAGGAGTGCGGTGCGCCCATGGTCTCGATCGCCGGCGGCGAGCCCTTGGTGCACGAACAGATGCCGCAAATCGTCGAGGAGCTGGTCAAGCGCAAGAAGTTCATCTTTCTCTGCACCAATGCGCTGTTGCTGAAGAAGAAGATTCATCTCTTCAAGCCGTCGGTCTACTTTGCGTGGATGATCCATATGGATGGGATGCGCGAGCGTCACGACCAGTCGGTCTGCCGCCAGGGCGTCTTCGACCGAGCGGTTGACGCGATCAAAGAGGCCAAGGCGCGCGGCTTTCGCGTCTTTACCAACACGACGTTCTTCGATCAAGACGGTCCCGAATCGATCCGCGAGGTGCTCGACTATCTCAACGACGAGCTCAAGGTCGACATGATGCAGATTTCGCCCGCATATGCCTACGAGAAGGCGCCCGATCAGGAACACTTCCTCGGCGTGCAGCGCACGCGCGATATCTTCCGCGCGGCGTTTGCGGGGGGCAAACGCAAGAAGTGGCGCCTAAACCACAGTCCGCTCTACCTCGACTTTCTCGAAGGTAAAGTGGACTTCGAGTGCACGCCGTGGGGCATCCCCTGCTACACGGTCTTCGGCTGGCAGCGTCCGTGTTACCTGATGAGTAAAGAAGGCTACGTGCAGACTTACAAAGAGCTGCTGGAAGAAACGGATTGGTCGAAGTACGGTCGCGGCAAGCACGAATCGTGCGAAAACTGCATGGCGCACTGCGGCTACGAGCCGACCGCCGTCCTGCGCACCACCACCTCGATCAAAGAATCGGTACGCGCCGCCTTCGGTAACTAAGCGGCGCTTAGCGTTGGGCCTGGTAACGGAACTGCCCTGACTTCCAGGCGCAAACGCTCCCATCGTTCATCACAAACGACTCGAATCCGTCTACCTCGGGGTTGAAGTC
>JBAVTZ010000143.1:0-3869 GCA_049696515.1 Candidatus Cybelea sp. | reverse complement strand
TAGGGGAAGTGAACCTTTCAAGCGGAGGAGCCCAGATGGCGCAGCCCGTCCCGAGCGCTCTCGTTGAAGCCGCAAGGTGCGGCAGCGGTCTCGAAATCGAACGGCTTCTTCAGGCGGTCTGGCCGGTCGCGTATCGGCTGGCCTACTCGGTGCTTGGAGATCGCGAAACCGCTAAAGACGCGGCGCAGGAATCATGCGTTATCCTGTACCGCACAATCGCGTCTCTACGCGATCCGGCGGCGTTTCGTGCGTGGTTCTACCGGATCGTCGTGCGGGAAGCGTCCAGCCTCAAGCGTCGGCATCTCGAATCGAATATCGGAGAAGAGCCAGCGCCGCAGGTTGAGGACCGAGCCACGGCGCTCGATGTGTGGCGCGCACTTTCGACGCTGCCGCAGCACCTGCGCGACGTAATCGTGCTTCGCTACTTCGAGGATCTGCCGAGTCGCGAGATCGCTTCCATCCTGCGAATACACGATGGCGCCGTGCGCTTCCGGCTCATGGTCGCCAGGCGACGGCTACGCCCGCTGCTTGGCGACGTATTTGAAGACTCCTCAGATTCCATCAGCGAGGTGACGACGAATGCCATCTGAATTCCAAGCGATGTGCGAGATTGCACGGGAAGGCATCTCCGTGCCGGAAATTCCGCTTGCCGCAATAAGACGTGCAGCAAAGCAGGCGTCGACACCGAGCAAAGGACGCAAGCGGATTGTCGCTGTCGTGCTGTCCGGACTTGTCATCGCAGGCGCCGCAGCGGCCGCCGAACTGTGGGACAACGGCGCTCACGTATCATTCGGGCCTTCCGGTAAGGTGCAGATGTCGACGACGGACGCGTTCCATGTCATGAACGACCCCACACCGGAAGACCTTCGCATCATCGCTCGCGGCGCGACATTCCCAGTCCAGTATCCGGATGGGCTTCCAGCCGGGACGACGCTCGGCCAGGTTGGCTACGGTCCGAGCATCATGTTGCTCAACTACAACCTTCCAGGCGCCTGGCGACGCCCGAACCACCTTCTGAAAATCTGGCTCGTCGATCCGCGCGCGCTCACGGCTCCCCGCAGCCCGCACGCTTTCGCGTTCAAAACCGGCGGGTTGGCTGCGACTGGATCCGTCCGATGGAACATCGGCCGCGAGCTGGTCATCGTAATGCGCAGTTTGGCTACGCCGTCGGAGATTGAAAACATCAAACGCGCGATGGTAGTTGAAGCGAAAAAGCGATGAGCCCCATCAGGGCAGCGCTGACGCTGGCGGTGTTCTCGCTCGCTGCATGCGTCAAGTCAAGAGAGTCTGTTGAATGCAGGCGAAGAGCAATTCAGCGGCCAATTCTACAAATGCATTCCGCTTGGCTGGAACCCAATAACACCCCGGGGCGGTCAAGATTCCAGCCCAGAATTGAGTTACTCTCTAGCGCTTAATTTCAAGGGGGGATATCGATGCTGGCAGCGGCCTTTTTTGCGCCACAGCTAACCATCGCTGCAAAGAGTCTGTTTGAAAGAGAGGGCGGCCCAGGCGGTGCCATTGGGGTTGTTCAGAACGGAAACTTGATCTACGTCGAAACGCTTGGTGTTCGATCGCTTGCATCCAAGCAGCCGGTCGATGATCAGACGCGCTTCGAGATCGGATCCGTGACGAAGATGTTTACCGCTGCGGCAGTCCTTCAGCTCAAAGAGCGCGGGAAGCTTTCAATCGACGATCCCCTTTCGAAATACGTTCCTTCTTTCCCACATGCGAGCGAGGTGACGATTCGGCAACTTCTGACGCATACATCGGGCCTCCCCGAGTACGACACGATGGACGACTTTGTGGACAGGATGGCTAGCATCCCAAATGCGCTTCCCGACATTGAAGCCTTCGCTCGCGGACCGCTCGGCTTCAGGCCCGGTACGAAGTGGGAATACAGCAACACCAACTATATTGCACTCGGCCTCGTGATTGCGGCCGTCTCCGGTGAGTGCACAACTCGTTCCTTGCTGCGCTCAGCATTCCGCAACTGCTTGCCCCGCCCAATCTCTGCGACGGTCGTCTTACTTAAGGAGGCCCGATGAAGATCGCCTTTGCTTGCGTAGCCACTACGCTCTCGCTTGCGTTCTCCACTGCAGCGTTCGGACAAGTCCCCTCGCCAAACCCTTACCCCACGATGGCGCCGATCGCGCAGTACCTGATGCCCAGCGCTGCCGCCGAAATCGCCTTGGCTCGCTCGGCAGGGCCGTCATCGATCTCCGCTCATGCTGAAGTGCTCGTCTTCACGAAGCAAGGCTACGTCGTCGGGGTCAAGGGCACCAACGGCTGGGTCTGCGTTGTGGGACGCTCGTGGACGGCGGGTTTCGATGATCCCGAGTTCTGGAACTGGCACGGTCTCGGGCCAGCATGTCTCAATCCTCCGGCCGCGCGAAGCGTACTCCCGTTTTACCTTGCACTGACGAAGTGGGCGATCGCCGGCGATGCTCGTGAAGAGATGGCCGCGAAAGCGAAAGCCGGGTATGCCAACCACCAATTCACCGATCCCGCTCCCGCCTCGTTTGCGTTCATGCTATCGAAAAACGGCTACCTACTCGGAGCCGACGGACCGTGGCGCCCGCATGTCATGCCGTTCATCGCGTACGACCAACTGGCTACGTGGGCCGCGAGCTTCAAGGGGTCGCCGATCCTAGCGCCTCCTCCATCGGCCGGGTTTCGCCCGTACCAACCGGTGACGCTCGCTATTCCGGTGTCCCACTGGTCCGACGGTTCGCCCGCTCCAAAGTGACATGCACTAAGTTAAGACCGGTGCTCAAGTGGTCCGACGGATCTATACGAAATTAATTGGGGAAGACCCAAGCCATCGGCTGGCTCGGAGGTACCACGTGACACGTATTGTTTGGACGATGAGCGGCTTTTCAGCCTTAATGTTAGCGTTCGTTACCCTAGTTACCCAAACGCAGGTGCGAGCACAAACAAGGGCGGGTCCAACGGCTGCGAGTGCCTCGAGGACGGATGAGGCAATCAATCAAGCGCTATTAACCGGCAATGCCGACGCATTAAAAGCTCTGCTCGCCGACGATTGGATCGTCGTCAGCGGTTTTGGCAGCGTTGCCGACAAGAACGGCTTCATCGACTTTATTCGGAAATCCGGTGCGCGAAAAACGATGATTCTTTCGGAACCGCGCGTTCGGATTTACGGGGACAGCGCTCTCGTAACCACGCACCTGGACGCCGCCGGGCCCTTCGTTGAGGAAATTAACGGAAAGCTCGTTCGCAAATGCTTCTTTGTCAAAGAACGCCAAACCGACGTGCTGGTGTGGAAGAATGGCGGCTGGGAATCTGTGCCGCTGCACGAGACCGTGATCCCGCCGGGACCCAAGGTCGGTGATGTACTCTCCGCTTGTACCTAACTTAGCCCATATCTACCGGATGAGTTTGGCTTTAACCAGATCCATTTGATGTGTTCCGGGGCTGCGCTCGGGCACTTCGAGAGATCGTTTCCCGAGAAAGTCGCGGACGGACCTTCTGGACTGCCTTTACCTATCTTTATGTCCATACGCTCAATAAGGCTGTTCGCAATCGTATAGACGTGCCATAGCTCCTTTCCAACTTCCGCTGCGTGCCTCAGGGCGCGGCGCGCGTCCGAACCGCCGCGGCAGCGGGATATGACGGTACTATCTGCTTGCGTGAGAATGATCAAGCCAAGAGTTGGCGTTTTGGCGCGACGAGGTCAAGACTGTCTGACGTTCGTCGTAAAATGCAGGAGTGGCTGAAGGTAAAATGGTCGAATTCCCGCGTAACGAGCGAGCGTTTTGTATGCGAGCCAAGATTCGACTCCTTACACGGAATGTAATTTCCACTGAGTGCCCTCCATTCCGACGAAAACAAAGATGCGAAATGCCTTACAG
>JBAVTZ010000142.1:0-3134 GCA_049696515.1 Candidatus Cybelea sp. | reverse complement strand
CCATTATCATGGTAACCCATGACGAGCAGATTGCCCGGTACGCTCGCCGCGTGATTCGCTTGCGGGACGGTTTGATCGTGGGCGACACGATCTCCGACCCTCTTGCGTCGCTATAGTACCAGCGCCTCTTCTACCGCTTGTTCTTCGGTCATCGTCGCCCCCGCAGCCAAGAGCGTCGCGACCACATCAATGCCCAGGGTTTCGCGCAGCACGGCGAGGACGTGATCGTATTCCGGCTCCATAAATGGCAAGCGCTGGGAACCTATCGCCCGCAGCCGAACGTCAACGTAGCCCAAGACCCGAGCGGCTCGTGCGCGCGGATCAGTCGCGTGCTGCCGATCAAATGGCGGCTGTAGCGCAGCAATCGCTGCTAGGTGCTGTAACGTCCACGCAGTGAGGGCATCTAGCTGTTGCTCACGTGTGAGCTCGAGTGCTTGCCGCGCGCGTTCCCCGGCCTCGTCGTAGCGGGCCAATGCGACGAGATACATTGCCATGGTGGTGAGAGTTTCGGCGACGAGGCGCACATGGTTGAACGAGCGATACGCCGCGAGGGCGCCGGTCGCGTACCGAAGTGCTAACTCCGCGTCCTTTGCGCCAAACTCGATGATGCCAAGCTCGTACATTGCTTGTGCCGCATCGAGCTCGGCGCCCAGGGCCTCATAGTAGTGCAGTGCTTCAACAACGCAGCTGCGGGCCGTGACAAACTCATGCCTCAGAGCGCTGCCTAGCCCTAAGCAGCGCAGTACGTAAGCAGCGAGCCGCCGGTTACCCAATTTACGAGCTAGTTGGAGGGTTTCTTCCAGCAATGATTTCGCCTCGGCAATTCGTCCAAGACACATGAGCGCAAAGCCCGCAAGGCTTTGCGCGCGGGCCATTCCAAGCAAATCTTGAATGACACGATAGCGCACTATTGCAGTCTCGCTACTAGCGAGCTGAACTTTGTGCTCGCGAAGATGCCACGCGACAGTAGCCTCCGCATAGCTGAGCCCCGCAAGCACACTCGTTGGCGTTCCCCTGTTAACTAGCTCAAACGCCGAGGTTATCCAGCGCCGCCCTTCGGTGGGGATGACGACCCACACTCCGAACAGTTGCCCAACGAGCCGTTGCCCCAGCATGACCTCACCACGTTCGGTCAGCAGCCATTGCAACGCTGCCCGCCAGTTGTCTAGTTCTTCGTGAACCAGCGGACGCCAGACGTCGTCGGGCTCGAAATCGCGCGCGTAGTTGAACCGCTCGGCCAACTCACGACATGCGAGCGCATGACGGTGCGCCACAGTGTCGTGATCGCTGCCCATTGCAAGCTTCTCTCGCGCATATTGCCGAAAGGACTCTAAAAGCCGGTAACGCGGCTCATTCCCCTTGATATCGACCACCAGCAACGACTTATCGACCAACGACGAGAGAATTTCAAGCACGTCCTCCGTCGCAACTTCTTCATCTGCGCAGACCGATGCGGCACTATCGAGCGTACAGCCCCCAGCGAAGACTGAGAGCCGCTCGAAGACCCGTTGTTCCGCCGCGGACAGTAGATGGTAACTCCAATCGATTGTCGCACGCATGGTCTGCTGGCGCGGCAGGGCCGTCCGCTCGCCACCGGCGAGAATCCGAAAGCGATCGTCGAGCTTCTCCGCGATGGTCTTCATCGATAGCTGATTCACGCGTGCGGCGGCCAGTTCGATCGCCAACGGAATGCCATCCAAGCGCACGCAGAGCCCGGCAACCACCGGGGCGTTCTCGTCGCTGAGCGTGAAGCGATGGTCGACGGCGCGGGCGCGATGGCTAAAGAGGACGATCGCTGCGTACAGAGCGGCATCGGTTGCGGTCAGCCGATGAGCCGCCTCGGGCGATGGCACGCTCAATGGCGGCAGTCGGTAGCAGTATTCGCCCGCGGCCCGCAGCGGTTCGCGGCTGGTGGCAAGGATTCGCGCGCGCGGGCAGCCGCTCAACAGGGCTTCGGCAACGATCGCTGCCTCCGTAATAACATGCTCGCAATTGTCGAGAATCAGTAGCAGCGCCTTGTTCTTGAGATGCGCAACCAGTGTCTCGAGCAGCGGGTGATTGGGAACCTCTTGAAGACCCAGCGCCGATGCAATCGCCACCACTATCAGAGAAGGGCTCTCGATCGACGCGAGTCCGGCGAAGCAGACCGCACCATCGGTTCCAGCCCCTCGCGTGATAGCAACGTGCAACGCGGTTTGCGTCTTTCCGACACCACCGGCCCCGGTAAGCGTAACCATTCGATGCCCGCGCACGAGTGCGGCGATCTCTTCAAGCTCGATATCTCGGCCAACGAAACTGGTCAGCGCCACCGGTAGCGTCGGGATCGCGGGACCGGACCAGGGGCCTACCGCAATCGAGGATCCGCGTCTCACGACGCCCACACGCGTCGCGGCGGTCTCGAACTCGCGGCGTTGCTCATCGCGGAGCGCCAACGCACTCACTAAGAGCACGAGCGTTTCGCGCTGTGGCGAGCGTCGATAACCGCGCTCGAGTGCGCTGATTCCTTGGATGCTCATCCGGGCACGCTCGGCGAGTGCCTCTTGCGATAGCCCAGCGGCGATTCGGTAACGCCGCAGGAGCATCCCGAAGTCCGACGAGCCAGATACGCGGCCGCGGTCTTCCATCTCCTTGACATGGTTCGAGCCCCTCTCGGAGGCATCCTCACACGATCGCATGGCCACTTGTGTAGGTGGTTGTAGGTTACCGCAGTCACCGTTTCCGCGAGATCATAGCCCTTGTCACACCACTAGGTCGCCGGGATCCACCGGCGGCTTGAAGGGAGCAACTATGCAAGGTCAACTTACGCGATCCATCGGACTTTTGATGTCCTGCTTGATGCTGGCAGCCTGCAGCGGCGGTCAGGCGCCACTCGGGCCGATGGCGCCCCTGCAGCGCATTGCCCAGGGACTTGGCGCCGCACCGGCGGCCTGCCCCCAAGTCGTCGGCCAAGCGACGTGTTTAGGGTCGGTTGAATCGAGGGGCGCCATCAGCCCGACTGTCGCGGGCTGGGCGCCAATCGATTTTCAGACACGCTACAACTTGCCTTCGTCTACCAAGGGATCGGGGCAGATCGTCGCGATCGTCAATCCTTACGATAACCCCAATGTCAGTTCGGACCTCGCCACGTACCGCAC
>JBAVTZ010000141.1:0-17333 GCA_049696515.1 Candidatus Cybelea sp. | reverse complement strand
TCCCTGCAGGCGGCGAGCCCTCTCGCTCAGTTGTTCCAGCAGCATCGGCGCGGTGGTCCGCAGCAGCACCCCGGGCAGTCGTCCGGCCTGCAGATCGCGATCGGCGAGCACGACCGCCGCTCCGGCGGCTTCAAAGCGGGCGGCATTGCCGTCTTGATGCCCCTCGGCGGCGAAGGGGTAGGGAACCAGAATCGAGGGCTTCCCAAGCGCGGCCAACTCGCCGAGCGTCGAAGCGCCGGCACGCGTCAGCAAAAGATCTGCAACGGCGTAGGCGTCGGCCATGTCGTCGAGATAGGCTCGCACGACGTATGGCGAGCCGGTCGTAAGGGGCCGGTTTTTCAATATCGTCTGCACGCGGGCGTACTCGTCGCTGCCGGTGATGTGGAATACCTGCCAGCCAGGCGGCAGAGCGCCCTTCTCGGTGAGGTCGAGCAGCGCGTCGTTGATAGAGCGCGCCCCTTGACTACCACCGACTGCCACCAGCGTCTTGCACGAAGGATCGAGTCCGAGGCGCAGCGCTGCCTGGTCGCGCGCCGGCAAGCGTCGCAACGATGCGCGGATCGGGACGCCGGTTGATTCTAGCCCCCAAACTTCGTCCACCATCGGCGTCAGGAGTCGATTCGTCAAGCCAAGCGCAGCGTTGGGCTCGAGTAACACCACCGGCGATTTCGAAAGTCGCATTAATCTGCGGATGCGCGCCGCGAGTGCGACTGGGAAGCAGACGTAGCCACCGGTTGCGACGACGAGATCGGGGCGCTCGGCGGCGAGGAGACGCAAACTCTGGACCGTTCCCATTAGATTCAGCGCAATCGCACGAAAAAGCTGGAGCGAAAACCTGCGCGGTAGTGAATGGCCGGCGATCGTGTGCAGGCTGTATCCCGCCTTCGGAACGATGCTCGCCTCGAGCCGGTCCGCGGTACCGATGAAGGCGACCTGCGCCGCTCGCTCGCGCAACGCATCCGCGATTGCGATGGCGGGATAGAGGTGGCCTCCAGTTCCGCCGCCGGCAAAGACGACGGTCACACGTGCCCGCTGATTCGGCGATGGCGCCCCACGTTGGCGATTAGCGCGACGGCGAGAAGATTGACGATCAGGGAGCTGCCGCCGAAAGAGATGAAGGGCAGCGGTACGCCGGTTACCGGCCACGACGACGAAACGACCCCTATATTCACGAAGGCTTGAATCGTGATCATCGCGGCACAGCCGATCACGAGGAAGAAACCAAACCGGTCGGGAGCCGCCAGCGCAATCCTGACCGCACGATAGGCTAGGGTAATGAAGAGCGCGATGACGGCCAGCGTGCCAATCAAACCGAGCTCCTCGCCGAGCACCGAAAAGATGAAGTCGGTGTACTGCTCCGGCAGATAGAAGAACTTCGCCCGCGACGCGCCCAAGCCGACCCCGAAGATGCCTCCGCTGCCCAGCGCCAGCAGCGACTGGACGATGTGGAAGCCGGTGTTCAGTGGATCCTTCCAAGGATCGACGAAGGCGAAAATGCGTGCGCGCCGGTACGGACTGGCCAGGACGGTCAGGGCCGCGAAGGGGACCGTTGCGAGCACGACCGCGAACAGATGAACGAGGCGCGCACCGGCGGCAAAGAAGAGCGCGAGCGCGATAAAGAGCAGCAGTGTGGCGGTACCCATGTCCGGCTCTTTGAGCACGAGCATCGCCATGATCGCCACCGGAATGCAGAGCGGAACGAGTCCGCGCACCAATGAGGTAATGCGTGCGCCGCGCGCCGACAAAATCGCTGAGAGATAGATTATTAGAGCGAGTTTAGCGAACTCCGACGGCTCTAGACTCCAGTGCGCCGTGCCGATCCAGCGCCGGCCGCCGTTGACGCCGAGCCCCACGTGCGGAACGAAGACGAGCGCGAGCAAGGCGATCGATATAACCAGGAGGTAAGGCGCTAAGCTCTTGAGGCGTTGGTAGTCCATGCGATAGAGCGCGTACGCGCCGGCCAAGCCGATGGCGAGCCAAACGAGCTGCCGCTTAAGATAGTATGCGATGTCGCCATGTTCGGCGTAGGCGGTCGCGCTCGACGCCGAAAAGACCATCACTAGTCCAATGCCGATGAGGGCGGCCACCGCCGTGAAGAGCACCGTGTCGAGCGGAGCCGTGGCGTACGAAGAGCGCTTGGCGGTCCGCTCCGTTTTCCGAGGCGCGCGGGCTGCTGCTGCGTTATGCACCGGCTGGTTCTCTCAGCGCCGCGACCGCGGCCGCGAAATGCTCTCCGCGATCCTCGGCGGAGGCGAACATATCGAACGACGCGCAACCGGGCGAAAGCAAGACGACGTCGCCTGGTGCCGCGAACCCACGCGCACGTCGCACCGCCTCTTCCATCGAAGATGCTTCGACGCCGCTGACCCCCTCGGTGGCATGAAGGATGTTCGCGGCGGCCTCGCCGATCGCAACTAACGCTTTCACGCGCTTACGAATCTCGGTTCCCAGGGCCTCGAATGAAATCCCTTTCGAGCGCCCCCCCGCGATCAAGACGATCGGCCGATCGTAGGTTCGCAACGCCGCGATCACCGAGGATGGATTCGTCGACTTCGAATCGTCCACGTAGCACACGCCGTCGATCTCGCTGACGATTTCGAGCCGGTGCGGCAAGGGACGAAACGACGTAATGGCTTCGCGCAGCTGCGTAGGATCGCAACCGATAGCGAGCGCGGCTAGCAACGCCGCCATCACATTCTGAACGTTGTGCTCGCCGGAGAGCGGAATCTCATCTCGCGGTATGATCGCCACTGGCCGGGGATCGCCCGCAATCGGCGCGTAGGTCAGGACCCCATCGCGCAGATACATGGTTGCGAAATCACGGCTCTCGCGAGCAAACCACAGCTGTTTGGCCTGAACGCGCGCGTCGCCGTGGCTCCAGTGCAACGCGCGAATTCGGGGATCGTCGAGGTTCCCGACAAACCAATCCATGAGCGACTGATTGGCACAGATCCGGTACTTGGCCTCGGCATATTCGTCCATCGAATAGTAGCGGTCCAGATGATCGGGCTCGAGATTCAGGATCACCGCGACGCGCGGTTTGAACGCGCGAATTGTTTCGAGCTGGAAGGACGAGACCTCCGCGACGATCCACTCGTCGGCGCTCGCGCCGCGCACTTCTTTGATAAGCGGATTGCCGATATTGCCGCCCACCCGCACCTGCAAACCAGAGGCGCGCAGCAAGTGTCCGATCAGCGCGGTCGTCGTGGACTTGCCCTTCGTTCCGGTAACCGCAATGATCGGCGCCTTACAGAAGCGGTAGGCGAGCTCGATCTCGCCGAGCACCGGAATGTTAGCCTCGTGCAGCGCCCGCACGACCGGCGATGTGGGGGGTACGCCCGGCGAGAGCACGGCGCAGGTGAGCAGCTCGACCAGGCTTCCGATTTCGCCCGGCTCGATGAAGCGCGCACCCAGAGATTCTGCGGCCGCGATCGCCTCGACGAGCTCGTCGCGCGGCTTTTCATCGGTCGCGTAGAGCGCGACGCCATGCTCGCGCAAGACCTCGATGCTCGCCAACCCGCTTCGCCCTAAACCGATAACGAGCATCGTTTCGCCAGCATTGAATTGAAACATTTCGCTCATCGCACGATGGCCCATCCTAACAACGAACAGAGCAGCGACGCAAGCCAAAAGCGGCTCGTCACCTTCGTTTCCGGCCAGCCGCACAACTCGAAGTGATGGTGCAGCGGGCTCATGCGAAAAATGCGTTTACCGCCGGTAGACTTGAAGTATGAGACCTGGAGAATCACCGAGAGCGCCTCGGCTACGAAGACGCCGCCGATGAGCAGCAGCAAGAGCATCTCGCCGGTTAGGATCGCCGCTCCCGAAAGCAGTGCGCCGAGCGCGAGCGACCCTGTATCGCCCATAAAGAGTTTGGCTGGATAACGATTGAAAAGCAGAAACCCGGCGCACGCGCCGGCGCCGATGGCCGAACCGATTGCCGGTCCGGGGAGTTGCATACGGGCCGCGATTAGCGCCAGCACGATCAGCGGCGGAATCATCGTACCGGCCGCCAGGCCGTCGAGGCCGTCGGTGAGATTGACGGCGTGGATCGCGCCGGTGATGGCAAGAATTCCCAGGATTAGCCAAAGCCAGTGAGGCGCGCCGAGCCAGAAGCCTCCGGCGTGAAAGAGCACGTCGCGCGGAAAGAAGCTAGCTCCCCCGTCGATCAGGCGCATGAAGATCGTTCCGGCAAGCGCCGTCGCAAGAAGCTTGGTGCGCGCGCGCAATCCGCGGTTTGCGCCCTGGCGAACTCCTAAAACATCGTCGACGGCGCCGATCCCCGCGCACATAACGATTAGCAAAACCAGCTCGGGGAGCAGCGGGACGCGGCCGGCCCCCAGTGCCGCGACAAAGGCGATCACGAAGACGATTCCGCCCATCGTGGGCGTTCCGGTCTTGGATCGATGCGTGTCCGGCGCATCTTCGTAAGCGTGTTGCCGAATTTGAAGGCGCCCCAAAATCAAGAGCAGCGCCGCTGCCCCGACCGCGGCGACCCCGAAACCAAAGAGCAGCCAAAGGGCTAGCATCGGCAGCGAGTAGTTCACGGCTCGAGCTCCGCGAGCAACGGATTCGCGCCCTGGCCGCGCCACTTGAGCACCACGACCGGGGTCTGTTCATCGCTATTGCCGTGCGGATTATCGAGGAGCGCGCGCTCGACGACGGCACTGCGGACTTCGGGCGAGCATCCCAGCACCTTGGCCTTTTCAAGGTCGTTGGCGTCGACCACCGCGCACGCGACCCCGGTTCGCTCCCGGAAAGACCGCGCGAATCCGGCTGGATCGCGCGGCGCGAAAACGATGGCGCGTTCGTATGGCGGCATCGTGCCGGTGTAACCGTCGAAGGCCGCGATCGTCTCGCCCATCACTTCGTAAAAGGCGCCGCGCCGTCCGAAGAGGCGCGCAATCGCTTGCAACAGCGTCGCATAGAGCACTTTCCACTGCCCGACGCGATCGATGACCAGCTGCATGGATTCCGGCTGGCTGATGGTGGCGAGCGGGCCCGCGCGACGCGAGAGCGCGTAGGCCAGCTTTGACGGACGCACGTATTCGGCCACAAGGAACTCGCCCTGCGCGATTGCCACGGCGCTCTCTGAAATCGCCACGACGTCGCCGGTGCGCGCAATGCCCTGTATCGCCGCGGCCACAATCGCGATCAGGTCGTCGCTGGGACGCACGAGCGGCGTGCGCACCGGAATCGCCGTGAGGCCGGCTGGGGCTTCGGGCCGCATTACCACCAAACTTTGCGTTGCCAGGCTCACGCGCGCAACTCCTCGACGATCTCCTCCAACTTATACTTGCGCGAACCCTTTAAAAGAACCACGTCATCTCGGCTTGCGTGTTCGCGCAGCCATTGCGCAGCTTGTGCGTTGTCGGCAATCTGGACGATTTGCGTCGAAGCTAATCCGGCGCGTTGCGCGCCGCGCGCGAGTGCCGCGGCGAACTCTCCACGGACCAACAACACGTCGACTCTGGTGGCGGCGTGTGCGCCGACCCGCTCGTGTAAGGTCTGCGACTCCTCGCCCAGTTCGGCCATGCTCCCCAGCACGGCGATTCGCCGCGACGCCCGCTCTCCGCCAAACGCGTCCAAGGCTGCAATCATTCCGCTTGCGTTGGCGTTATAGGCGTCGTAAATTACCCGCACACCGCCCTCGACGGCGATGCGGTCGTATCGTCCTTGCGGCAGCTGCAAAGTTGGTATCCGCGCGCTCAGCGACTCAAGCGCGACCCCGAGCTCGAGCGCGCCGGCGGCGGCTGCGGCCAGATTCGCGCGGTTGTGTAGGCCCGGCACGCGCACATCGACCTCGTGCTCGACCGTTCTGCCGCCAACGCGGCGGACCAAGCGTCGATTTCCCACGATCGCGATCAGCGGTTCGAATCGCTCCCCCACCTCGAGTGAGGCTCGCTCGGCGACCGCGGCAAACCAGTGCGGAGGCTCGGCCAGCGCAGAGGCACGTGTGCGCGAAGCAGGATCCTCGCGATTGAGTACGCCATGCGCGCCGCGGGAGAAGAGCGCCCACTTCGTCTCCTCGAGACGCTCGCGCGAGCCCATGATCTCCAGGTGCGCCTCACCGACGTTCGTCAGAATACCTACTTCGGGGCGTGCGATCGCGACCAAGGTTGCAACGTCGCCATAGTGACGCGCGCCCATTTCGACGACCGCGACGTCGTGCGCCTCATTCGAGGCGTTCAAAAGCAGTTTGCTCACACCGATCTCGTTGTTCTCGTTCCCGGGTGTGCTGAGAACGCGATCGCCATACCGGGCTGCCAGAAGTTGGGACAAGAACGATCGCGTCGTTGTTTTGCCGGTACTGCCGGTAATCGCAACGACGCGTCCGCGAAAGAGTCCCCGCGCTGCCTCGGCGAGGCACATGTAGGCGCGCCGCGTCTGACCAACCAGCATGACCGGGGTTGGACCGGCGCGTGCTTCGAAGCGATCGACGATTAGCATCGCCGCTCCGCGACGCACGGCTTCGGCGGCAAAGTCGTGACCGTCGAAATGTTCGCCGCGCAGGGCCAAGAAGGTGTCGCCGGGTTCGAGCGTGCGCGTATCGGTAGTAACCCGCAGCCCGGGGGGCGCCGAATCGGCCCCGACGAGCGTCGCGCCGGTAGCCGTCATCGCCAGTTCCAGCGGAACGATCATGAGGCTACGCCGCGTCCCGCGAGCGCGTGACGGGCCACGGCCGCATCGTCAAACGGCAGAACCCGGTCGCCAACGATCTGATAAGCTTCATGACCCTTGCCCGCAATCAGCACGACGTCGCCCGAGCGCGCTTCGGAGATCGCGCGCTCGATCGCAACGCGCCGATCCAGTTCGACGGCATGCTCGCAGCCGCCGATGCCGGCGACGATCGCATCCACGATCGCTTGCGGCTCTTCGCTGCGCGGATTATCACTCGTGAGGTAGAGGCGATCGGCAAGCCGCGCGGCTACGGCACCCATCTCCGATCGTTTACCGCGATCGCGGTCTCCCCCGCAGCCGAAGACGACCGCGAGCCGGCCGCCGGTCGTCTCGCGCAGCGAGCGCAGCGCGCTGTCGAGCGCATCGGGCGTGTGAGCGTAGTCGATCACGACGTCAACTCCGTCCGCGCGAAGGCGCTCCATTCGCCCCGGAACACGCTCGAGCTTTGCCAATCCGCGCGCGCTGGTTTCGTCGTCAATCCCCATGAGCCGAGCTGTTGCGATCGCGGCCAGCGCATTCCATACGTTGAATCGTCCGGGAAGATGCAGCTGGTAACGCTGACCGTCAAGGAGGAACCTGGTGCCATCGGACTGCACGCGAAGATCCTGCGGTGTCAGCGTCGCGCCTTCGGTGACGCCATAGGTGACCGTGTGACGTCCTTCGCGTTCGAGTTCAGAAGCCCAGCGCACCCCCCACGGATCGTCGAGGTTGAGCACGCAGTTCTCGGCCAACGAAAACAGCCGGCGTTTCGCCGCCGCATAGGCCTCCGTCGTCTGATGAAAGTCCAAATGATCGCGGGTTACATTCGTCAGCGCGGCGATCTTGAAGCGCACGTCATCCACGCGATCGAGCGCGAGCGCGTGCGAGCTCACCTCGATCGCTACCGCTTTCGCACCTGCGTCACACATCTGGGCCAACAGCCCGTGCAGCTCCGGCGGGAGCGGCGTCGTGTTCTGGAGCTGCCAACTCTGCGCTCCATACTCGGCGCCGACCGTGCCGATGACGCCGCTCGGAGTTCCGGATTGATTCAAAATCGCGGCAACCATGCGCGTCGTGGTGGTCTTCCCGTTCGTTCCGGTGACTCCGATCACATCGAGCCGATGCGAAGGATCGCCATAAAAAGCGGCCGCGAGCGTCGAAAGCGCGCGGCGGGAGTCGTCAACGCGTGCAATCGTCACGCTAGGCGAGAGAGGCGGCAGATCCGCCGCTTCCACAACGACCGCGCAAGCGCCGTTGGCCACGGCATCCGGGAGGTAGCGATGTCCGTCGGTCCGGCTTCCGCGCAAGGCAACGAAGAGCGCGCCGGGACGCACGGCCTGTGAGTCGATTTCGATTCCGTTTACGAACTGCTCTGGGTTGCCGCTGATTCGCGCCGCCGGCAGGCGGTCGAGCAGCGTGGTCAGGGCAACCGCTCGCTCACGGTCCATTGCGCGCTACGTCGGCACTCGGCAAGACGCCGGCGTGCAGCATAGCGGCGCGCGCTATCGCGGCGAATGCGGGCGCAGCAACCACGCTGCCGTAATACGAACCGATGGGCCGTTCGACTTTTACATAGATCAGATAACGCGCTCGAGGGTAGGGGACCATCCCAATGAAGGATGCGGCGTAGTAGCCGGAACGATAGGCTCCATCCACGACCATCTCGGCGGTACCGGTCTTGCCGGCGGTCGCGTAACCCGGGATTTGAGCCGTCGGATCGCCGGTACCGTGCAGGACCACTGCGCGCAGAAAGGTGCGAAGTTCGTCGGCGGTACGCTGCGAGAAGACGCGTCGAACGACCGTTGGACCGTAGCGGTGGAGTAGCTTGCCTTGCTGATCGTAGACGGCGCGCACGATATGGGGCTGCATCAGCAACCCGCCGTTGGCGATCGCGCTATAGTACCGAGCCATCTGCAGCGGCGTGGCCGAAACGCCTTGGCCGAATGAGGTCGTCGCCAGCGAGGAACCGCTCCATTCCGAGGGCGGCGGCACAATCCCCGGACTTTCGCCTGATAAGCCGACACCAGTCGGTGACCCGAACCCTGCCTTCCGTTCCATCTCGTAGAGAGTCTTCGCCCCGATGCTGAGACCGACTTCCGCCGCTCCGACGTTATGCGAGAACTCCACGATTTGCCCAAGTGTTTCGCTTCCGCCGGTTCCCGCCATAAAACCATCTTCCGCGTTGTGAATCGTCTGACCGCCCACTTCGAGCGTGTCGCGCGCGGGGAAGCGCGACGTCAGCGAAACTTTGTGCGATTCCAGCGCGGCAGCCGCGGTAATGAGCTTGTAGGTCGACCCCGGCTCGTAGGAATCGGTAACCGCGCGGTCGCGCCGTTGGTCGTCGCTGTATTTCCAGAAGCGATTCGGATCGAAGTTCGGCAGGTTGGCCATCGCGAGAATTTCGCCGGTCCAGGGATCCATAACGATCGCCGAGGCGTCGAGCGCGTGATAGGTGACGAACTGCTTCCCAAGGGCCTGCTCGGCAACGAACTGGAGGTAGGGATCGATCGTCAACTCCAAGTTAGAGCCCGGCTGTGCCGGCGTTATAACGCGTTCTTGTCCAAATGGGATCGGACGTCCGAACTCGTCGGCTTCCAGCGAGACGCGGCCGGAATGCCCGCGCAGCACGTCGTCGTACGAATATTCGAGTCCATCGAGCCCGTTTTCATCGGTGCCGACGAAGCCGAGCAGCGTGGACGCCTGCCGTCCGGCAGTATCGACCCGCTGGCCGGTGTCCTCTTCCTTTAAGTCAATGCCCGTCAGCCCAAGCGAACGAACGCGTTGAGCCGTTTCGTGTGGTACTTTACGCGCGATCCAAACGAACCAGAGGTGGCGGTCGTGCAACGCGGCAACGACCGAAGGATCGAGTTTGCCGAAGATTTTCTGCAAACGCTGGGTGGCTGCCGTGGGATCGACGATCTCACGGGGTATCGCGTAGACGCTCTGCGAGGGCAGCGAGCGCACGAGCACGTTGCCGTTGCGATCGAGAATGCTGCCCCGTCGCGCAAAAACCTCGACGATGTCGGAGCGCTGTGCTAAGGCCTCGCGCGCGTACATCGGGCCCTTCAGCGCTTGAACGTCGTAAAGCCTCCATGCAAGGAAGAGCGCGACCAGCAGGCACCAATAAAAAAAGAATCTCGCTCGGGCGGGCGCGACGCGTGCAAAGGTTCGCTGGTGCATCCCTGCGAGTCGCCGCTATTGCTGGCGAGCAGACGCAGCTACGAAGAATCCGGCCAGCGAAGACAACACCGGAAAGCGGGACTGGGCCCGCGCGACCGCGGGGGCGCTGATTCGTATCACGGCAAAGCGCTGCGGTTCGCGCATGCCGAGACGTGCCGCCAGCGCTGAAAGACGGTCGTCCGAACGCAGCGCTGCAATTCGGTCGTCGAGACGCATCGTCTCTTCTTGTAAGGCTTCCCGATCGGCATTGGCCTTCGCCACTGCGTAACTGAGGCCGGTCAAGCTCGACGTGAGTACGACGTAACCCATGAGAAGGACCAAGACGCACATCATCGCCATGAAAACTCGCGCCAAGCCCGCGTAGCGAGCACGCGAGGTCCGCACGATCCGGCGCTGGGTTGCCGCACGGACCGTGCGGGGATTTGGAATGCGCGACGACCGTGGTTCGATATAGCGGTATTGAATCACTCAACTGGCCTTTCGCTGTGCGGCGCGTAGTTTGGCGCTGCGCGCGCGCCGGTTCTCGGCAAGCTCCTGCTCGTCGGGAAGAATCGGTCGCTTCGTTAATACGTCAAGGCGTGCGTCGTCGCGGAACGTGCGTTTCACGATGCGATCCTCGAGCGAGTGAAAGCTGATCGCCACGATGCGTCCGGCGGCGCGTAACCGGCCGGCGGCACTCTCCAATCCGTCACGCAACGCGCCGAGCTCGTCGTTGACGCCGATGCGCAGCGCCTGAAAGACGCGCGTTGCCGGATGCACGCGTTCGCGCCGTCCGCGGCGCTGCACGACCCCGGCAACCAGCTGCGCGAACTCTGCGGTGGTATTCGGCAGTCCGCCGCTGGCGCGCCGCATGACGATCGCCCGCGCGATTCGCCGGGCCGAGCGCTCCTCGCCGTAGTGATAGAAGATGTCGGCCAGCTCGCTCTCGCTCGCGGTAGCGAGGATCTCATACGCGCTGGGCCCGACGTTTGGATTCATGCGCATGTCGAGCGGCGCGGGCTTTCCGAGCGAGAAGCCCCGTTCCGGATCGTCAAGTTGCATCGACGAAACTCCCAAATCGAAGAGAACGCCATCGATCGGCCCGACGCCACACCGGTCGAGGACGGTGTGGAGTTGCCGAAAGTTGGCCTGAACGAAAGTAAAGTGGGGATCGGCGATCGTCTTCGCTCGAAGATCGGCCTCGGGATCGGCATCCAGCGCGATCAGCCTGCCGCTCGCGAGTCGCGTCAAGATCGCCCGCGAATGGCCTCCCGCACCGAAGGTCGCATCGACGTAGGTCCCATCCGGCCGGATCGCCAGGTAATCCAGGGCGACCCTCAAGAGCACCGGGACGTGAATCACGCGCGCAGCCCATTACAACCCAAGATCGGCCATAAAACTGGCCACCTCGCCGTCGGGGGGTGTTTGGAATGCGTAGCGATCGTTGGCCCAAATTTCGACGCGCGTCAGCAGGCCGACGGAGACGACCTGCCGTTCGATGCCGGCGTACGAGCGCAGCAGCGATGGAATAACCACCCGTCCCTGGCTATCGCACCCGACCTCCTCGGTATGGGCGAACAGGTAGCGCACGAATCGGCGATAGCGTTCGTCTTTCTGCGGCACCGCCTCGAGCCGGCCGCAGAACTCAATCCAAGTGGCGCTCGGATAGAGCGCGAGGCATGGGTCCGGGTGGGCGATCGTCAGGACGAACTGGGAGCCGAGGCGTTCGCGGAAGCGCGCGGGGACAATGAGCCGTCCCTTGTTGTCAAGGGCGTGCTTCTCCGAGCCCGCAAAGCGCGGCAGTTCCGCCTGCACAAAGTCCTCCGGAAGGCACCACTAGGCACTACTTTGCTCCACTATACGCCTCAAGCAACCCTAAGGCAAGGCCAAATTACCCGAAAAAGCGGCCCTCCGCCGCTCCGTTTTGCTGGAGCCAGTGAGCAGCCGCGTCGCCAGGGACGAGGATCGACTTGTATTAAGGCTGTCGGAGCGCGAACAAACCGATGATGGCCGCACCGAGGATGAACAATACTGGGTTGACCCGCGTGCGGTTGACGCCGACAAAGGTTGCGAACGCGATGATGACCGTAAGCCAACCGGTTACCGCAGTTTTTCCGAAGGTTATGAGACCGGCGACGGCAAGTCCGATCGCCACCGATCCAAGCCCCTTCTGGATCGATGCGCGCCATGGCCATTTTGCGAGCCGCAACCACAAGCGTCCGACTCCAAACGCCAGTATTCCAGTCGGTACGAAGAACGCTAGCGCCGCCGCGAGCGCTCCCGGAAATCCGGCCACGATCTGACCGATCTGGGCCACCATCATCATGTTTGGCCCCGGCGAGAGCTGTCCGGTGCTGAAAACGTGTGTCAACTGGTCGGCGGTCAGCCAATGATGAACGTCGACGATCTGGACCTTCATCTCCGGAAAAGCCGCCATTCCGCCACCGATCGTCAGAAACGATAGGTAGCCGAAGACGCGAATCAGTGCAGGGATCTGATCCATTCGTCGGTCGCCTCCTCGGGCTTCTGGGGCGCGACGTGGGGACGGTAGGTGAAGATCGCAAGAGCCCCCACCACGAGCAGCACCAGCGGCACGCCCAGCTTAAAGTAATTGACTCCTAAAATGGCCGCTACCACGAAGAATGTGTCGTAGACGCCGTGCAGCGACTTCTTCCCGATCTGAAACCAGGTAGCGGCGATCAGCCCGGTAGCGGCTGCCGCCACGCCGCGCAGCCCCGCGTTGGCCAACGGGCGCGTGGACGCGTGTCCGTACGCAATCCCGGCCAGGACCATGAGTACGAAGGCCGGCAAGCACATGCCGATCATCGCGCCAGTAGCGCCGACCCATCCGCCTAAACGATCGCCCGCAAGGATCGCAATGTTGGTGGCGTTGAGACCGGGCAGCGTGTTGCTAATCGAGGTTAGCTCCAAAAACTCGGCGTCGCCGAACCACTTCTTTCTGGTAACCAGGTAGGTTCGCAGATAGGCGACGACGCCGCCGCCAAAACTAATCCCGCCGATCAACAGGAACGTGAGGAAAATATCGAGCTGCGAGGGTTTTCGCGAGGTTGGCGACGGGGTACGCTCGGCGGTCATGTTACGTCGGCGCCTTCCTGCTCGACCGGGTATCCCCTTGCTTTTTCAACCGCTTAGCGCTCCTTTGACGGGAGCGCCGAGCGGCTCGAGCCCGCTAAACCAACATTTCGCTTATATCCGACGAAGCAGTCGGATAGCCGAACAGGGTATCTTTGAGCTGCTCGGCGGTGAGCTTGGTCCGGATCGCGAGTGAAAACACGTTGATGAGCTCCTCGGTGTGCGGGCCGAGAATGTGAGCGCCGAGGACGAAGCCCGTCGCTTCCTCAACGAGGATCCGATAGGCCGAGCGGCGCGCTCGGATTCGGCGCGATGAATACCATTGCGTCGAATCGCCGGCGTAAACTTTAAACCGCAACCCGCGCTGAGTTGCCTGCGCTTCCGTCAGGCCGGTGCTGCCGAGTGGCGGAATCGTGTAAACGATACTTGCGAGGCCGGCGAAATCCACGGCGTGGTGATTGCCGTCGATGAAGTTGCGCGCCGCGACGTCACCCTGGGCGGCGGCCGTCGGTGTCAGCGAAAGCCCGCCGCCGTCAGCACAATCGCCGGCCGCATAGACCGCCGGATTGCTGCGGCTTTGCAAGAACTCGTTGACCGCAACGCCTTTTTTCGTGCGTTCGATGGCCCCCGTTTCGAGCCCGAGATGGTCGAGGTCGGCCACCCTTCCGGCGGCATGGACGACCAAGTCGCACTCTACGACAGACTCGTTTGTGCCGTTCGTGGCGCAAACTCGAAAGCCACCCGGCCCCTTTTCGATCGCGCTCACGTTGACGTCGACGCGCACGTCAATCCCAAGGTTCCGGCTAACCTCCACGAGCTGATCCACCAGCATCGGCTCGAAGCCGGTCAATACGCGCGGACCGCGCTGAAGGATGACCGGTTCGGCTTGCGCGCGCACCGCAACGTGGGCGAACTCAAACGCGATATATCCGCCTCCGATGAATGCAACGCGTCGCGGGAGCCGCTCCAAATTCAGGAACTCGGTGCTGGTGATCAGATGTTCCTCACCCGCGAGGTGAAGTTCGGCGGGGCGCGCTCCCGCCGCTAGCAGAAAGTGGCTCGCTCGTAGCGACTGGTCCGCAATTTCAATCGTCTTCGGGTCGGCAAAACGAGCTCTGCCGTGGTAGGTCGTGATTCCGGACCGCCTGAACGCTGCTTCGCTCTCGTGCGGCACCGGGTCGGTGAAGGAACGTTTGAAGCGCATGAGTTCTGGCCAGTCGATGCGCGTGTTACCCGTAACGCCGTATCCTCGCATCCGATCCCCCCACTCGATCAGCTCGGCCGCGCCGACCAGCACTTTTTTCGGATCGCACCCGCGTAAAGCGCAGGTTCCACCGTAGTGCCGCTCGTCGGCGATCGCCACGCGCAATCCGGCGCCCGCACAGCGTAAAGCTGCCGTCGTTCCAGCGCTTCCCGTTCCAACGATCACGAGGTCGAAGTCGCTCATGCCGTACCAGAACTCCTAAATCCGCGGCTCCCGCCGCGCGCTCCATCTGAATCTTGCGAATCTCGTCGCTTGGCTGCGCGTTCAGCATCGATCAATCCTCGCTTGCGCGCCAAGCCCCATCGGTAGCCTCCAAGCTCGCCCGAGCCGCGAATGACTCGATGGCAAGGGATCAGCACCGCCGCCGGATTGCGCGCACACGCTTGCGCAACCGCGCGCGCCGCGTTCGGCTGACCGATCGCCGACGCAACCTCACTATACGATTGGACGTCGCCCGCTGGAATCGTTTGAAGATATTTCCACACGCGCATTTGAAAGGCGGTGGCCTGAATATCGAGCGGCAAATCGGGCCGCGGCGCTTCCCCGGCGAGATGGCGCGTAATCGCATTCACCCAAGCGCGAAAGTCGGGATGAAAGGGCTCCGGCATCGGCTCGATCGCGGCCTTGGGATATTCTGCGCGCAGACGCTCGAGTAACTCTAGCTGCATCTCCCCGAAGCCGACGAAACAGATCCCACGATCGGTCGCGCCGATCATCATGAGGCCGATCGCCGTCGGCAAGGTCGCGTATGAGATCGAGACGCCCTCGCCTCCGCGACGATATTGCGACGGCGTCATTCCCAGGCGCGTCCCAGCCTGTTCGTAGACACGGCTCGTCGAGCCGTAGCCGGCGTCGTAGGCGGCGGTGTCGACGGACTTGGCTTTGCCCAATCCTGCCTTGAGCTTCCGCAGGCGGATCGTCGCAAGGTACTGCTTGGGGGTGACCCCGACCACCGCCTTAAAGGTGCGTGCAAAATGAAATCGGCTCATGGACGCAAGTGAGGCAAGCTCAGCCAGCGTCAAGGCTTCGTCGCTATGATCCTCGACATACCGGCAGACGTTATGAATGAGGTCGGCGTTCAGATTCGTGTTCGACATAGCTAACACTTTAGCGATGCCGAGGGCGAAAAACCATCGAAAAGTTGCGGGGTCATGTTGGACGTAAATCGGCTCGTTCGTTCTCTCGATGGCCTGCCTGCCAGGCCTCGCTGCGGCGTGAGAAGAAGGGCGCAAGTGCGATGAGTCGACTGCTCGGAATCTGCGGGCTTCTAGGGCTGCTCTGCGGCTGTAGCGGCGCCGGGTACATGCCGTACGCCCCCCACGGGCTCGATCCGGCGACCCTCAGCACGCTGGTGACCAGCGCCTCGCAGGCCGAGCGCGTTCCCGCCGGGTTGGTGCGAGCGGTCGTGATGGCCGAGTCTTCAGGCGACCCGTCGGCAATCAGCGTTGCGGGGGCGCAGGGATTAATGCAACTGATGCCCGGGACTTCCGCGAGCTGCGGGATTGCCAACCCCTTCGACCCAACCGAGAACGTGCACTGCGGCACCGGGTACTTGCACTCGTTGCTCCATCGTTATCACAACAACGTGACCCTTGCGGTTGCAGCCTATAATGCCGGGCCGGGTGCGGTCGATCGTTACCACGGCGTGCCTCCTTATCCCGAAACGCGAGCGTACGTCGTGCGCGTGCTCAACGCATATCGTAGCTACTGACTCCGGGCTTAACCAGCTTCCATGACCTCCAAGGGCGCGGTCCGGTTTTCTAAATGGCAACGCTGACGCACCGACAGCCAATTCCCCGCGTCCACTCGGCTTTGGTACGCCTGCCGATCCTCGACACGTACCTTCTTCGGGAAATGTTCGGCCCGTTCATGTTCGCGTTCGGCGCCTTCTTGCTGTTCTGGGCGCTGAATATTTTCTTCCTGGCGGCCGATTACATCATCAACCAGCACGCGCCGTTTTTCTTAGTGCTGCGTTTCGTGATCTTCCGCGTACCTCAGGCAATCCCGATGGCCTTCCCGTTCGCCTGCCTCTTTGCCGCGTTACTGGCAATGGGTAGAATCATGGGCGACAACGAGGTTACGGCGATGCGGACGTCCGGTATCTCCGTCTTACGGATTGCACTCGCGCCGTTGGTTTTCGGCTTTGTGATGTTCCTGGTTGCCTACGCGATGAACGAATGGGTCGCGCCGGCTTCGGTCGACCTCTCGACGCGCACGTTTTATCAAATCATTTACCACACCGACGCCCTGCCCGTGGAACCGCAGTTCTTCCGCAAGGACCCCGATACCGGTAACACATTTTACGTGACGCAGGTGGCTCCCGACAACAAGACGATGATCGACGTGCAAATATTCAAACCGGCGAAGTACGGGCCTTGGAACGAAACGCTTCAATCCAAGACCGCCACCGTCGCGGGGAGCACGCTGGTGCTGCACGACGTCATCGACACGCGCTACAACAACGACGGATTTCTCACCAACCAACAGCGCGTGAAAAGCGTTTCGATCGGACTGCCGCTCGGAGAGACCGCCTCACAGTTCGTCAGCCAAGTTAACAACGACCCCTGGACGATGAGCAGCAAGTCGTTGCGTACGCAGGTCAACGCCCTGCAGGCCCAAGGAATCGGCGGCACGGCGATGGGCAATCTGCAGATCAATCTCGCGAACAAGCTGGCATGGCCTTTCGCGTGTTTCATTGGAATCGTGATCGCGTTGCCTTTGGCGCTTCGCTTCGGTAAGCGTGGGCGCACGCTTGGCATCGCGCTGGCCATCATTGCATTCTTCGTCTACTATCTCATGACGTCGGCAGCTTCGGCATTCGGGCGCAACGGCGCGATCAATCCATTTCTCGCCGCCTGGTTACCAAACATAGTCGTGGGAACTGCGGGCGCGATTCTGCTTTGGCTGGAAGAGCGCTGACGCAGTGTCCTTCGGGATTCGGCGACATCGCGGTATAGCCGCGGTTGCGGCTCTGGCTACGCTCGTCAGCGGAACGTTCCCGGTCTCGACGCAGGCGTCGAGCGGGGACCCCGCGACGCTGGCGCTGCAACTCTTCAACACGCAGCGCTGCGCTCAACACTACGTCGACAATTCGACCGTCGCACAGGCGACGCCGCCGCCGGCGACGCCGGCCCCGACGCCGAGTCCAATCGTGACG
>JBAVTZ010000140.1:0-13844 GCA_049696515.1 Candidatus Cybelea sp. | reverse complement strand
CGGCAAGATCGTTATTTTCTGGCGCTAACTTAGCGTGGCGCCAGCGCTGCGCAACGCGCCGTCAGCGCTCGCCGTGTTAAGGACCATTCGCCGATTGCATAGATCGGTGCTGAGACGACGATAATTTCTCCGATTCCGGTAAGGTACGTCTCATTTAGCACGGCTTTGTATCGCACACGCCCGCCATTTGGACCGTGTACGTCAACAAAGGTCAGCATCCGCAGCGTAAGGTGCGGGGTAAAATCCGCAAATCTGATTGTATCGGGTCTGCCCCCAAAATCCACAACGCCCTTAACCACAAGCGGCTTCTCGCAAATTGTAAGCCTCATAGTGGCTGGATACGGATATACGGAGCTCTTACCAACCCACTCGCCTTTCAAACTCCCGGCGACCAGCCCGCCGCCGGTGTGGAGGACCGGCGATGTAAGCGGAGCCGGTTGGCGCTCGGCGCGACGGAAAACGAACCGCCCTGTGTTCCAGGCTATCTTCTGCAGAAGCAGCGCGGATGCCGGCTCGATATCGACAAGCACCACACCGCTTTGACGATTGACGATCCCCGAATCGAAATCCGCCGCATTCCCTAGCACGCTTGAGACAGCACCTTCGGGATTCACCTTATTCAAATATACGACGAAGAGTGCTGCAGCGAGATACGACCCCGCGGCTGTAGGATGAGTGGCGTCGGGGAGATAGAGTGAAGGCAATAGGGGATATTGCGAAGCCTGCTTCCAAGCGTAGCCGACCGGTACGATCGTGATTTGTTGCTTTAGGGCAAAGCTTTCGTAGGCCCATCGCACGAATTCGGTATCTCGCGGATCCATATCCTTAGGAGTCCACGGCAGGAATAGAATCGGGACGGACCCCGCGGCTCGTATCCTTTCAACGAGCTTACCGCCGTAGATAAAGAAATCTCTCGCATCGTGGACGCGAGGATGTCCGTTCACGAGGTAGACTTCCCCAAAGGTTGTCTGGTCCTGAAGCACTACGAAGCTCCAGCGCCGCATCGTCAGTGCCTTTGCCACGTCGCCGCTGTTCCAATGCTCTCTTAGCGACTCGCCTCCCGACGCAACCATTGCAGCGTTTACGCAACGGCCCTTGCTTTTGGCAATCGCAGAGTATATCGCGGGTAAGTTGTTTACATACGTGAGGCTATCGCCGACAAAAAGAACGCCGATACAGCCGGAAGCTGGGGGTTCCGCGGCCGGGGCGATCGACCGGCATGGTCCGATGACCGCAAAGGAAAGAATAATCGCGCACAACCCGCGCGCACCGTTCCAACTGGAAAAGGCGGACGCCGAGAGCGTCCGCCTTTCACTATCTACCGTTGACAGCTAATTAAAATGCCCTGATACCTTTTGGGCTTCCCCATCCGGCGGGGCCGGAGTAGGTCTTGTAGTTGTTCGGCTTTGGCGCACCAGCCTCGCAGAGATAGGTGTTGCCGCACGAGCCGTCACTGCCGCTTTTGATGGCGTTGAGCTTCCTTCTGTGTTGCTTATTCGACAACTGCCAGAAGGTTTTGCCCCCGAAGATGCTGCTGGCATTGCCGGCAAGTGCGACGATGCCGGCTACGATCGGTGACGCGACGCTCGTGCCGCAGGCGTCGACCCAGCCGCTGTAGTCTGAGTCGTACTCGGATACTCCCGGCGAGCATCCCGCTTGGGCGGATACGTCGGCAATCGTACGACCCGTGCAAAGCGGATCGTGTTGCCACGACGGCTTGGTGGTACTGGCGCATCCTGCGCCCGCGTCGCTCCAAACGGTCTCGGTGAACGCCGAACCGCTCGTTTCGAGCTGCGTTCCGCCAACGGCAAGCACGTTTTCCAGCGCCGCCGGCCACAAGATCTCGTTATATCCCGAGTCGCCGGAGGAGGCTAAATATGCGATGTTCGGAGTGCTGAAGTAGCTGGGGAAGTTCGGATCGCCACAGTTTGGGCCGTAGACCCCGGTATGGCATCCCCAGCTGTTGCTGATAATCGTCGCCCCGAGCGCCACGGCCTCCGTTTCGGCTCCCTCCAAGCCGCAGACGGCGCCGCCGCAGTTGCCGCCCTCGATCATGTAGATGGTGCACTCGGGACAGGTGGCGGCGACCATTTCGGTGTCGAGATCGGCCTCGAGGCAGAAGCCGAAGTCTTGACAGCTCTCCGGATAATCTGACTGTTGACCGTTCTGATTGTACTTAGCGAATGGTGCCGTACCGAGATTGTACGTGCTGCGGTAGGTAGCCAGATCGGATGCGGCAGTGGGCAGGTCGCCGAGCTCAATAACTGCGACGATCGTCCCCTTTCCCTTACCTAGCGACGGGGTGAGATCGTAGCGCGTCTGGAGATCGATGGGTCGCCAGCCGCAGCTGCTCGAAGGACTGCACGCCAGCGGGCCCGCGTGATATCTCGAGAGCAGCGAATGGCAGCTTATGCCGCCGGCGAGTTCCTTGCAGGCGGATCGGGCTTCATGCTTGGCTTCCCACTCGGGCACCGAACGCGTCGATCCCAGCGTTACGGCCTGGGAGGCGCCCGCGGGCACATTCCCCGAGTTACTAGCACTACACGCAGCAATTGCGAGCGCCGCGGCGAGCGGCGCGATGAGTTTCAATGGTCCGTTCACAAGAGCTCCTTTACTCGTGACGTTTGGCGCGGCAGCAGATACTTAGGACCCGGCGCACCTGTCGCCTCCAAGGCCCGAACTCCTAACGAGAGCTTCTTCAGAACGAGGTCTAACGAAAAGAAAACGGGATCCTGACAGAAGCAGGATCCCGTCTCTCGGTTTTGACCGGCTCAGCCGAGTCTGCGCAATCCTCTCTCTTGCGTGACTGGCGCCGGGTTCCCGGCGGTTATGAGAGTCGCGTAGAACTTACTCCCCTCCCAGTAACCGTGGGCAACAATCCTCCGTCCAACCGCGACTCTTCCCGTGAGCTGGTTATTGACTGCAAGAGGATCATCGATGACCACTTGGCTGCCAGGTTCCACAGTTAGTATCGACATATGGCGGCGGCTCCTGAGCATTTGCGATTGAAGCCGAGGCGACGACGCCCGTCACTGCCGCCCAGAAAAGCGAGCCAGGGGGTCTCGCTGCGCTAGTTCGAACGCACGCGAGCAATGGTAGCCAGCATGATCGCGCAGGGCCGACCACCGGTAGTTTGGGGATCCACTGCGATGCGCGCGAGGCACACGCTCAGGCGACCCCCTGCGCGAACAACCTCCGCAGTCGCGACGAGTTCGTGCCCCATGGCCGGCGCAAGCAGATTGATTTTGAACTCGGCGGTCAGGACGTCGGCGTTATGAGGAAAGAGCGTGTACGCGGCATACCCGCACGCGCTATCGCCGATGGCTGAAGCGACGCCGGCGTGGAAGAAACCGTGCTGCTGTCCCAAACCTTCGCGGTACGTCGAACGAATCGTGCATCGTCCCGGCGCCAGCTCGAGCAGTTCGGCATTGAGCGTCGACATGAGGCTCTGTTGTGCGAAGGATGCCCTAACGCGGGCCTCCCAAGCTGGGTCCTGCGGCTCGAAGTCCTGCATGCCGAGTGCTCTTGTCGCCGGGCACCCAGACCCCTGTCTCAAATAGTCAGAAAACATATAAGGAACACCCGAGACGGTCGTGCCGTGCTAAAATCGGCGAATGGCGGAGAGATTCGACTTGAAGCTTTCGTGCAACCGTTTAGCACTGCTTCGATCCCCGGCGATGGCCGAGGCAGAATCGTTGTATAAACATGCCAACAACCGCGACGTCTGGATTACTTTACGCGACGGCATGCCGTATCCGTACTCACCCGAAGACGCCGTACGTTGGGTCGAGCGCGTTCAGGATCAACAGCCTAGGGTCAGCTTTGTCATAGACTTAAATGGCGAGGCGATCGGCGCCATTGGCCTCGTGCTCGGCTGCGACATCGAACGCTGCTCGGCCGAAGTGGGTTACTGGCTCGGAGCCGATCATTGGGGGCGCGGCATCGCCACGGCTGCTCTGCAGCGCATCTGTCGCTACGCGTTCGAGGATCTCGGGCTCCTGCGCGTATTCGCCACGCCCATCGTCTGGAACCCAGCATCCTTCCGAGTTCTTGAGAAAGCAGGGTTCGAACGAGAAGGGATCATGCGCAACGCGTGTATCAAGGACGGCAAGGTCATGGACATGGCACTCTACGGAAAGGTTCGTGAAGAAGTTGAGGTTGAGCGTCAAAGCGAATCAGGCTGAGGAAATTGGACTTTATAAAGAGTTAGCCGGCCGGATGGATGTAAGAGCGATCGTCGCCGCAGGCGCTTTCAACGTACTACTGACGGGCGTCGCGCAAGCGGCGACCCCGCCGCCGATGTCATGCCCGAATGCAGCGCGATACACTGAAGCCGGCACGCAATGCACTCAGGCGAGCCAGGCCAACGACGTGGATTCGGCAGTGAGGTTCTGCCAGGCTGCTGCGTTGGAGGCCGGCGAGTGCGCGCAGGCGGAAGCCGGGCTGGCGAGGATAGACGAAATCGGCAATGAGGCTTCGTTTGCGAGGATGGCGGGAGTAGCGATTTTCACGCAATCCCATGGCCAAAACCTCGACGTTGCGACCGGCTGGCTGCGCGTCGCCATGGCGTTGTATCGTAAACTGTACTTCGATCCCGCTGCACCCGCCGACGTACGAGCCGATGCCCAGCGAGACATGGGTCTGATCTCGCAAATGAGCTGGTACGTAGACGGACCGCCGCCGCAGTCGCCGCCCGGAGCTGGGGCGCCCCCACCGCTTCGTCCACGATGAGTATGACGTGGGTATGCGCTACAGCGGCGATCGCCGGCAGTGACCGTTTCTCTTCGTCGATGGCGAGCGCAAAAACTCTCACTTGGTACTGCCAGAGCTTTTAGGTAGTCGAACGTTCACCAACATTACCCTCAATGGGTAGGGAAATACTTGACCGTCGCAGTTCCGGGTGCGCGCCGGATTTACCCGGTGCAAATCTCAGGCACAACGGGGACTGTCGGTGGCTTCGTCGGACCGCGGCACAACATCAACGGCGTGACTGTCAGCCTGGCGAAGCAGTCCCAGCAAGCAAAGGCGATTTCCAACCGCTAGGTGGCTTTTAGCCCAAGCAGCAAACGCGTAACGCAGGGTTACAAGGTCTTAGTTGTGCGGGGCCGGATCGTTCGCGATACCAAATGGGAGCAGTCCGGACAGACCATTATCGTACGTGTAAAGAAACTTCCCACCTGGATACGTGAAAACGTTCACGAGGCTAAAAAACGCAAAGGTACAGTACAACTTGCCCTGGTCGGAGCCTAGGGAGCACATGCTGGGATCGGTAACTGAACCGTTTTCCAAGATGAGTCGAGTTGTCGGTTTCTTTTCCGTGTACGGTGGCGCATAGATGTCCATGGCCGAAAAATTATCGTCCACGGCGAGCAGGTTTTGCTTCCGGTCGAACTGGAGGCTGCCGGGGAATCCCAAAGAGATATTCTTGAAGAGCTTGGCCGGCATGTTCCCGCGACGGAACTCTGCTACGAACGTGCCGGTGCTAGCAGGGTCCCTGTACGAAACCCAAACATCGTTACGGTTGTCGACGGCAAGGCCTTGCGGCGTGGCGATGTCGGGGTCCGACAGCGTCTTGGTTATTGAGCTCCCGGTATATTGCAGGATGTTTCCCGGGCCGCCGCTGTTCGCGAAAGAGTTTGAGACGTACACGTGGCCGTTCGTATCAAACGCGACGTTATCAGGTCCAGCGTCCCCGGGGTCGGTCAACACCGTCTTTGCCGGTCCACAATCCGGACCGTACTCGGTGACGGTCTTGGGATTCGCGCCTTCATCAGGAACCCACAGATTCCCAGACCGATCGACGCCAATGCCGCCGTTGACGCTCACGAATGGTCCCACCGTACAGATCGGCGGTTGGTTAGCACGGTTGTTACGCTTGTAACCGAATACGGTGGCGGTGCCGATCGGGGCGATGTAGGTCATGGGCTTGCCATTGTCTGAGCCCAACTTGGCCTGTTGCGGCGAATTGGGCGATGTCGGGACGCCGCCGCCTTGCGAGCCCCCGGAGCAGCCGGCCAGCATGCCAAAGGCCACGCACATGAGTAAGGCGGAGCGAGCGAAAGCTGAAATGCGCATTGTTTAATCTACTCTCCTGAGGGCGATTCTGCGCCTTCTCGCGGGCCTCGTCCATAGCGAAAATCACCATGACCGAGGCGCACACGATTGATCGGCGCCATTTGGTGGTATGAATTCGGAAACAGACTCTCAAAAAGAGCCAATAGGAGGTTTCCCATGAACCGATGGTTCGCCGCCCTTACGCTGATGGCAATCGCGATACTCGGAGCCGGAGCGCTTGGTGCGTCAGCCCAGCCTTACCCCTCGCCGTCTGCGTCGCCGACGCCGATGTCGTCGATGCGACCCTAAGTCCTAAGCGGATTATTCGTAGTCTGGAGCCTGGTCTTCGCCGTGTAGTCGCATGAAGAACTTCGGGGGATAACGAGCCTCGATCTTTACGAACGGGCGTGGCTTACGCGAGAAGTCAAAACAATCTACCGCGGGAGAAGTTGCGCGCCTGTCGGCCGCGGCGAGCCTATCGAGACCATAGAGGTCTTCGGCAAACCGCAGCACGCTCGCGGTTTCGTACTGTACGTGCGAAACGAAGTTTTGCTTCGCATACGGTGAGATGACGAGCAAGGGAACGCGGAAGCCCAAGCCGTCGCGGCCCTCGTACGGCGGTGGGACGTGGTCGTAGAGGCCGCCCCAATCGTCCCACTGTACGAAGATGGCCGTGGAATCCCAGAACTTGCTCTTGCCGACCGCATTGACCAGCGCAGCGACCCACGATGGCCCGAAGCCTCCGTTGAGGCACGCAACATGATCGGAGTCCTCGCAAACCGGGGTGATCCAAGTGAAGTTTGCGAGTTTTCCGTCGCGCACGTCGGTGATGAAGCGCCAGTTTGGTGAGACGACGTTTTTCCAATCGGGCCCGTAACGGATGTGCCTAACCGCCAGATAGCTCGACCACGGCGCGCCCTGACCGCTCGAACCGCTGCCATACGTGCTCGCATAGAAGCGCCACGAGAGGCCGGCCTTGTCGAGTTCGTCTCCGAGCGTCCGGTAATCGTAGCAGGGTGGGACCTTCGGTCCGTTCAGGTTGCGGTCCGTCGTGATGGTATTGATCGTATCGTGTTTTCCGCCGCCGCAGCCCCACTCACCGGTCGGCAGATCGACACTCGAAGCCGCCTGCGCAGCGATAACGTACTGATGCGCGACGAAACTTTCGTCAAGTTGCGATTGGAACATCTTGTCGGCCAATACCCACTCGTGCGCCATGTCGAAGTAGGGCTTCGATTCCCTATGCGGCACGTAAACGTACTCGGGATGGCGTGGGCCGCCGAACGACTGCTCGAGATCGAAGGCGTCCATCCGGCAATCCGTACCGGGCTGCTTACCCGTTCCATCGCAGGCTGAGAACATGGCCTCCGCGGAATGGTCGATGATATATTGGACCTTAAGCGAAACCGGTTGAAGCTTGATTGTGTGACCGCGCGAGTTTTTGCCGCTTGAAACCGTATCGGCGTTAGGATAACCCTGGAACAGGTTGTCGAAACTGCGATTCTCCTGCACGATGTAGACCACGTGTTCGATCTTGCCGGCGCCGGTTGAATTAAGCGCCGGCAGGGCCGCGACGCTCCGCATGTACGGCAGCGAAGCGGGCGCGCCGAGCGAACAGCCGGCAAGCGAAAAGCCGAGCAGCGCAAATGCAAGACGTCTATTCATAATCCGGCGCCTGATATTCGCCGGACCCCTGCATGAAGAACTTCGGCGGCAGCGGCGCCGCGATCTTTACGAACGGGCGCGGGTTTTGCGAAAAATCGAAACAATCGAGTGCGGGTGAGGTCGCGCGCTTGTCGGCTGCGGCGAGCTGGTGGAGACCGAAGAGATCCTCCGCGAACCGTAATACACTAGCCGTTTCGTACTGTACGTGCGAGACGTGATTCCGTTTAGCATAGGGCGAGATCGCCAGGAGCGGCACCCGGAAGCCTAACCCATCGTAATCTTCGAAGGGCGGCGAAACGTGATCGTAGAGACCGCCCCAATCGTCCCACTGGACGAAGATGACCGTCGAATTCCAAAACTTGCTCTGGCCGATGGTATTGACCAGCGCCGCGACCCACGACGGCCCGTGCCCACCTCCGCAGTTGACGTGATCGGAGTCGTCGCAGACCGGCGTGATCCAGGTAAAGTTCGCGAGCCTGCCGGCACGAACGTCGGTGATGAATTTCCAGTTCGGTGAGATGACGTCTTTCTTCCAGTCAGGCCCGAAACGGATGTGCCTTACGGCCTGAAAGCCCGACCATTCCCCGCCGTCGCCGTCCGACCGGTTTCCATACGAGCCGGCGTAGAACCGCCACGAAAGATGCGCGTCTTGCAACTCGTCGCCCAAAGTTTGGTAATCGTAGCACGGTGCGATGTAGCCGCCGTAGGTTCGGTCCTTTTTTATCATCTGAACGGCATCGCCGGTTCCCCCACCACAACCCCAGGTTAGAAACGGCAGGTCGACGCTCGCATGTGCCTGAGCGGCGATGATGTACTGATGTGCGACGAAACTCTCGTCGAGTTGGGATTGAAACATCCTATCGGCGAGCACCCATTCGTGTGCCATGTCGAAATACGGCTTCGAATCTTTGTGGGGCACGTAGACGTACATCGGATACTTGACGCCGCGTGGAGCGTTAGCGTAAATTTCTAGCTGGAAACCGTTCATGCGGCACTTCGTCCCGGGCAGCTTACCAGTCCCGTTGCAGTCAGTGAACATCGCCTTTGCCGAGTGATCGAGACTGTATTCGTCCGCGAGAGGCACCGGTTGTAGGACAATCGTCTTATCCCGCGAGTCCTTTCCGCTGGAAACGGTATCCGCGCCGGGATAGCCTTGGAAGAGGTTGTCGAAGCTCCGGTTCTCCTGCACGATGTAGACGATATGCGTAATCTTGCCGGCGCCGGTCGAATTAAGAGCGTCCAATGCTACAGCGGTTCGCATGTACGGTAAGGTAGATTGTGCGGCTGGCGCACACGCGGTAAAGGCTGCGAGGATGGCCCAGTAGGGTAATCGGCTCACCGCTCGTTCATAGATCCTATCGAGCAGGGCGGGCGGGCGTCTGCTGCGGTTGGGAGCTTTAGGTTGAATCCAGCGTTCATCTAGTGGTCGGTTCTCCTGAAGGTAGGCAGGCCCAGCAAAGGTAACTCAAACCCTCCGCAGCTCAGGCGGTATGTTGATAGGAGTTTTTGTGAGCGGACTCATGAAGCCTGCGGCGCTGCTCCGCGCGGCATTGTATGCGCGCCGGCTTGTCGCGTTGGTCACCGTCTTACCGATTGCGGCCTGTTCCGCCGGCGGTTCGTTGAACGTTCCAACACGTGCCCCGCAGTCGGCGGCGCGCACACTTTCCGGTAGTCCGATTCAACACGTCGTCTTCATCGTTCAAGAGAACCGTTCGTTCAACAACCTCTTCATGGACTATCCGGGAGCCAAAACGCAGAACTATGGCTACGACACCGAGGGCCATAAGATTCGCTTGCATCCGCGCGGCCTCGAATCGTCTTGGGATATCGCTCACACGTCGACGGCTTTTTTTGCGGCATGCGACGGGCAGGGGAAGCTTCCCGGCACGGATTGCAAGATGGACGGCTGGAACAAGGAGGTTGCTGAGCCGAACCCCCCACGTAACCCGGCCTATTCGTACGTGCCGCAGACGGAAACCAAACCGTATTGGGCGATGGCTCGCGACTACGTGCTGGCAGACCACATGTTCGCGTCGAATCTTGACGGGAGCTTCGTCGCGCACCAATATATCGTCGCGGGTTACGCGAGCCAAACGGTAGACTTTCCGGTCAACCAGTGGGGATGCCAGGGAGGGAAAGACGATACGGTCCGGACTCTTACGCAGCAGCGCGATAGCGGTCCCGCCATCCCCGCCTGTTTCGATAATCCGACGATCGCCTCTGAGGCCGACGCGGCCGGCGTCAGCTGGCGCTTTTACGCGGGCTTAACCTATGGCAACGGCGGCCTTTGGTCGTCGTACCAAGCCGATCGAAAGATCTACCGCGGCCCGGATTGGGCGGCCGACGTGATCGATCCGCCCGCCCAGTTTCTCACCGACATCGGCAAAGGCAAACTCGCCAACGTTACTTGGATCACGCCGACGTGGCAGACGTCCGACCACCCCGGTTTGAGCGCAACGCAAGGGCCCGCCTGGGTCGCCAGCGTGGTCGACGCGGTTGGGAAGAGTTCGTTTTGGAAGTCGACCGCCATCTTCATCATTTGGGACGATTGGGGCGGATGGTTCGATCCGGTGAAGCCGGTGTACAAAGACTACGACGGACTGGGCTTTCGCGTGCCGCTACTGATCGTTTCGCCCTACGCTAAAGAAGGCTACGTGACGCACGCCCAATACGAAACCGCGAGCGTGCTGCGGTTTATCGAAGATAATTTCGGTCTATCCCAGCTCGCCAAGAGCGACGGGCGCGCGGCCGATCCCGTCGGCGACGCTTTCGATTACTACCAGCCGCCGCGCAAGTTCAAGAGGATCGGCGGCGCAAAGCCATCGTCGTATTGGATGCGCCTCGAGCGAGCGGATCAGTTGCTCCCCAAACCGGCGAGCATACTCGGCGACGACTAAACAAAAGCGGCCCGGCACACTGCCGGACCGCCTTCGTTAAGGAATCGGCTGATGAGCCGACTACTGGGGAATAAGCCCGATTGCGCCCGTGAGGCAGCTGCCGGAGGTCGTGACTGGGCAAGCCGTGAGGTTCCCGACATACTTAACCGAACCGCCCTTGCTCTTCTTGACTTTGCCTTTTTCGGTGAAGGTATCGGTGCTCGGATTGCCGGGGTTCGGCGACCAAGCATTCTTGATGTGCTTCTTCTCGGACTTGCCGCCGAGATTCGTCACGACCGTCTTCCAAGTCCAGTCACCTTGCAGCCCTGAGCTGCAATTTCCACTGGTGCTGATGCAGATGGTAGCGGTCCCCGGGGTTTTCTTAGAGATGTCGATGCATTCGATGTATTTGCTGCTGGGGCAACCGCTACTTTCGACGCGGTTCATGGCGACCAGATGCAGAACGCCATGGCCCATCGGGGCCACTGCCTGCGAGCCGCCGCCCGGGATTGATTGAGAGCCGCCGCCACTGGAACATGCCGACAGCAACAGGCCCGCTGCGAGCGCAGTGCTCGCACAAAGAAGGGTAAAACGCACGTTAAAGCTCCTTACTATAACCGAGATACTAAAGCTAGTTCGCCGAGCGCGCGGCGTGTACAACACAGGTGCCGCCAGAGGGCTTCGTTTCCCTGCTAGGGAAGGCCGCACGGGGCCTAAGCCGACCGCTGCGACGTAGGCCTTGTTTTGACATGGCGGAGCGCCAATCGGTAACGTAAGGGTAGCGGCTAGGTCTTATCCCGAAGGTTGCGTTTTGCGGAGTCGATTTCGGCTTGCGTGCGATGTTTTGCCTCGTTTACGACCGAACCGGCTTTCTCGCCGGGTGTCATTTCGTCGCCAAGCAACTTTCGCCGCGCTTTCTCCGCGTCCGCCTCCGACCGGTGCTGACCTTCATGGACCATGTCCGTGGCATCATCAACCGTTTTTTTGATCGCCTCTCCTACTTTGTCAAGAGAATCCTTACTCATAGCGCCTCCATTACTAACTTTCAAGCTGGTTGCGTACAACGTTTGTTATTCGATCGCGCAGCGATGTCACGACCCTACGCGAAGGTGTGTAATCTGACTCCAGAGCCCGAACACCTTAAGAAGCCAGACGATAAGAACAATAACCACGACCGCATTCAAAAGCGACTTTATAGGAGCGGCCATCGGTATATACGTGTTGATTAGCCACAGCAAAACTCCGACTACGATCAATGCGATGACAACTTCGATCAAAGGCACGCTCTAGCTCCTTTCTTCTTGCAGCTCTGCCGGCTTCCGGTGCCCCGAGCCTTCAGGCTGCTGTCGTTCTTGCACGCCACTTTTTGCCGCCACTCCTATTACCCCCAAGATGGTTCGCAGAAACGTTCCCATAGTATCTCCGGTTTAAACCGCCGATTATCGGGAAAACTCAGATCACCCAATGAGATACAGCGACCGTCTTCATGATCGATCTCTTCCGCGCGTTCGCATCCCATATCGGTTAACGGGGGCTACGCGGGTTAAGCAAGCCTTGTTTAGCAATCGTGCTCGGTCTGATACCCTTGAAGGCGTCGAGGCGATTTAACGATTTAGAAAGTACAAGTCACTATGTGGAGTTCGCTGTATCACGCTGTTGGAACCCTAACGGATTCCGAGCGCGACTTTGGCCTCGCAGCGCAACGTATCCAAGAAGCGCTCCTAACGATAAACGTACCGACGATCTCCGGACTAGACCTGGGGGTGAGGGCCGCACCGGCTAGACTAGTCGGTGGAGACTACATCGACCTATTGCCCATCGATGAGCGGCGACTTGTGTTTGGCCTCGGCGACGCCTCGGGGAAGTCCCTTTCGGCCGCCCTGAACGCCCTGATGCTACGATACCTAGTGCGCGGGCTGGTACGGGTTCTAGGAAGCCAGGAGCTCGAATCAATTACGGGGCATACGAACGGCGTTGTCGCGGAAGATCTGCGCGATGGCGACCACTTTATCACATTTGTAATTGGCGCAATCGACGCCTCATCTGGGCTGCTGAGGATCGTTAACGCCGGGCACGAACCGCCCCTGGTCTTACGAGCGGGAGGCTCTTCCGTTGAGACGTTGTCGAGCCAAAATCTTGTGTTGGGTGTGAATGCCGACGTGACGTTCATTCCAGAAGAAACAACGCTTGGGATCGGGGATCGTGCAGTCATTTATACCGACGGCTTAACAGAGGCGACCAACAAGCAAGGGGAGCTCTTTACGATCGAACGGCTGAAAGAAACGATCCTCGCTCACCGCGATCTGGGTGCGCAGAAGTTGTCAGAGACTTTGTTCGAGACCGTCAAGACCTACGCCGGGCAGGAGATGCGCGACGACGCCACAGTGTTAGTGATACTTCGGACCGGCGTCCAAGAATAGACGCTTCACTTCAACTCCAAGCGCAAATAACCGCCACGGTTTGATACAACGCAAGAAGGGTATAATGTCTTAGAAAGATCGGAGACATTTTTATGGGCGGAATTCTTTGGACGATTATTTCTGTTCTGGTGGCGCTGTGGTTGTTAGGGTTTCTACTACATATCGGCGGCGGATTAATCCACCTTATTCTCGTGATAGTGGTAGTTCTCGTCGTGATTAACCTCTTGACCGGGCGAGGCGCGCGAGTGTGATCCGACGCCCCCAACTCAAGGCGCTAGCTCGCCTTCTCTTTTAGAAACTGGACTGGGTTTTATGGATATCCTTGATGTCATCAAAAAGGAGCATCGCCAGGTCGCCGGCATGCTGGATCGAGCGGAAAAGTGCGACCCGGGTGATAAGGAACTGCTCGACCTTACACGTCAGATCGAGCAAGCGTTATCAACCCACGTAAAAATCGAAGAACGTTTGCTCTACTCACGTTTGCGCGAGGGCGCGGAAGAAGAGAAGCAACTCGTTGACGTGTACGAGGCGTATACCGAGCATGACGTTGCGGACCATTTGCTTCAGTTGTTGAAATCAGGTAGAAAACCTGATGAAAAGTTTAAGGCAGAAATGCAAGTTCTCGGTGAAAGCGTCAAACATCACGTCCAAGAGGAAGAGTCTACGGTATTCGCGATTGCGCGGAAGGTAATAGATCCGCAAGAGCGGGAAGGCCTCGGCGAAAAGTGGGCTAAAGCGCGGCAACGATTAGATGCTCAGGCTGCGAAGAGCCCTCGCGGAAGCGGCAGTCGTCGTAAAACCACCGCCAAAGCCAGTCGCTAGCTAGTCG
>JBAVTZ010000139.1:0-2824 GCA_049696515.1 Candidatus Cybelea sp. | reverse complement strand
CCCTAAAGGCGGTCAGCGTGCAAAGAACGCAGCCTGGCCGGCCTTCGCCTGGAGCCCCAATGGCCGTGGGGAGTAATGGTAACACGAATGCTGGCGCAGAACTCACACGCTCCCGCCATGTCTATGCGGTCACCCGCCGTCGTGGTTGCACGAGCGCGAGCGCGGGGTTTTTCGCGATGAGGTCGCGCAGCGAATCACCAGTGGCCGCGAGCGGCTGGCCGGTGACCGAGCGCCGAATGTAGAGATCGCGGATCTGCTTGACGCCTTCCCACTCCTCGGGAGGAACGATGTCATTGTGCCACTGATCTTTCGGGCTCACATCGCGCACCGCGCCGAAGGCGTCATACTGTGTGCCGGCGATCCGGCCCAATGGCGGCGGATTGGTCCAGCGCATGACGTCGTTCGCGGCTTTGAAATAGTCTCGCGTCGTCAGCGAGAAAGCCCCAATCTCGGCATCGATCGCCACGATTTCCGCCGTGATCGTCTCACGATGCTCCAGCGCACTTTGCACCTGCTGCACGGCTTCGGCAAACAGTTGTGCTTTGCGCTGCTCCACGAGCCGATCGCGTTCCGCTACAGCCGTGGCGAGCGCGTCGGCACTCCCCTTCCAGCGGTTGTCAACTCCGGCCAGTTCCGCCAAACGCTCCGCTTCGGCCAGTGGCGTTAAGCGGTCGATCTGCGCCGTGAGGTCGTTGATTTTGTTTTGCGTTGCGTCCAACATTAGGCGCTCCCCCTGTCGGCTTTCAGGCGATCGACCATCACTTCGTCTTCATAAACGCCTGCAGCGCGGTGTAGCATCTGCAGCTCGACGTAGACCTTGCTCGGATCGAATTGCATCGGCAGACTGGCCGGGTTCTCTCCGCGTTTGCGGTTTTTCAGTGCGTCTTCAACGCTGGGCTTACTCATGTTCCGCCTCGCTGATGACGACGGGTTGCCTAGCCGCAGCCTGTCGCTGCGCTGCCGCACGGAGGCGTTCGAGCCCGACAGTCGTCAACTCGCCGTTGCGCGCATCGGTGGCGTCCTTGAACTCGGACTGACTGAGCTCGTGGAGTTCGAGTGCACCGACCGCCGCGATTTCGTCGCGTGAGGCGTAGCCGTTTCGATTGAGGTTGTTCATTGCTTTTCTTTCCGCCCCGAAGGGCTAGTCGGGAGTTAACGCGCCATGAACGCGCCAAGATGCATGACTCCGTGCATAGAGTGACTATTTTGCTCGATGAGTACTTGGCTTAACCGTAGTGCCATCGTCAGCGCGTCGACCTGATCGTCGTGGGCGCCGAGCGGAAAACTAACGCACTCGTCGACGAGATCGTTCAGCCACGGCGCGCCCTTGGGGAAGACTACACGTTCCGACTCGAACCATTGCGTCGTGGCCTCAGCCCGGGCGACCTTCGAGCCCTTCACCGTTATCGGAATCACGGGCATATTCGTCGCTCGACGCAGTTCCTGGATCAACGGAATGCCGTTGCTCGTGTCCTCGATGTAAACCCGCGATGGCTCCCATATGCGGAAGGCATCCAATGTCATCCGAATGAGGTCCGCGAACTCGACGCGTTTACGAATGATGTCGAGCACGTAGAAGTCGATACCATCTGTCGCGACGATCGCGATGACCGAAAAATCGGCCGATACGGAGACCTTCGATGCGCAGTCGATCGCACCAATGACTTGAAACTGCCGCGGCCGCTCGATGATTTGCTCATTGGGAGCAACGCCGCGGCGGATTTGATCAACGATCTTCGGTCGCGGGCCGTCGAAGGTTCGCTGGAACCAGGCACGCTTAAACAAACCGCCCGCCTCCGGCGTCGGCCGCCCCTGGTAGAGCGCCGCAAAGCTACGACTTGACATTTCCGACGGCACACGCGGCAGCGACTCGGCCGGAAATCGTGAAGGCCATAACGCCTCGCCGAGCTCACGTCCGAGCGGATCATTCTCGTCTTCGCAAACGGCCGCCAGATTGAGCACTCGCCATTCACCACTGGAGCTCGCGAGCGTCGTTCCAATGATGTCGTTCCAGTGCCATCGTGTGCCCATCAGCACGATCTTGCCGCCCGGCGCTAACCGCGTTCGCAAAACATCGGCAAACCACTCGGCTGTCGATTTACGTACCGCCTCGCTATCAGCATCACTGCGATCGCGTACGAGATCATCTGCAACCACCAACGAGCCGCCATGACCCGTAAGCCCAGATCCGACCCCGACCGCGATAACTTGACCGCCAGCGGTGGTATGCCAGCGATCGACGGCGCGAGAGTCGGCACGCACCGCTACATCGAACGGGTTCCGCTCGTCTTGAATGAGGTCGCGAACGATGCGACTGTTCCGCTCGCTTAACTCGCTACCGTAACCCGCTAAGATGATGTCCTCGGCCGGATGCCGCCCCAAATACCACGATGCGAAGAGCTGGCTGACCAGACGACTCTTCCCATGCCGCGGTGGCATACTCACGCACAGTCGGGTAATCTCACCACGTTCGAGCGCTTCCAGGTGTTGAGCCAGCAACCGAGTATGCGGTGGCGTCTGATAGCCGGGATCGACGAGATTGCAGTAGTCGAGTAGCCGGCGCTGTGCTAAGACGTCTTGCGCAATGGTCGAGAGCGCTGTCCGAACATCGACGCTACCCATGGCGTCTCCCACGAGCTCGGTGGCTCTTGATACGCCGACGCTCTGACTTCGGAATGAAGCACTCGCGCTTGCGAAGTTCGTAGTTGATGCCGGCGTTGCCGTAGGCTTTTTTGAAGCGTCGGACGATGCTATCAATCGACTCGAACGCACCCGGCAAAACAACGGCACTGTCCGCCAAAGCGACAGCACGAGAAGGGGCTTG
>JBAVTZ010000138.1:0-9260 GCA_049696515.1 Candidatus Cybelea sp. | reverse complement strand
ACCTGGACGCGCGCCTCGCAGCATTGCCGGATCCGGCCGCGCGGCCACGCACGCTGGTACTCGAATGGACCGACCCGCCGATGAGCGCGGGCCACTGGATTCCGGAGGTGATCGAACGCGCCGGCGGCCGACCCATTCTCGCCAATCCGGGTGTCAACTCGCGGCGCTTGGAGTGGGCGGCGATTGCCGCCGCCGATCCGGAAGCGGTCATCGTGGCCCCCTGCGGTTTCGACCTTGAGCGAACCAAGCGCGCGATCGCGGAGCTAGAAGGGTTGGAAACCTGGAAGTCGCTTTCAGCACGCCGTAGCGGGCGGATACTCGCTCTCGACGGCAACGCCTATTTGAGCAGACCGGGGCCGCGGCTAGTCGATTCCGCAGAGATTATCGCGCGATGGTATACTAGCGGCGCGGAGTACGCGGGGTGACCGCGCCCCACTCGACATGGGGTGAGGAAAGTCCGGGCTTCAAAGGGCAGGGTGCAGGATAACGTCCTGTCGGGGCAACTCGAAGGAAAGTACCACAGAAACATACCGCGGAGCGTCAGACGCGCCGCAAGGGTGAAATCGTGAGGTAAGAGCTCACGGAGCGCTGCGGTGACGCAGGCTCGGGCAAACCCCACCTGAAGCAAGACCGCTCGATCTTCTTCGATTGCCTCGTGCAGTCGAAGGACGGACTGCCCGTCCGAGCGAGCTATGTCGCATCGAGGTGCACGGTGACGTGCGCCCCAGAGAGATGGTCATCACCCACCCCGTGGGTACAGAATCCGGCTTATAAGCGTACTCCGCCTTGTGCACCGGCTCGCAACCCGTGGGGTCAAAGACGCGTTCTAGCGAAGGAACCTACTCGAATGAATCAACAATATTTCACCCCCGAAATGAGCGTCGACGAGGCGTTCAAACTGCATGCCGGCGCCCGGCGCGTCTTTGCGCGATTTCATCTAGGCGGTTGCTCGAACTGTGCGATCAGCGAGTCGCACACGATTGGCGCGATCAGCGTGGACTATGGAATACCGCTGCCGATGCTCCTCGATAGCCTCAACGCGCTCTTCGACCAAAGCGCCCTAGCTATCGGCGACCGGGTGCGCATTCCCGACGAAATCCGCCAGAAGATCCCCCAGCTTGCAAACGTGCCCGAGATCGGCGAGATCACCGGCGCGGAAAGCGGAGCTTACACCGCCGATTTCGGGGAAGTGCGCTTGCAAGGGCTCGCTGAGGATTTTGTCGCGATCGAGCGTGGCGCCGCCTAGAGCGGCTGTCGGGAGCTGAACCCTTCGTCAATGCCGTGCCAATACGCGACTTCGGGTTCTCCAAGCTTCCAGCAAAGATAGACCGGTTCGTCCGCCAGCATCGACGGAAAGTCGACGAGCCCTAGGTCGATATCCTTCAACACACAACCAAACGATTCGATCCGGTAGATCAGTTTGCCGATCTCGTGTTTTAATTCGCCGAAACGGGGAGGTGGTAGCGGCGAACGGACCCCGGCGAGACGCGGCCGGCGGGAGGGCTCGCTCCGGTGCAGCGCAGGATCGGACTCCAACAGTTTGATCGCAAGGTCACGCCGCTTGTTCAGAAGCTCCTCGAGCAGCGGTTCGAGCTTTAGAATAAGGGCGTTGGCGCGTTCGGGCGAAAAGAGTTTCATATGAGTTCGCTGCGCATCGTCTTTGTAACGGGCGTCTCCGGAGCGGGTTTGAGTCAGGCTATCAAGTCATTTGAAGATTTGGGCTTTTACTGCATCGAACACCTTCCTCCCGTCGTACTCGATGGTGCGGTCGCGGCTTTGGAGCGCTCGGAGGTGCAGGACGTCGCCATCGCGCCCGACGTTCGCAGCCACAGCGAGCTCGGCGACCCTCGAGCCGCCATCGACCGCGTCATGCGCACCCATAACGCGAGGCTGCTTTTCTTGGACGCCTCCAACGAGTTGCTCGTACGGCGTTTCAGCCAAACGCGGCGGCGTCATCCGTTCTCGCGAAGCGGATCGGTGCTCGAAGCCATCGACGCTGACCGGCGAGTGCTCGCCCCTTTGCGGGAGCGTGCCGATGTGGTTATCGATACCACGAATCTTACGCACGGCGGCCTCAAGGACCGAATCGCCGCGGCGTTCCTCGTCGAGCGGCCGATTCGGCTGGGCGTGACCTTCGTTGCGTTCGGCTTCAAATTCGGTCTGCCCACCGACCTGGATCTGCTATTCGACGTGCGCTTCCTGCGAAACCCTAACTATGAGGAACCGCTTGCCGAACAGACGGGTGAGGACCCCGCCGTTGGCGCATTTATTGAAAATGATCCGTCGCTCGCCCCATTCTTGGCGAAGGTCGGAGACCTCCTCGATTATCTGCTGCCTCGCTACCTCGCCGAAGGCAAGACCCATCTCACCATCGGATTTGGCTGCACTGGTGGGCGCCACCGCTCGGTCTATGTCGCGCGCCGTCTGATGCAACGGTACGCAGGCGACAGCCGGCTGGACTTGACCTTCGACGGGCGCGATCTCGCGAGGAACGCCTGATGCGCGAGCGCGTAAACCGCTCGCTGCAGTGGCTCATGCCCGGCCTGGGCGTGAAGCGCTGGATTGTGCTGGCTACCTTCGGTGTCGTGCTGTTGCTCGACGCGATCACCCGCTGGTTTATCGCCGAAGGTACCGGCATTCACGTCAATGAGATCCTTGACGATATCGTCGACGACTACTTTCCGCCCGCATATCTCACCGCGATTCTGGCCGTTGCCGGTGCGCTATTGGTCGGCACCGGCGTCTGGATGTGGTTACGCGCCGTCGTGCGCATTGCGCAGACTCGCCATCCAAAGGGATTCCGTGACGCGCTAGCCGGACGCCGTTTGCAACAGGGATACAAGATCGTGGCCATTGGCGGCGGTACCGGCCTCTCGACGCTGTTACGCGGACTCAAACGCCGGACCAGCAACCTCACCGCGATCGTTACGGTCAGCGACGACGGCGGGTCGTCGGGACGCCTGCAAAAAGAACTCGGCGTTCTGCCGCCTGGCGACGTTCGCAACTGTTTGGTCGCGCTCGCCGACGACGAAGCACTCGTAACCGATCTTTTCCGCTATCGCTTTACCGAGGGCGAAGGGCTGAGCGGCCACTCCTTCGGCAATCTCTTCCTGGCGGCGATGAGCGGTGTAACCGGGAACTTCGATCGTGCGATCAAGGAGTCGAGTCGCGTCCTCAATGTCGTCGGTCGGGTTCTTCCGGCAACGCTGGGCGTCGTGAAGCTCTGCGCCGAGCTCGACGATGGCACGATCGTCGAAGGTGAATCCACAATCTCCCAAACCAAGCGCCCCATCAAGCGAATATTCTTCGATCCACCCGCCGCCGCGCCGCTCGACGAAGTCATTGAAGCCATTCGCGACGCCGACGCGATCGTGCTCGGTCCAGGTTCGCTTTTCACCTCGGTGGCACCCAACTTTTTGGTCAGTCGCATCGCGCGCGAAGTCGCCGAGGCCCATGCGATCAAGATGTACGTTTGCAATGTTATGACCCAGCCCGGAGAGACCGACGGAATGACCGCAGGCGATCACGTTGAGGCGTTGCTGGCGAACGCCGGCGAACGCGTGTGCGACTACGTTATCGTCAACGACGAGCCGCCGTCACGGTTGCTCGTGACATACGCGCAAGAAGGGCAGGTTCCGGTTGAGCCCGACCTCGAGCGCATTGCTGCACTCGGACTGGAAGCGGTTCGGGCGGCGGTTATCAGTGAAACGGACACGGTGCGCCACGATCCGAGCAAGCTTGCGGCGGTCGTGCTGGGGCTCGTCGAGCGCACCGTTGCCGACCGGGCCACGCTGGTGAAGCCCGCAAGTGCTTACCGGCGCTCTACCGCTTTCGGCTAACCACGCGGTTCGGCGCGCGCGAGCGGGCTAGTGAGCGGCCTGCTGCGCCAGCGTAAGATTTAACTGAAACGCTTTGTTCGGTTCTATGTTGGTGCTCGAGGCCAGTGTTTGGTAGCCCTTGGCTTGCACGGCGTAGTCGGCAATGCCGCTCGGCACCTTGTCGATCGAGAACTTCCCGGAGGCATCGGTCGTTGCGGTCAGGATCGCATCGATCGTAACGACAGCCCCGGCCACGGGAGTGTTCGTGGTTGCGTCGACCACGGTCCCGCTTACCGTTGCGAACCCGGCGGCGGGCGGAAGCGCGTCGTTGTTACATGCCTGCGTGCCGAATAGCACCAGCGCCGTTACGACCAAGAACCTGCACAGGAGCGGTTTCATAGGTGAACTTCTTCGCCGTGCTGAAGCCGCGGCTCCTATGGCAAGCACCGTTCCGTCCCGCACGGCCGGCCTCGCCTACTGCGAAAACGCGCTCGAGGCAATCGGTCGTACCCCCTTAGTCAAGCTTAACAAGGTTGTCGACGGTGCTTCGTGCCTGGTGCTGGCGAAGGTCGAGTATGTGAATCCGGGCGGCAGCGTCAAGGACCGCCCGGCTGTTGCCATGCTGGATGCGGCCGAGCGCGAGGGCCTTCTCAAGCCCGGCGGCACCATCGTCGAGCCGACCAGCGGCAACACCGGAACCGGGTTGGCGATGGCGGCGGCAATTCGCGGATATCGCTGCGTGTTGGTCATGCCAGACAAGATGTCGCGGGAGAAGATCGATCTTTTGCGGGCGTACGGCGCCGACGTCGTAATTACGCCCACCAACGTTCCGCCCGATTCGCCCGAATCGTATTACGGCGTCGCGAACCGCCTTGCTTCGGAGATCCCGGGTGCCTTCCAGCCAAATCAGTTTCACAATCACTTCAACCCCGAAGCCCACTATCACACGACAGGGCCCGAGATCTGGGAGCAAACGCAGGGTCTTATCACGCATTTCGTCGCCGGCATCGGCACCGGTGGAACCATTTCCGGGACCGCGCGCTTTCTCAAAGAGCAGAACCCGGCCATTCACGTCATCGGCGCGGATCCGGAGGGCTCGATTTACTCCGGCGACATCCCGCGTTCGTACGCCGTTGAAGGGATCGGCATGAGCTACTTGCCCGAAACGGTCGACTTGCGCGTGATCGACGAGATGGTACGCGTATCGGATCGGGATTCGTTTCTGATGGCGCGCCGGATCGCGCGCGAGGAAGGGCTGCTGGTGGGCGGTTCTTCGGGCACTGCCGCCGTCGCCGCGGTCAAACTCGCTAAGACACTGGGCTCTGATGCGATCGTGGTCGTGATCCTGCCCGATTCGGGACGCGGGTATATGTCGAAGATATTCAACGACGACTGGATGATCGCCAACGGTTTTATAGCCGATGCTAAGCGCCGCGCCACGGTCAGCGACGTACTGCGCAGCAAAGCGCCTTTACCTCCGTTGATCACGGTGCAGCAAGACGACACCGTCAAGACGGCGCTGGACCTGCTGCGTCACTACGAGATTTCCCAGATTCCAGTGATGGACGGCCGCGAACAGGTTGGGAGCGTGAACGACGTCGGCGTGATGCAGAGCGTCTTCGATCACGCCGACATCCTCCATCAGCCGGTGAGCGAAGTCATGGGACGAGCGTTTCCGGCGCTCGAGCAATCCGAGGAGATCGAGCTTGCCTACAAGCTCCTAACGCTTGCCAATCCCGCGATCGTGGTTACGGACGAAGGGGAACCGATCGGCGTTCTCACCCGCCAGGACATCATCAGCTTTCTCTCCACCAGCTCCGACGTCGTCCTCTCGTGAAGTTCGCCACCAAGGCAATCCACGTCGGCCAAGAGGCAGATCCCACGACCGGGGCAACCATCGTTCCGATTTATCAAACATCAACGTACACGCAGTCGCGGCCGGGCGAACATAAGGGCTTCGATTATAGCCGCACGATAAATCCGACCCGTCTCGCGTTGGAGCGCCAGCTGGCCTCGTTAGAAAGCGCACGCTTTGGCAGCGCTTTCGCGAGCGGCATGGCGGCCACCGCCGCCGTGCTCGGCCTGCTCTCGGCGGGGGATCACGTCGTGGTTAGCGACGACCTCTACGGCGGGACTTACCGGCTTTTTGCTCGAGTGCTGGAACGCTATGGGCTCACCTTTACGTACGTGGATATGAGCGACTTGGGCGCGGTGCGTGTGGGCGTGCAGCCCTCGACGAAACTCTTTTGGATCGAAACGCCGACCAATCCACTGCTGAAAATCATCGACATCGCGGCGATCGCGGCCTTGCGGCGCAGCGACCAGTTGATCGCGGTGGATAATACCTTTGCCACGCCGTACTTTCAACAGCCGATCGCCCTCGGAGCGCAAATCGTGGTTCACTCGACCACCAAATATATCGGTGGTCACAGCGACGTCGTCGGCGGCGTCGCCATCACCGACGACCAGGATATTCACGAAAAGATCCGCTTCCTGCAGAATGCCGCCGGCGGGGTACCGGGACCACACGATGCCTGGTTGACGATGCGAGGAGCCAAGACGCTGGCCTTGCGGATGCGGGAACATGCGCTTAACGCGCAGATCGTTGCGGAGTTTCTCGAATCGCGCAACGACGTAGCACGCGTCTACTATCCCGGCTTGCCCTCCCACCCGCAGCACGAACTCGCCAAACGGCAGATGAGCGGGTTTGGCGGCATGCTCTCTTTCGAGCTCGAGGGTGGTCCCGAGCGAGCCCTAGACTTTGCGGGGCGCTTGAAATACTTTAGCCTCGCCGAAAGCCTCGGAGGAGTCGAGTCGTTGATCACTCATCCCGGCCGGATGACGCACGGATCCATCCCGAAGGCCGATCGCGAACAGCGAGGAATCAGCGACGGGCTTCTGCGTCTTTCGGTTGGAATCGAGGACGCCGCCGACCTGATCGAGGATCTGCGTCAGGGCTTGGAAGCAACGCAACCGGCTGGCGCCGGGCGATAGGTTCGCTAAGGTTGGTCGACCGGATAGCGCACGGCGGTCACCTGCTTTAAGGCTTCTTTCGCTTCTTCCGCAGATACGTCGCCCATGCGCGACGTCTCGGAGAGAACGACGCCGCGCTGACCATCGGCCCAAACGATCGCAAACTCTTTACGCGCGTCGAATCCGCTGCCGGACGCAACCTCAACAAAGTAGGCCGGCATTCCATTGAGGAGTGTCATCGGAGTTTTGTTGCGGATGAGCGTGCCATCTTGCGAGCCGTGTGTCTGGCTCTCGAACTGCCCTTCCCATTGGTCGGGCGCGCCGTCGTAGGCCTCCATCGAGATCTGAATCATGCGTGCGTCTTCTGCGCCGGGGTGCACCGCCCAGGCGGCGACCGGCTGGAGATCCTGTGAGAGCTGCTCCACGGGAACAACTTGGCGCGCCAGCAGATATGCATTCGCCGGTGCGGTGAACGTCATTGCCGCGTCCGTGTACGTGCGTGGATCGGGCATCGGCGTCGGAGGGGGCGGAACTTGCGCTCGCGCCGGCGGAGCACCGCTCGCAGCGAGCAGGAAAATCAACAAAACAACCAATCGTTTCATGCGTGGTCCAGAACAGCGGCTAGTGCCGGAAGTGAGATTTCGTACCGATAACCAACGTTGCGATGGTCGTCGTCGAATTCCTCGTGCCGAACCTCAAGCCCCAGCGCGCGTATCCGCTCCGAGACCACCCGCGCGCCAATGTCCAGGTTGTATTCGTCCCGCCTCCCGCAGTCGAGATAGCGCAGTCGCAGGCGGGCGAGTTCGGCGCGGCGGCCGGCGACCCGCTCGGCGGGATCGAAGGCCAGCCAGCGCGCGAAGACATCTTGGCGAAGCTCGCCCGTGGTTGATTCGAAGGGCAGATCGAGGTCGAAGGGTACGGCGTCACGCGGCGAATAGGCGGCCGCATAAGCGAGCATCTCCATCGTCGTGTACTCGGCCGCGCTGCGTTTGTGCTTCCGTTCGAAGCCTTCCACGAACGCAGCGACGTTAAAGCCGTGAGTCTCAAGCGTGCGCTGAACGGTCGCAAACGCAGGGATATGCGCGTATCGGAAATACGAGTCGCCGCTGTGCGAGGCGAAGGCGGCGAACGTTCCCGGATGTTCCAATACTAAGTGCATCGCGCCAAAGCCGCCCGAGGATTTGCCTAAGACGGCGCGGCCATGTTCCGTAGCGACGGTGCGGTACTCGCGATCCACGTGGCCGACCACGTCGCGCACCGTGTAGGTCGCATACCGCCCATTGTGAATAGAGTCCACGTACTGCGACCCGCCCAACCGTGTAAATCCGTCGACCAGTATGACCAAGACCGGCGCCATTCGCTTCTGCTCAATCAACCGATCGGCCCACTGAAATACGTTGGTCTCCCAGGGACGTGACGCTAGTAACGACGGGGCGTCTCCGGTGTAACCGTGCAACACGTAGAGTGCCGGATAACGCTGCGAAGCCTCGGCGTCGTAGCCCGGCGGCAGGTAGACCCCGACCGGCCGTACGGCCGGATCGCCGAGCGGATTTCCTGCCAGCGACTCGCTCTCGATGTAATCGATCCGCACGTTGCCATGCAAACCGAGTAGACCCGCGAAATCGGAGCGTTCGTGCATGGCGATCTCCTTCGTCGGACGAAAGGCTGAAGCCTAGTAATGGAAGATACGAGCGAGTTAAAACGCGCGATCGACTTACGCGGCGCAATCGCGATCAACGTCATTACAATGATCGGAATCGGTCCGCTGGTGACGATTCCGCTCGTTATCGCTGCGCTGGGAGGCCCGCTCGCCCTCGTTGGCTGGATCGCCGGCGCGGTCGTGGCGCTTTGCGACGGATTGGTCTGGGCAGAGCTCTCGTCACTCTTTCCGGGATCGGGCGGGACGTACGTTTACTTGCGCAATACTTTTGGCGCGCAAGGCCTGGGCCGTGCGCTGGCTTTTCTGTTCAATTGGCAGTTTCTGTTGTACGCGCCCTGTTTGTTGGCAAGCGGGTACATCGGCTTTGCCAACTACGCAGCCTATTTGTATCCACCACTCGGTACCCATGCGGCTGCCCACGATGCGGTTTCGGCTGGCATCGGGATCGTCACGATTCTCTTGCTGTACCGGAGAACGTCGCAGGTCGCATCGCTAGGAACGGTGCTTGCGATCGCCGCGACGCTGACCGTTGCACTCGTCGCGCTGGCCGGTCTTTCGCACGCCGACTTCGGCCAAGCCTTCCACCTGGCTCAACCGGTAGGATTCGGTGCCGGCTTCCTCGCGGGCTTCGGCACCGCGCTTTACATTACGCTGTACGATTACGTCGGCTATGCCGCCGCCGCGTTGCTCGGCGACGAGGTGGTTCGCCCGCGACGCACTATCCCGGTTGCGATCGTGCTTTCCGTGCTGATCGTGGCGGCGCTGTACGTGCTGCTTCAGATCGGCGTGCTCGGCGTCGTTCCGTGGCA
>JBAVTZ010000137.1:0-32694 GCA_049696515.1 Candidatus Cybelea sp. | reverse complement strand
GATTAACGGCGTTCAGCCTACCGGCATTCCGCTGCGGGATCGCGCCCTACGGACAACCTGTCCTTCGGTTGCTCGTACGCGATTTTCGGGAAAACGAAGTTTTGAAGAACACATCCTGTGTTGCCCGAAAATCGCTAAGTCCCGTAGCCGCAATGCCGGCAGGCCGAACGCCTCACTAGCTCCAGCCCTAGGATTGAGCCGTAGATTTCGTAATCGGCAAGACGGCCGTCGCTTCGATTTCGACCTTGGCGCCGTCTTCGAGCAGATCTGCGACCTGCACCAGCGCCATCGCGGGATAATGGGGGCCGACGATCTCGCGATACGCTGCGCCGAGTTCGCGCAGCGTGCGGCGATACTCATTTTTATCGGTGATATACCAGGTCAGGCGCACCAGATCTTCGGGCTCGCCGCCGGCCGCTCGGAGCACGGCCACGACATTGCGTAGCGCCTGGCGGGCCTGCTTTAGAAAGTCGCCGCCAACCAATTCGCCCCGTTCGTTCCAACCGATTTGCCCGGAAATCGCGAGGTAACGGCCTTCGGCCAGCACGCCGTGCGCGTATCCGCTGGCACGTGGCCAACCCGGCGGATTGATTGGCCGTCTCATGCGAAATCCACCGCGGTCGTGCGATCGACGCCGGGATTGGAGTTCGTGGCGCGGAGCAGCAGCGTGGCCGTGACGCTGACGAGCAAGTTGAGAACGAGCGAGTACAAAGCGATGAAGCCGGTGAGCGAGATGCCAAAGACGTGCAGGGTAAAGTTCGACCCGAATCCGCTGGCATATGCCATCGCGCCACTCGCGAGCAGGCCGCAGCCCCAGCCGGCCAGGAGCGCCTTGGGATGAAACCAGCGCGTCCAGAGGCCGAGCACGAAGGCGGGAAAGATTTGCAGCATCAGTGCGCCGCCGAGCAGCTGGAAGTCGATCGCGTATCGCACGGGTACCCAAAAGATGAAGAGCAAGGCGAAGGCGGAAATCGCGAGGGTCAGGACTTTGGCGATCAGTGTTTCGACCGGCGAGCGTTCGGGCGAAAACTCGCGAAAGACGTTGCTCGCAAAGAGATTAGCGGCGCCGATGCACATGATTGCGGCCGGGACCAGCGCGCCGATGACGATTGCCGCGTCGGCGAAACCCAGAAACCAGTCTGGAAAGAAGCGAGCAAACAGCAGCGGAACGACGCTGCTTGCGTCCTTGGGCGCGATGTGGGCGGCGACCGCGCAGTAGCCCAGCAGTGCGAGCAGACCGAGCAAGAGCGAGTAGATCGGCAGCAGCGCCGCATTGCGCCGGATCACGGTCTTACTGCGCGCCGCCAACGCGCTCGTTATCGAGTGCGGATAAATGAAGAGTGAGAGCGCCGAGCCGAAAGCCATCGTCGCATAGGTGAAGTACTGCGGCGAGGTTAGGAAGATCGACGAAGGGTTGGGCCGTTTTGCGAGCGCGCTGGCCGAGTCGGCGAAAATGTGCGCCCAGCCGCCCAGCCGCGCCGGTATGACCACGATAGCGGCAATCACCGTTGCGTAGATGAGCGTGTCCTTGACGAACGCGATCATCGCGGGAGCGCGCAGTCCGCTGCTGTACGTATAGGCTGCCAGCAGGACGAAGGCGACGCTGAGCGCCGGGAGTGCGTTGCCGGCCCCGAGCAAGCTGAACTGCGCAAAGACCGCCCGCATGCCGACCAGCTGCAGCGCGATGTACGGCATGGCCGCGACGACCCCGGTGAGCGCGATCGCAACCTCGAGCGTGCGGTCACCAAAGCGGTCGCGAACGAAATCGGCGGTGGTTACGTAGCCGCGCCGGCGCGCGATGCCCCAGAATCGCGTTAAGATGACCAGCGCGATCGGATAGGCGATCGTTGCGTACGGCACCGCGAAGAAGCCGAGTGCGCCGACGCTATAGACGAGTGCGGGGACCGCGATGAAGGTGTAGGCGGTGTAAAGATCACCGCCGAGCAAAAACCACGAAACGATGGTGCCGAAGCTTCGGCCGCCAAGGGCCCACTGGTCGAGAGTGGCGAGATTGGCGCCGCCCCAGCGCGCCGCGAAAAAGCCCAGGATGGTGACGCCCAACACGGCTACGGCCAGAATAATGGCGCTAGACATCGCCGGACTCTCCGGCGAGCGCGACCACTATCCCGAGCAGCGCCGCGGTCACCAGCACCCATGCAAGCTGGTACCAATAGAAGAACGGCATCCCGAAGAGCGTCGGGTGGGCGTGGTTGTAGAGCGGCGGCAGCAGCGTCCCAACGAACGGCAGAATCAGCAGCAGATACCACCAGCGACGGCGCATGCGGTCGTCGTTTCTCACGCCGGCGGTTTGAGCCTGTTGCCGACGAGCGCTCGACGGAGGGCCAATGCGGTTGCAAAGCAAAGCAAGCCATAATATTCTGCGACTCTCGCGAGCGCGAAAGGGGCACTAGCATGTCCGTAACCCAACCTCCCAAGGATACTCCCTTCGGACTCGAACAGAACGTGGCCGGCGGGCTCGCCTACCTCATACCAATCATCGGCGGCATCGTCATGATGCTCGGCGGCGGCACGAATAAGTTCGTCCGTTGGGCGGCGGCTCAATCGATTACGCTGTGGGCCGGATGGATTATCCTATGCTGGGTGGTCGGCATCGTCATGATCGGCCTTCATCTTTGGCTGTTCTTCTTTCCCGTCTGGATCGTTTTGCGCGTGCTCGGTTTGATTCTCTGGCTTTGGACCTTCATTACCGCTTTCCAGAACAAGGAAGTCCAAGTGCCGGTGGCGGCCGATTTGACGCGTAATATCTTCAAGTCGTATTTGCAGTAGGGGTCTTTCGAAGAGGTACGTTACCAGGGTTGCCTGCCCGATCGCGACCGCGAAAGCGGTCGCGGTATAACGTATTTGCCATTCGGGATCGTAGTGCGGATCGCCGGCGTAGGGGGGGATGCGATGCGAGAGCAGTTCGCGCCCGACCAACTGATGGTAGAGGTAGAGGTTGTAAGAGATCGTCGCCATGAATCGCAGCGGCGGGTTGTCGAGCAGGATCTGCCACCAGCGCGGGCTCGCGAGCGAGCCGAGCGCGATCAGCGCGAACGCAGCGCCGAGCAACGAACGGTTGTCGATCTGCCAGACGCCGGCCCATTGGTCGTTGAAGCGATAAGCGTAGAGATTCTGCAGCAGTCCGGCGAGTAAGGCAAACCCGGCGATCGCAACCAATGGCGGCGCCAGATCGAGGTGAGCGCTACGCCAGCGATTGCCGAAGCGCGTAAAGAGATATGCGCTAATCATGCCGCAGGCGAAGATATCGAGATAACCGGGGAGGTTCTCTTCCCATTGAGGGAAGAGCGTGTTGTAACAGCAATGGGCCATCCACGCGCGCCAAGCCCACGCGATCGCGATCATCGCTGCGGTGGTTAACCACGGGCCTCGCTTAAAGCACAACCAGATCAGCGGGAAGATGAAGTAGAATTCCACTTCGACGGCCAGCGTCCACAGCACGCCGTCGATCGTGCCGTATCGGTCAGGAAACCAGGTATGCACGAAGAGCAGATGGGTGACTAAGTCGGGAAAAAGCGATGCGTTCGGCTGCAGTTGCGCGTAGCCGATCGCGTAGGCCGCAGCGATCGCCAGCAGATACGACGGAACGATTTTGATGAACCGGCGCCAGGCAAAATGGGCCCAGGTCGGCTGCGGATTTCCTAGGATCATCGCCCGGACGAACGGATACGAGATCACAAAGCCGCTGAGAAAGAAGAAGAGGTGAACGCCGATGAAACCGGTCGCGGGGATGAAAACCAGCCACCACGGCGGCGATAACCAGCTGATTTCCCAAAGGTGATACCAGACCACCAGCAAGACGGCCAGTCCGCGCAGGCCATCCAAGACGCCCAGCCGTGGGATGTGGTGAAGTTCGCCGCTCGCCGCCATTGCGCGCGAGATACGGGCCAGGACGTCGCGGCCCTGTTAGCGCGTCGAGCGGGTTCTTTGAACCAAGGGGTTGACACAAAACCCCGTTTGTATTAGGGTGGCAATACAATGATTTACGGACACGCGATATTCACCGATCCCAGCCGATGGATGATGGCGCTCGCCGTTTTCACGATCGGCCTTTGGGCATGTCTATCGCCCGACTACTTCTGGGGCCTCAAGCCATATATCAAGTGTTCGGCGGGCAAACTCTCGCCGGATGAGCGCGATCGTTTGGAAGGACGATGATGGCACGTCAGGACGCCGAAGGCGTTTCGAAGGCGTATGGACGCTGGCTGGGTCTGTTCGGCATCGCGATCGCAGCGCTGACCTTGGTCCCCGCCGTGCCGATTGTCGTGCCGTATGCCCTCTTCAGCCTGGCTATTGCGGCCACGATGCTGCTGGGGTATCTGCAGTTCCAGCGCGCGACGGTGCGCCGCGTCGCGCCGCTGCTGCGTCGCTCCGCCTTGCGGGCGCTACCGCCAGGCGCGATCGTTGCAATGGTTTGTTGTTTCGCTGCGACGTTGAGCTTCGCGATCTACCCGGCGCTACGGGTGGGTGCGATCGTATCCGCGCTCGTCACGCTCGTGCTGGGTGTTATCGCGTGGCGCATTGCGGGTGCTCCGGCGCTGCTGTTAGGGGCTGATCCGCAAGTCGAATACGCGGTCGACGAACGCGTCCGCGCCGGCCGCGCAACCAGCATTGCGTACCTGGCCTGCGCGCCGGCCTTCGTTTTCGTCGTACTGTCCACGCGAAGCGTCCCGCCGCAAGACTATCTTCACGCGATGACCGTTCAACTGATCGTTATGGCCGCATTCATCGGCGCCGGAAACCTGGCCGTCCTTTCGGTACGCCGGCGCATCCGCGTGGCATAAGCGATGCACGGAGTCTCGGAACTCGACAGCGTCATGCGCCCGGTTACCGCGGTAGGTTTGGTCGCGATCGGTTTGGCGATGTTTCTCCGGCCTTACGACTGGTTAGGAGATTTGTCACCTTATTTCAAACGCCCGGCAGCGAAGCTGCCGCCCTTCGATCGGCTACGGTTGACCCGGGTGATCGATGCGCGCGAGAAGGCCGAAGGGATCCGCAACGGCTACGGGCGTTATTTGGGAATCACGGCCATCCTGTTGGCCGGTGTCGCGTTCTTGCGCGCCGTGCCGTTGATTTTGCCCTACCTGTTGCTTTGCCTCGGATTCGCCGTCGTTACCCTTTTCGCGTCTGCCCGGTTTAGTCGTGCGACCCAAAGGCGCGCTGCGCCGCTGGTACGCCGATCACCGCTAGGGGTCGTCTCACCGTTCGTCGCCGCATCGGTCGCTTGCAGTTTCGGTATAACCTTGACGCTCCTGGCCTATCCGCATTTAAGGCTCGGCGCGAGCATTGTGGCGGCCTCGATGATGATCCTCGCGTTCGTCGCCTGGCGTGTGGCCAGTACTCCCGTGTTGCTGCTGGGAGCCGATCCGCAGTTCGAGTGTGTGGTCGACGAGCGCCTTCGCACGGCTCGCGTGAACAGCATTGCTGGGTCGGCGTGCGCGTCGGCTTATTTGTTCACTGGCCTCTCGAAAGTCGCCGCTCCGGGCTTCGACACTTCCTTTTTTGCAGCCCAAATGGTGGTCTGGGCGGCATTCATGGTGACGATTCTCGCCAACATCGTTCTCGCGCGCAGGCCCATATGAGTGGCGTGAGCTCGCCGTATCTCGTCGTTGACCCAGAGCTCGAGATCCCGCCGTATCAGCAGGTCGTCGAGCAAGTTCGCGCTGCCATCGAACGTGGAGAGCTTCCGCCCGAATCGCCGTTGCCGACCGTACGGCAACTGGCGGGCGATTTGGGGATCGCGCCAAACACCGTTGCTCGGGCTTACGCCGAACTGCAGTCCGACGGCTGGCTTGTCGGCGACGGCCGGCGCGGCACGCGCGTGGCCGGGGACATCCCGCTTAACCGGCGTGCTCGCATGCGTAGCCTAAGGGAGGCAACGGAAAAGTTCGTCAGCTCGCTGCGTCACCGGGGCTTCACGCCCGCGGAGATCGCCGGGGAGCTCGCCCGCGCGGGTATGGCCGGCCAGGAGGGTTAGCGAGCAGGCTCCGGCTCGGTGGAGGTGCGGTAATAGGGGTCGTCGCGGGTAAAGATGCGGCAATATTAACGGCGACCTCATCGTAGCGGTCGTAGCAATCGGTCTGATCTTAGAGCGCCGGTAATATGCTAACGAGCTGCCTGCCCCTCGCTTTGGCGATCGATGCGCCAAATGGATCGCAGCGCCCACGCCTGCCGGCTAGGGGATTTGACGCTGAAAAGGCGCCCTGATATAGTTGAAGTCCTCGGTCCCACCTGCGGGTGAGGCCGTTGTTTGTGTACTGAGGAGCAACTTTTGCCGACGATTAACCAGCTCGTGCGCCGGGGGCGCGAAAAGACCGAGCAAAAGGTCAAGACCCGAGCCTTTCGCGTGATCCTGACTGGGCCGAAGCCCGGCCATCCGGATCTGCCGACGCGTACCTTTGAGGTAGCCGGCAACCCGCAGCGCCGCGGGGTCTGCACCCAAGTGAAGACTGTTACCCCGAAGAAGCCGAATTCGGCGCTGCGCAAAGTCGCGCGCGTCCGGCTCACCAATGGGGAAGAGGTCACGGCCTACATTCCCGGCATCGGGCACAACCTCCAGGAGCACTCGGTGGTCCTCGTCCGCGGCGGCCGCGTCAAAGATTTGCCGGGCGTTCGCTATCACATTATTCGCGGCACCCTCGACACGGCCGGCACCGCCAACCGTAAGCAAGGCCGCTCCAAATACGGCGCCAAGCGCGAAAAGAAGAAGTAGCCATGCCTCGTAAAGGACCCGCTCCCAAGCGGCAAATTCTCCCCGATGGGCGATTCAACTCGAAAGTGCTGGCGCGTTTCATCAATAAGGTGATGCTGCGCGGCAAAAAGTCGACTGCCGAACATATTACCTATGGCGCGCTGGACATCGTTGCCGAGAAGACGGGCCGCGACCCGATGGATATTTTCTCGCAGGCGCTTTCGAACGCGATGCCGCTGGTCGAGGTTCGGCCTCGGCGCGTGGGCGGCGCTACCTACCAGGTCCCGATGGAAGTCCGCCCGGACCGCCGCCAAGCGATGGCGATGCGCTGGCTGATCGGCTTTGCCCGTGCCCGGAACGGGCGCTCCATGGAGGAAAAGCTCGCCGGCGAACTGCTCGACGCATCCAATAACACGGGCGCTACGATTAAGAAGCGTGAAGACACGCATAAGATGGCCGAAGCCAATAAGGCTTTTGCCCATTATCGCTGGTAAGCATTTTAAACTAACACCATGGCTGTAAGGGAATATCCGCTCGACCGCACGAGGAACATCGGCATTGCCGCGCACATTGACGCCGGCAAAACGACCTGTACGGAGCGCATCCTGTTCTTCACCGGCCGCGTGCACAAGATGGGCGAAGTGCACGACGGCGCGGCGACGATGGATTGGATGGTTCAGGAGCAGGAACGCGGGATCACCATTACCTCGGCTGCGACCGCGACCACCTGGCGCGACACGCGCATCAATATTATCGACACCCCCGGTCACGTCGACTTCACGGTCGAAGTGGAACGATCGCTGAGGGTACTCGACGGTTTGGTGGCACTATTCGATTCGGTCGCGGCGGTGCAGCCGCAATCCGAAACGGTGTGGCGCCAAGCCAACAAGTATCGGGTTCCCCGGATCATCTTCGTCAACAAGATGGATCGCGTCGGGGCCGACTTCTTCAATGTGGTCGAAAAGATCCGCGAGCGCCTCGGCGCGCGCGCCGTTCCGATTCAAGTACCGATCGGCGCTGAAGATAAGTTCAAAGGCGTCGTCGACCTCTTTACGATGAAGAAGGTCGTCTACAGTGACGATCTGGGTTCGACGATGGCGCTGGAAGACGTCGAAGGTGAGCTCAAGGAGCTCGCGATGCAGTGGCGCCAGAATCTGGTCGAGGCAATCGCCGAACAGGACGATGAGCTGCTCGAGATGTTCTTCGAGGGTAAGGAACTCCCGATCGACCGCATGAAGGCCGCGCTGCGCCGTGCGACGATTGAAGGAACCGTGTTGCCGATGCTGTGCGGCTCCGCCTTTAAGAACAAGGGCATTCAACCGCTGCTCGACGCGGTGGTCGAGTATATGCCTTCGCCACTGGAAGCCAAGCAGATTGTCGGCCGCGATCCAAAGAGCGGTGACGAGATCGTGCGCAAGGCCGACGACGCCGAGCCGTTCTGCGCGCTCGCCTTTAAGATTGCGACCGATCCGTACGGGAATTTAACGTACTTCCGTGTCTATTCCGGCGTGCTCAACAAGGGCAGCTACGTCTTGAACTCGCGCTCCGGCCGGAAGGAGCGAATCGGCCGAATCCTGCGCATGCACGCAAATCATCGTGAGGACATCGATGCGATCGGCGCCGGAGATATCGCGGCGGCGGTCGGTCTTTCGGACACCCGCACCGGCGACACGCTTTGCGACGAACGGGCCCCGATCGCGCTCGAATCGATCACTTTTCCGGAGCCGGTCATTCACCAGGCGATCGAGCCGAAGAGCAAGGCCGACCAGGACAAGCTCGGCCTGGCACTGCAGCGCCTGGCGCAGGAAGATCCGACGTTTCGAATGCGCACTGACGAGGAGACGCAACAAACGATTATTGCGGGGATGGGAGAGCTGCATCTCGAGATCATCCTCGACCGGTTGCGCCGGGAGTTCAAAGTCGAAGCCAACGTCGGCAAGCCCCAAGTAGCTTATAAAGAAGCGATCACCAAGAGCGTTGAAAAGGAAGGGCGCCTGGTGCGTCAGACCGGCGGCAAAGGGCAGTATGGCGACGTCTGGCTGCGCGTCGAACCGCAACCGCCGGGGACGGGATTTATCTTTGAGTGGAAAATCGTCGGCGGCGCGATTCCCAAAGAGTACGCCAAGGCGGTCCAGGAGGGCGTTCGCGAGTCGGCCCAGAGCGGCGTGCTCGCCGGCTTCCCGGTTGTGGATTTTAAGGCGGTCGCCTTCGATGGTTCGTACCATGAGGTCGACTCATCCGAAATGGCCTTCAAGATCGCGGGCTCGATTGCATGGAAAGAGGCGAACCGGGCTGCCGGTCCGATCCTTCTCGAGCCGATCATGAAAGTCGAAGTAACCACTCCCAAGGAGTACATGGGAGCGATCAACGGCGATCTTAGCCGCCGGCGTGGGGCGATTCACGCTGCCGAAGAGGCGCCGGGTGGCGCGCAGGTGATCACCGCTCACGTGCCCCTCTCGGAGATGTTTGGTTACGCAACCGACATGCGCTCGGCGACGCAAGGCCGCGCGACCTACACGATGGAGTTTTCTCATTACGAAAAAGCGCCCAAATCCGTGGAGGAAGAGATCGTTGCCAAGGCCGCCGGCAAGAAGCTAGCTCCAGCCTAAAAGCGAAGTGTTTTTGGAGCTTCGACGAGCGTTGACAGTGCTGGGCCGCGCCTGATACTATTCCGAGGTCTTGGCGCCCTCTCGACGGGGGCGTTTACCGCGTAAGGTGGCAGAGGAAACCAAAACGCCAGGACCCGTGTACTAGAGTCTAGGGCGAGTTAAGTGGGGGCCACGCCGCTCGGCGAAGTCGGGCGCGCAGTGAAAGGAAAGAGATGGCGAAGCAAAAGTTCGAGCGCAAGAAGCCGCACGTCAATATCGGTACGACCGGACACGTGGACCACGGAAAAACCACGTTGACGGCGGCAATTATGCATTGTCTTGCAACCGAGGGTCTGGCGCAAAAAGTTGGGGTCGATCAAATCGACAACGCGCCCGAAGAGAAAGAGCGCGGAATCACCATCGCCATCTCACACCAAGAGTACGAGACGCCGAAGCGTCATTACGCCCACGTGGACTGCCCCGGCCATGCCGACTACATCAAGAACATGATTACCGGCGCGGCCCAGATGGACGGCGCCATTCTGGTAGTGGCCGCAACCGACGGTCCAATGCCCCAAACGCGCGAGCACATTCTCCTGATGCGTCAGGTGGGCGTCCCCCGCATCATCGTTTACCTCAACAAGGTCGACATGGTGGACGACGAGGAGCTGCTCGAGCTCGTCGAGATGGAGATCCGCGAGCTGCTGACGCAGTACGAGTTCCCTGGTGACGACACGCCGATTATTCGCGGCTCCGCCCTCAAGGCTCTTAACTCGAGCGGCAAGCGCGGTGATGCCGATGCCGATCCGATCTTCAAACTCATGGAGACCGTCGACGACTATATCCCGGAGCCGCAGCGCGAATTGGACAAGCCTTTCCTGATGCCGGTCGAGGACGTCTTCACGATTACGGGCCGGGGCACGGTCGGCACCGGTCGCGTGGAGCGCGGTCAGGTCAAGGTCGGGGAAGAAGTCGAGATCGTCGGTCTCAAAGAGGAGACCAAAAAGACGGTCGTGACCGGAATCGAGATGTTCCGCAAACTGCTTGACGCAGGCATCGCTGGCGACAACATCGGGGTGTTGCTGCGCGGCATCGACCGCAACGAGATCGAGCGCGGCCAAGTGCTCGCTAAACCCGGGTCAGTCAAGCCGCACAAGAAGTTCAAGGCCGAGGTCTACGTGCTCTCCAAAGAGGAGGGCGGGCGCCATACGCCATTCTTTGCGAACTACCGTCCCCAGTTTTATTTTCGCACGACCGACGTCACGGGCACGATCAAGCTTCCGGAAGGTGTCGAAATGGTCATGCCGGGCGACAACGTTCAGATGGACGTGGAGCTGATCACGCCGATTGCCTGCGAACAGGGTCTTCGGTTCGCGATTCGTGAAGGCGGACGCACCGTTGGTGCGGGCGTCGTCACCACGGTTGCAGAGTAGGTTTTCCCCATCAACAATCCTAACCCCACCGATCTTTGAAAATAGAGTTGAGAGCCTAACACTTTAGATGTCGAAACAAATGATTCGGATACGCCTCAAGGCGTACGATCACAAGGTCTTGGACCAATCGGCCGAGCGCATCGTCGAGACGGCCAAGCGCACCGGCGCGTTCGTGAGCGGGCCCGTCCCGCTGCCGACCGAGATCAACCGGTTTTGCGTTCAACGCTCGACGAACAACGATAAGAAGTCTCGTGAGCATTTCGAAATGCGCACCCACAAGCGGCTGATCGATATTCTCCAGGCGTCGCCGAAAACGATGGATGCGTTGATGCATCTCGACTTGCCGGCCGGCGTGGACATCGAACTCAAGGCCTAACTCGATCCGCCTAAACGGTCGAAAGGGGCTCGGAGCTGCAGGCTTCGGGCCTTTTCTTTTGGGAAAAGAGCTCCATACTATCACTCTTGCTTCCAGAGGAGTCAGAATGGAGATCAGATCCACCTATCTCGGCACCATGATCGGGCTCGCGACGGTTGCCTTCGGCCTGATCGCGGCCGGCGCGTGGAACAAGTTCATCGGCGACGCAATCGCGCTCTTCCTAAAGCCCGGCAATGGTCTGCTCGCTCAGTTTATCTACGCGTTAATCGTCACGATCCTCGCGATCGTCGTCGTGCAGACGTTAGCCAAGCTGGCCGAAAAGGAAGCGCAGCTCACCGCGAAACTGCCCTTTGCTAAAAAACCGCAGGAATAAGACGGGCGTCGGGCTCGGCACTTAGCCGGAAGGGGTATCGCTGGCTTTTGGTTGCTTTCCGGCCCGAATTTTGAAGGCAAGCTCGGGCCGATGCTGCAGCGGCGGGTAGACGTGCGCGCGAACTTCGAAGCCTTTCTTCTCCAGGCCGAGCCGTAGCGCGGCTTGCTGAAGCCCGCGCAGGACAGCTGCATTCAGGGTCTCGTCGGCGACGCCCAAATCCATTAAGCTCTCGATGCCCTTTTTCTTCGTAAGAAGCGTCAAGCGGATCTCACCGGGAACCCGCTGCGATTCGTTCTCTTCGTCGACGGGGTCGTGGAAGACGACAACGTGGCGGTCCTCGTAAACGATTTCATTGTTGCCCACCGCCCTCGTCCAGGGTTTAGGATCCTTCGGCCACTCCGGTTCCGCGCCCAAAACGTCGGCCGGCGTGAGGCGTTTCTTTTTACCGTTCGCGGTCATGCGGCGCACCTTCACCGTCTTCAAGAGGACGCCTGCCTGCAATACCGGAAGCAGCGATGATGGCTCAGTGGGTTTCCGAAATGATCTCCAGCCCCGAACAGCGTTCGTGGGAGAAGCCCGATCCGGAGCACACGTTTCGCGGGCGCCTCGATGGTACGCGCACGAAGGCCGACGAAGTCGTCTATGAAGACGATGACGTCTTCGCGTTTCGGCACAACGTTGATCGAAGCAAGGAGGAATGGTGGGAAGTCCACGTCGTCATCATTCCAAAGAAATGGATCCCTACGATCCTCGATCTTGGCCTCGGTGACGCCGAAATTTGGCACCGTTTGGTCGCCGGCATTCAGAAAGTTGCCCTGGCGCTCGGCCTCTATGACGATGGCTTTATGATCCGCATGGGCGTGCTGCCGCCATTTCAGCACACCGAACACATCCATATCCACATTCTTTCGGGCAAGCACAACGCGGCTGTAGTAGACGGCCCGCTCCCCGATGTCAGCTGATCGCCCTTCACTAACGAGCGTTGCGCTGGCGTTCGCCGCGATCTCCTCGACGGCGTTTGGCGGTGGACAAAAGGCGAGCATTCGCCAGCAGGTTATATCGCGCGGATGGATGGACAGCGAGCGTTTTATGGACGGCCTGGAAATCGCGCAGATACTTCCCGGCCCGAACATTCTCAATCTCGCGCTGTATTGCGGCCAACAAGTTCGCGGCATCCCGGGCGCAATCGCCGCGTTTCTGGGCGCGAGCATCCCGCCGTTCGCGATCGTGCTCATCGCGGGCGCCCTTTATTTCAAATACGCGGCTAATCCTTACGTGCACGGAGGACTGCTCGGCTGCGCGGCCGCCGCGCTCGGACTGACGATCGGTAATGCGCTGGAGCTGACGTGGGACGAACGCGGCGACTGGGTGCGCATCCTGCTCCTGGGGATAACGGCTTTGGCCGTTTCATTCCTAAAGATGCCGTTGCTCCTGGTCTTGGTGATTTTTGGCGGCGCCGGCATCGTTTATGAATCGCTGCGTTCACGAGCGAAGGCCGATGGGTAGCAGCCTGCATACCGTCCTGCATCTTCTCTGGGTCTTCGGGCAGTTGTCGGTGCTCGGCTTTGGTGGGGGCAAAGGAATTATTCCGCAGATGCACGCCGACGCCGTCGGGAAATACCATTGGGTAAGTTCCCAACAGTTCACCCAGTTTTACACCATCGGGAAGCTGGTGCCGGGACCCACGACGGTCTTCGCTGCCTTGATTGGCTACACAGCCACGCCGGCTAGACCCATTGTGGGCGCCGCCGCTGCGACGATTGGAATGTTTCTGCCCTCGAGCCTGATCATGGTCGCCTTCGACTCGCTCTGGGAGCGCTTCCGAGCGTCGCCATGGCGTACGCGGATTTCGCAGGGATTGGCCCCCGCTATCGTCGGGCTGGTCTGGTCGAGCGTATGGACGATCGGTCGAGGTGCCCCCGTCAGCGTAGTCGCATACGCGATCAGCATGGTCGTCGTCGTACTGATGCTGCGCAGTAAGCTCAGCGCACCGTTACTCATCATTCTCGGAGGCGGTGTAGGGGTCGCCGCGCTTCGCTAAGCGAACGAGCCGCTCATGCCCATCGAGCTCCACGAACTAAGATCGCGGTCCTTTCACGGAACCAAACGCCGGATCTATCACTTGCTCGAGGAGATGGGTACCTCGGGCGATCAGATCTGGCCTTTCGCCTCGCAACCCTTCATGCGTTCTCCGGGACCGCTTGCGCCCGGACGTACCGAAGAGTGGCATCTCGGGATCCACAGCGTCCTGGAAGAAGCGGTCCCCGAAGAGCGGATCGTCTGGCGATTTCGCAACGAAGGTTTTGACGGTACTCACGGCTTTCATCTCTCGAGTGAAGGCAAAGAAACCTTATTGGAGTATCGCGTCGATGCGATGCTCTCCGATACCGACGGCCGCCTCCTGTGGCGGCGCTTCGAAGATCAGTTCGAACGCTCGACGGAGGCTTTATACGATAAGCTTGCGCGGGTTCTGAAGCGTTGACCGGCGCCACTGCTGGATCCGTTTCGCAAATACTCGATGCCGTAGATTTCATCGACCTGACCCGACTGCTTTCCGGTGAAGAGCGCCTCGTTCGCGAGACGGTGCGCTCCTACGTACGTGATCGCATTTTGCCCAATGTCGCCGAATGGTTCGAAGAGGGAATCTTGCCGCGTGAACTCGGGCGCGAATTGGGCCGGCTCGGCTTACTCGGGATGCATCTCGAGGGTTACGGCTGTCCTGGCGCCAGCGCGGTCGCCTACGGCCTCGCATGTCTGGAGTTGGAAGCCGGCGATTCGGGCGTGCGCAGCTTCGCATCGGTGCAAGGCTCGCTCGCGATGTTCGCGATCTACCGCTGGGGAGACGAGGTACAGAAACGGGATTGGCTGCCGGCGATGGCGCGCGGCGAGCTCATCGGCTGTTTCGGCTTGAGCGAGCCGGATTTCGGAAGCAATCCCGCCGGCATGCGTACGTATGCGCGGCGCGACGGCGCCGATTGGGTGCTCGACGGAACGAAAATGTGGATCACCAATGGATCGATCGCGGATCTCGCCATCGTTTGGGCCCAAACGGAGAATGGCATTCGGGGCTTCATCGTGCCGCGCGAGACCGAGGGCTTTAGCGCCTCGAACATCCACCGCAAACTTTCCCTGCGCGCCTCGGTGACCAGCGAACTCGTTCTCGCCGATTGCCGCCTGCCGGCGGACGCGCTCCTGGCGCGCGGGGAAGGCCTAGGCGCGCCGCTCGCCTGTCTCAACGAGGCCCGCTACGGTATCGTCTGGGGCTCGATGGGCGCGGCACGCAGCTGCTACGAAACCGCGCTCGAGTATAGCAAAACGCGCGTCCAGTTCGACCGTCCGATCGCGGCCTATCAAATGACGCAGGAGAAGCTGGTCAACATGCTTCTCGAACTCAACAAAGGCACGTTGCTCGCACTTCACCTCGGACGCGCGAAGGACGAAGGGCGCCTGCAGCCAGCTCAGGTGAGCTTTGGAAAGCTTAACAACGTACGCGAAGCGCTCGCCATCGCGCGTGAAGCGCGAACCATTCTCGGCGCCAACGGCGTGACGCTCGAATATCCGGTGATTCGGCACATGAACAACCTCGAGTCGGTGCTAACCTACGAAGGCACCAGCGAAATGCACACCCTGATCGTAGGCAAAGAAATCACCGGCCTAGCCGCTTTCACGTAAGACTTCACGGCCCGCGTGCAAACTCGGACACATTCCTCGCCCGACATCCTGTCGGGCTCCTATCGTCTGCCTCGCGCCTCCCGCCCTCCTGGCTCCGGCGCTCGGTCAGACGGTCCTCGTTTTGCATACGAGCCGTGAAGTCTTACGCGAACTTACGTGGACGCGGTTGGATTCTTTAGATGTAGTCGGCAAGTTTTAGGCTGACGTCGTGTTCGTTGCTTGCGCTGCGCACGTGCAAGTGAACCACGGTGCCCGACGCTCCGCTCAATAACGTCCGCAAGCCGGCCAGCGACGTGCTGGAAGTGGGCGCCCCGTTGACGGTGAGGATGACGTCGCCTTTAGCGAGGCCGGCGCTCGCCGCCGGCGAACCGGGGAATACCGAAAGCACGGTGTACGCGCCGTTCGCGTCGACGAGGAAGAGTCCGGAGCGATCGTACCCGAAGGGCTGATCGAAGTTCGCGTTCTTGGCGAGCAGCAACTGGTGATGACCGTAGTCGAAGGTCACGGTGAACCGGCGCAAGAGCGCGCCGCCGATGTTGGCAGGATTGAACGGATCCGCGAACGCGCCCTTAGCTTGGGTCGCGAACGACGCGATCACGTTTGCAAGGGTATACGGACCTATTTGTAATGAGGGGACGCGCCCGAGTCGAGCGAGTGCCGGTCCGCCGACGCCGAATCCGACCACGCCGGCTCCGGTCTTCGCAAGCGCTGCGAGCGACGGATTCGCTCCCAGGAAGGGTGCCGAGAGATCGAGGGCGGCGCGGTTTCCGGTATCCACTTCGGCGGTCGTCGCTACACCGCTGACGGTGATCGGAATCCGCGGAATCGTGCCGTCGATGTAAAACGAGATCGGACTCGTGCCGGGCGGCGATGCAGGCGCCGAGTCAGGCATCGCGAGGGTGAGCTTCGCGTTCGCATAGTCGACCGTCGTCAGAAACCGCGCGAGCAGCTGATAACCGGCCATTCCGTCGATGCGCATGCCTTCGGCCACGCCGAACCCGGTTGCGATCGGTAAAACGAGCATGTAGGGCTTTCGCACCGTGGCATTGCCGATCGCGATGGAGGCGATGCGCGTGAATGAGGCCCCCTCAGTCGCGTTTCCGACGCCTTGCAGTTGCGCTTGGCCCGCGCTCTTGACTTGAAGCGCCTGCGCGATCTCGGGCGTGATGATGAAATCGCCGCCGCTGTCGAGGACGAACGTGTACGGTCCATGCCCGTCGAGCAGCACTTGCATGTAGAGGTGATTGTTGACGATCTGAAGCGGAACGGTGGTGCTGCTGCCGCCGGAGATGGAAAAATCGTGAACGTTTTGCGACGGTACGCGCATTCGCTCAGCGATATTGGTGTTGAGTTCAAGCGAGAAAAGGCGCATCGTCTCGGAGTTGCCGTTCGAGAGCCGTGTCGTGCTGTCGAAGGGATAGGTGAGGCCATCAACGCGGCGGTAGTTCGAGTAGTCGGTGGTCGAGGAAAGGATACCGATGGTCGCGGTCACGCGCGCGATCAAGTGCGTTCCGGGATCTATCCAGAGGTCGATCTCGCTGCCGTGCGGGGGCGTCACCGCGAGCACGTCGTACGTGGTCGCGCCGTCGGTGCGCGGTCCGGCATAGACGACGGTCGCCCCCCCGGCGTCGGGGCGAAGGTAGCCGAGGTTGTCCACATAGGCCTGATTGATGGCCTGCAACCGCCCGCTGGTGCCCCCGTCGATAGTAACCAAGCCGGCGTAATCTTGGCTCCAGGAAACCTTACCGTCCCAGCCGGAGGCGCCGCTCAGTGCCCCCGCAACCTGCGAGGTGGTAAAGCGGAAGCCCCGGACGTCGTCCCATTCCTGAGCCCGTCCGCGCAGGCCGACGACTTCGATCGTTCCGACGCTATGAATCGAGGTGATCGAGGAGAGAGGGCGGGCGAGCGTCGCCTTGCGGAGGGCGTCGAGCAATGACTTGGTTGAAGGCACCGCCCGGGCCGGCGCGGCAGCGGCGCCGATGGCTAGCACGACGGCGCATAGGGCGGTCAGGAGTCTGATCGGCATGGTGGGTTGTAGTACAGCGCGCGCTGCTTTGTTTCCTTAGCGCGAGTACGAGCCTTGACCTCACGCTGCCGCCCTGGTACACTGCCGAAGTTGCAATGTAACGCCGGTTCGCCTTTGATGGCGAATCGGCAAAAGAAACTACCAATACGCCTGGGCCAGTGGCCCAACAAAGCACTACCGAAAGCGAACGAATGAAGAACATCCTGGGCCGTAAGATCGGGATGACCAGCATCTTCACGGATGACGGGCGCTCCGTGCCCGTCACGGTGATTGCGGCTGGGCCTTGTACGGTCGTGGAGCGAAAGACCAAAGAGCAACACGGCTACGATGCTGTTGCCTTGGGCTTCGAGCAAGTCAAACGCAGGCGCCTTACGCGCCCCTTGGCTGGCCATTTCAAGAAACAAGGCGTCGAGCCCGTTCGCTTCGTGCGCGAGTTTCGCGCGGGAATCGACGAGGCCGAGGTTGGTCAAAGTGTTACCGTGACCAGTTTCGAACCGGGCGATCGGGTAGACGTCGTCGGCGTCTCCAAAGGACACGGCTTTTCGGGCGGCATCAAGCGGCACAATTTTAAAGGCGGCGGCGCGAGTCATGGCTCGATGATCCACCGCCAGCCCGCTTCGAACGGCGATACGAACGCCGGTCGCGTGACCAAAGGTAGCCGCCGCCCGGGCCACTTCGGCGTCGACCGAACCACCTTACAGAACCTCGAGGTGGTGCGGGCCGATGGTGAGCGCAACCTGTTGCTCGTACGCGGGGCCGTACCCGGCGCCAAGAACGGGCTCGTGCTCGTGCGCCGGAGCGTCAAGACCGGCAAGGCGAAAGCGTAAATGCCCAACGTCATCGACGCCACCGGCAAAGTCGTCAACGAGTTGAAGACGCCGCCCATTCTCGAACGGGACGCGCAGCCCAAACTCGACGTCGTCTACCGCGCCGTGCATCGCGAGTTCGCCAATCCACGCGCCGGTACGGCTTCAACGAAGAAGCGCGACGAGGTAGCAGGCGGCGGACGCAAGCCCTGGCGCCAGAAGGGCACCGGGCGCGCACGGCAAGGGTCGATCCGCTCGCCGCAGTGGCGCCACGGCGGCGTGGTTTTCGGACCTCAGCCGCGCAGTTACGTGGAAGCGCTCAATAAAAAGGAACGCCACCTGGCTTTTGTTACGGCGCTAGCCGATCGCTTTGCCAACGATGCCGTCACCATCCTCGACGCGGGCGATTTCCCGATCTCAAAAACCGCCGACTTTGCCAAGCTGCTCTTCGGCAGCGCGAAAGCCGCCCGTAGCGGACCAGCCACGCTGATCGTGGTGGGTCGCGATGAGGCGCACGCAGGCGAGATCGTTCGCGTCAGCCGCAATCTGCAGCGGGTCGAAGTAACGCACGATGGGGCGCTTGACGTCAAGGACGTGCTGCGCTTCGAGCGGATTGTTTTTACCACGGTGGCGTACACTGCGTTAACCGACCTGCTCGTCGCTAAAGAGGGGAATCGCAATGGACGCCCGTGAGGTAATCGTGGCGCCCCGGATCACCGAAAAGGCGATGGGCGACGCGCTGGTTCAGCAATATACATTCGTCGTGAATCCGCACGCCACCAAAACGCAGATCCGCCACGCTATCGAGGAGATTTTCAAGGTCAACGTCCTACGGGTGAACACCGTGAACGTGCGCGGCAAGGCGCGGAGCTTTCGGGGGCGCCGTGGCGTCCGCACCACCGGCAAGCAGGCCGATTACAAAAAAGCGATCGTGAAGATCAAAGCCGGCCAGAAGATCGAACTGGGCGGCGTGAACTACTTTGAGCAATAGACGATGCCTGTAAAGAAATATCGGCCGACTTCGCCCGGCAAACGGTTCCTCACGACGCTCGACTTCTCGGAGCTCTCCAAGGTGGCGCCCGAGCGATCGCTGGTGGAGGTACGCAAGAAGCACTCCGGCCGGAACAACAACGGGCACATTACGGTCCGCCACCGCGGCGGCGGTACGCGGCGGATCTATCGTATTATCGACTTCAAGCGTTCGAAGGATGGCGTCCCGGCGAAGGTTGCGACGATCGAGTACGATCCCAACCGTTCCTGCCGTATCGCCTTACTGAACTATCGCGATGGAGAAAAGCGCTATATCCTCGCTCCGCTCGGTTTGAAAGTCGGTGAGATGCTCGAATCTGGACCGGGCGCCGACATCAAAATCGGCAACGCGTTGGCGATCAAGAACATTCCGGTCGGCACGGTCATTCATAACATCGAGCTGCGTCCCGGTCAGGGGGGCAAGCTCGTGCGATCGGCCGGCGTCTCGGCACAGCTGATGGCAAAAGAGGACGAGTACTCGCAGGTGCGCATGCCGTCGGGCGAGGTGCGCAAGATTCACATCGAGTGCCGCGCGACGATCGGACAGCTCGGGAACGTGGAGCATGAGAACCAAGTGATCGGCAAGGCCGGCCGCTCGCGTCATCTCGGCAAGCGCCCGAGCGTACGCGGAATTGCGATGAACCCCGTGGACCATCCGCACGGCGGCGGCGAAGCTCGCTCGACATCGGGGCGGCCGCCGACGACACCCTGGGGTCAGATGACGATGGGCAAAAAGACCCGCCGTAACAAGCGCACGACCAAGATGATCGTCCGCCGGAGAGGTTCGAAGTAGCATGGCACGCTCGCTGAAGAAGGGTCCGTTCGTTGCCGAGCATCTCGTGGATAAGATCGAGAAGCTCAACGAGACGCGTGAGCGCCGGGTGATCAAGACCTGGAGCCGTGCCTCGACGGTGCTTCCGACGATGGTCGGGCACACAATCGGCGTGCACAACGGCAGGACGCACATCCCCGTCTACATTACCGAAAATATGGTCGGGCATAAGCTGGGCGAGTTCGCTCCTACGCGCCACTTCCGGGGCCACGGCGGCGACAAAGCAACGGTGAAGCCATGACCGATCAGACTCCTCAAGCCGTGGCGCATCTGCGCTTCGTGCGAGCGGGGCCGCGCAAGCTGCGGCGCGTTGCTAACGCGATCCGCGGCAAGAGCGTTCGTGAGGCTTTGGTGTTGCTGAAGTTCGCCGAAGTCTATGCGGCCGAGCCGATCGAGAAGCTGGTACGCAGTGCGGTCGCCAACGCGGGCAACAATCACGACATGAACACCGACGAGCTCTACATCTCGCGTATTACCGTCGACGGGGGCCCGGGCGGTCGCTTTACCAAGCGGCTCGATCCGCGGGCGCAAGGACGCGCGGCATTCAAACGCAAGCGTCTTTCGCACGTTACGGTCATCGTGAGCGAGACCGCCCCATCTAAAGTTCGTAAAAAGAGTGCTGGTGCGTCGGTGCAAGCACCGCGCCCTGCACGCCGATCCGCGTCGCCGGCGGCGCCCGAGACGAAGACGCGGCGCAAGAAAGCGAGCGCGCGTAAACGCGCAGCAAGCGCTGCCAGCCCAGAACCTGCTAAGGAATCTTAAATGGGACAAAAGATACATCCGGTCGGCATGCGTTTGGGCATTACCCGCACTTGGGATAGCCGCTGGTTTGAGAAGAAGCACTACGTGGATTGGCTGCACGAAGACGTGGCGATCCGCAAATCGTTCAATCGGTGGATGCGTTCGGCGTCAATCAGTAAGATTGAGATCGAGCGCCGCGCCAATCAAGCACGCGTGATCGTCAACACCGCCAAACCCGGCATTATCATCGGGAAGCGCGGGGTTGGCATCGACGACATTCGCAAGAATCTCGAGAAGCTGACCGGCAAGAGTATTGCCGTCAACGTCATGGAGATTCCGCATCCGGAAATCGACGCCAGGTTGGTCGCCCAGAACATCGTCGATCAGCTCGAGAAGCGCATCGCTTTCCGGCGGGCGATGAAGCAGGCGATCATGCGAACGATGCGAGCCGGCGCGCGTGGAGTCAAAGTTCAGGTCTCCGGGCGTCTCGGCGGCGCAGAGATCGCGCGCACCGAGCACAACGCCGACGGAAAAGTACCGCTGCATACCTTACGCGCCGACATCGACTACGCGCAGGTCGAGGCTTTTACCACCTTCGGCCGGATCGGCGTGAAGGTCTGGATTTATCGGGGTGAGGTGTTACCGGATCAACCCCGCGGCGACGGAGCGCTTCGCGATCGTCCCGAACGGACGCGTGAGCGCCGCGAACGCGGCGGACGCGGTCGCGGACGCGAAGGTCGCCCACCGTCGGGACCGCCAATCCGGCCCGCTATTCCGGTCCCCGAACCAGTCGCGCAAGCGTCTGCGAACTCGGAGCCCATCGCGCCGATCGCTGCTGAACCAGTTGCGCCCGCCGAACCGGTTGCTGCGGTCGAACAAGTCGCTTCCATTGAACCCGTCGCGTCGGCCGAACCAGTTGCTGCGGCCGAACTCGTCCCTGCGATCGAACCGGTCGCAGCGGCCGAGCCAGTCGTCTCCACCGAGCCTACCACGCCGTCCGACGAGGTTACCGAGTAACCGTGCTAACTCCAAAGCGAGTGAAGTGGCGCAAGGTCCAACGTGGCCGGATGCGAGGAACTGCGGTACGTGGTAATGCTCTGACCTTCGGCGACTTCGGTTTGCAGGCGATGGAGCCGTGCTGGATGACGAACCGCCAAATCGAAGCGGCACGTATCGCCATGACCCGTCATATTAAACGTGGTGGAAAGGTCTGGATCAAAGTTTTTCCCGACAAGCCGGTGACGAAGAAACCGGCCGAGGTCCGGATGGGCTCCGGTAAAGGGAATCCCGAGGGATGGGTCGCGGTCGTGCGCCCGGGGCGGGTGCTTTTCGAGCTATCCGGCGTCGCACCGACGACGGCGCGCGAAGCGTTGCGCCGGGCCGCAGCAAAACTGCCGATCGGCACCAAGATCGTGTCGCGGGAGGAGGGCTAAAATCAAACACAAGGAGTTAGAGACGCTGCGCGATCTCACCGTGAACGAGCTGCAACAAAAGGCCCGCGACGCGAAGGCCGAGCTATTTAATTTGCGCTTTGCACTGCGTACCGGTCACCTGACCGACATCAGCAAAATCCGCGCGATGCGCCGTTCGTACGCACAAATCCAGACCGTCATTTGCGAGAAGCGTCTTGCCGAGGGAGAACATGGAGCAGCCTAACAACGCTTCGGACGAAGTCTCCAAAACGGCTGCTCGAGGCACCAAACGGGTGAAGCAAGGCCGAGTAGCTTCGAACAAGATGGACAAGACGATCGTCGTTGTCTCGGAGACGCGCGTCCCGCATCCGGCGTACGGCAAGATCATTCGCAAGTCGGCGCGGTTCAAGGCGCACGACGAGCGCAACGAAGCCAACGTCGGGGACGTGGTCCGCATCGTGGAGTGTCGCCCACTCTCGCGTGAGAAGCGCTGGCGCCTGGTCGAGATCGTGGAACGGGCAAGATGATTCAACAGGAGACTCGCCTCAAGGTGGCTGACAACAGCGGGGCCCGCGAGCTGCTCGTGATTCACGTGAGCGGTGGCGGCCGTCACGTTTACGCACACGTCGGCGACATCGTGGTCGGAACCGTGAAGAGCGCGATTCCTGGTGCGGCAGTCAAGAAGGGCCAAGTTGTGAAGGCGGTCGTGGTCCGCACCAGCGCGCCGATTCGACGCGTAGATGGATCGGTCGTTCGTTGCGACGACAACGCGTGCGTGATCATCAAGGGCGAGAAAGACAATCTCGATCCGCGCGGGACCCGCGTCTTTGGTCCCGTGATGCGCGAGCTTCGCGAGCGCGGCTTTTTAAAGATCGCGTCACTCGCTCCGGAGGTGCTATGAGCAAGGCTAACATCATCAAGGGTGATACCGTCATGATCCGGCGCGGCAAGGAGCGGGGAAAGCGCGGGACGGTCAAGGCCGTCCACGGCAGCAGCGCGACGGTGGAAGGCGTGAATATCGTCAAGCGCCACACCAAGCAGGGCTCGAAGTCGGGCAACATGGGTGGTGCCATGCAGACCGGCGGGATCATCGAAAAAGAGTCGCCGTTGCCGGTCGCCGCGCTGCAGTATGTCTGCGAGAAATGCAAAGCTCCCGCACGTTTGCGCCACGCACGCACAGCGGATGGAGCGGTGCATCGCCTTTGTGCACGCTGCGGCGAGCCCGCGCGCGACTCGGCGAAGGGAGCGTAGCACGATGGCGGAGCGCTTGAAGGAAAAATACGAGCAGCAAATTCGGCCGCAGTTGCAGTCTCGCTTTGGTTACGAGAACGTCAATCAGATTCCGAAGCTGGAGAAGGTTGTCGTAAACATGAGCGTCGGCGAAGCGATCGTCAATCCGAAGTCGCTCGATGCTGCCGTGAGTGAGTTGGCGGCGATTACGGGGCAGCGCCCGGTCGTCACCAAAGCGAAGAAGTCGATCGCCGCGTTCAAGTTGCGCGAGGGGACGAGCATCGGAGCGAAGGTCACCCTTCGCGGCGACCGCATGTACGTCTTCGTCGACAAGCTGTTCAATGTCGTGCTCCCGCGTATCCGTGACTTTCGCGGCCTTCCAGGCAAGTCGTTTGACGGACGCGGAAACTACAACTTGGGGTTGCGCGAGCAGCTCGTTTTCCCCGAAGTGAACTATGACAAGGTGGACAAGGCGCGCGGCATGGACGTTACCATCGTGACGACGGCAAAGACCGATGAAGAGGCCTCCGAGTTCCTGGTGGCGTTGGGTCTGCCGTTGGCGAAGGCCCCGGCGAGGTAGAAAGGTTTTATGGCAAAGACGAGCTTGATCGTCAAATCGCGGCGCGATCCAAAGTTTGGAGTACGCCAGCATAATCGGTGCAGAGTCTGCGGTCGCCCGCGCGGGTACCTGCGAAAGTTTGCTATGTGCCGTATTTGCTTTCGGGAGAACGCCCATGCCGGCGTGGTTCCCGGCGTGACCAAGGCGTCGTGGTGAGGGAGAAGGGCACGTGTCAGTAACGGATCCGGTCGCAGATATGCTCACGCGCATTCGCAACGCAAACACGGCGAACCACAAAACGGTCGACGTGCCGGCGTCGCGCATGAAACAGGCGATTGCTCAGATTCTAAAGGACGAGGGATTCATCGAGAGCTTCGAGCGGACCGCTGAGGGCCCGCAGGGCACGATTCGCATTCAGCTTAGGTATGGTCCGGAGAAGGAGAAGATCATCACCGGGCTGCGTCGCATCTCTCGCCCCGGGTTGCGCGTCTACACCCGCAAGACGGAGATACCGCGCGTGCTGGGCGGACTTGGCGTGGTCATAATGTCCACGCCGCAAGGCATCATGTCGGGCAAGCGCGCCAAAAAGCGCGGCGTTGGAGGCGAAGTCCTTGCGTACGTTTGGTAAAGTCGCCAGCGCGCCGCGCGCGTTGCACCAGGTAGGTCAAGCATGTCACGCATAGGTAAAATGCCGGTGGCGGTACCTTCAGGTGTGGATGTCAAGCTCGAGGCCGATGAGGTTTTTGTCACGGGGCCCAAGGGAGAGTTGCGCCAGCGCATCTTGTCGAACGTCGTGGAGGTAAGCCTGAACGACGGCAAAGTCGTCGTGGCACGCAAGGGCGACGCTAAAGAGCATCGCAGCGCGCATGGCCTCACCCGAACCCTCATCGCCAATATGATCGAAGGGGTGAGCAAGGGCTTTCGCAAGAGTTTGGAGATCACCGGCGTCGGCTACCGTGCCTCGAAATCCGGCGAACGCCTCAACTTAAGTTTGGGTTACTCCCACCCGGTGGCCTTCGAACCGCCCAAGGGGGTCGTGCTTTCCGTCGAGGGGCAGAATAAGATCCACGTCGAGGGCATCGACAAGCAAAGCGTGGGTCAAGTCGCAGCGGACATCCGGCGCTTGCGCAAACCCGAACCCTACAAGGGTAAAGGCATTCGTTACGAAGGCGAGCGGGTACGCAAGAAGCTCGGTAAGGCCGGGAAGGCAGGCAAGAAATAGTGCGTAGAGCCGAAGCGCGGCGCGCCCGTCACGTGCGGCTGCGCAAGAAACTCTCCGGCAGCGTTGAACGTCCACGTCTTCACGTGCGGCGGTCGCTGCACCACATCTACGCCACGTTGGTCGACGATGCCAAGGGGCACACGCTGGCTGCGGTTTCGACCCTGGATGGATCGCTCACGCCGGAGCGCTCTTCCAAGACCGACATCGCTGCCGCGAAGGCGGTCGGCACGGCAATCGCCGTCAAGGCCAAGGCCGCCGGCATCACCCAGGTTGTTTTCGATCGTGGCGGTTACAAGTATCACGGACGCGTACGCGCTCTTGCGGACGCAGCTCGTGAAGCGGGGTTAACGTTTTAATGCAATACCGTGGTCGCGACCGCGATGGTAGCGGGCTTGAAGAGACGGTCGTTCGCGTGAATCGCGTCGCCAAGGTCGTCAAAGGCGGCAAGCGCTTTAGTTTCAGCGCGCTCGTCGTCGTCGGCGATCGTAAAGGCAAGGTCGGTTTCGCGATCGGCAAAGCCGCTGAAGTTCCGGAAGCCATACGCAAAGCCGTCGAGCAAGCACGCAAGAATCTGGTCACCGTCGCGATGGTCGAACGGACGATCCCACACGAGGTACGTCACGAAGTCGGCGCCGCAACGGTCCTGCTCAAGCCCGCCGCTCCGGGGACCGGGGTCATCGCGGGCGGTTCGATGCGCGCGGTCCTTGAGCTCGCCGGAATCCATGACATCCTCACCAAATGCTTGGGCACGAACAATCCAATCAACGTTGTGATGGCTACGGTCTCGGCCCTCGGTTCGCTGCGGACCGCGGAGCAGCTGGCGGCCTTGCGCGGCAAGACCGTCAAAGAACTTTTCTCGGCATAGTATAGATGATGGAAGAGAAACAGATACTCAAGCTCGGCGCCCTCAAACCCGCGCCCGGAAGTCGACCGAAGCGGCAACGCATCGGGCGCGGCCACGGGTCGGGTATGGTGAAGACCGGAGGCGAAGGCGGCAAGGGGCAGACGGTCCGTTCGGGCGGCGGCAAGGGGCCGGCGTTCGAAGGTGGCCAAACGCCCTGGGCCCGGCGGCTTCCGCATGGGCGCGGCTATTCGCAAAAGGCGCGCGATGGCGGTCATTTTGGGACGCGAAACGCCGTGATCAACTTACACCAGTTGGCAGGGTGGGATCCGTCGGTAGAGATTACGCCGGAGTCGCTGCGCGAACGCGGCTTGCTCAAAGGAGCGGTCGACGGTGTGAAGATTCTGGGGGGCACCCTTTCGGGAAAGAGCATCCCCTCCGGGCTGCGCTTCCAGGACGTGCTTCTTTCAAAAAGCGCCCGCGAAGCCTTGGCGGCCGCCGGCGCGCAGATCGAAGAGACGGTCTCTTCCGAGGCTTCGTAATTGTTCAATAACCTTCGGGCCGCGGTGCTCGTCCCCGAGATCCGTCAGCGGATCCTTTTTGTCTTCTTTGCCTTCGCGTGGTTCGTCTTCATGATCCACGTGCAGCTGCCCAACGTCAACCAAGAAGCCTGGCAGCGCGTTTTGCAGAGCGGCGCATTTTACAATCTGCTTGGCTTTCTGTCGGGCGGAGCGCTGCAGAAGCTCTCGATCATCGCGATGGGCATCACCCCGTACATTAACGCCTCGATCATCATGCAGTTGATGACCGTCGTGATGCCACAACTCGAAGAGATGGCCAAGAAAGGCGGCGAGGAAGGGCGCAAGAAGATCAGTCAGTATACCCGCTGGCTCACGATCGTGCTCGCCACCATCCAGGCCACCTTTATGGCGATTTCGATGGAGCGCTCGGGCGTCTTCTACGACTCGAGCACCTGGTATCTGCTCTACGCGATCATCGCCATGGTCGGCGGCACGCTCTTCCTGATGTGGCTGGGCGAGCAGATCAGCGACAAAGGCATCGGCAATGGCGTTTCGCTGATCATCTTCATCGGCATCGTGCTGCGCTATCCGCAGTACGTCACACAGACCTATGCCTCGGCGAGCCAGGGGGCGGAATCGCTGCTGAATCTCCTGCTCTACATCCTGATCGCGGTGATCATCATCGTGTCGATCATCTTCCTCTATCAGGGTCAGCGGCGGGTGCCGGTTCAGCAAGCACGCCGCGTCGTGGGCCGCAAGATGTTCGCCGGACGCTCGACCTACATTCCGCTTCGGCTGAACAACGCCGGCGTAATCTCGATCATCTTTGCGATCTCGATTCTGTTGTTGCCGCAGCAAGCGCTCTCGTGGTTCGGGCACGGTCAGCAGATTACCGGATCCGGTCTGTGGGCCGAGGTTCAACGCGGCATGCAGGCGTTCTCGGGTTGGCTGAACGTTTGGTTCACGCCCAACGGCGTGCTCTACAATATTGTGTACTTCTTGCTGGTCGTGATCTTCACGTTCTTCTACAGCTCGATCGTGCTAAACACGCGCGATGTGGCCGACAATCTGAAGAAGACGGGCGCCTTCGTGCCGGGCATTCGTCCCGGTCAACCCACGGTCGACTATCTGAACAAGATCCTGATGCGGCTCACGACGGCGGCGGCGATCTACCTCGGATTGCTCGCGGTCCTCCCGGGAGCGCTGCAACGCGGCCTTTCGGTGACGACCTTCTATCTCGGCTCGACGTCGCTGCTGATCGTCGTCGGCGTGGCGCTGGATACGATTACTCAGATCGAGGCGCGGTTGGCGATGCGCGACTACCGCGGCTTCATCAAACGCTAGGAGCCTGGGACTAACGTGCGGTTAGTTTTTCTCGGACCGCCCGGCGCGGGTAAGGGCACGCAAGCGCGGCGACTCCACGAGCGCTTTGGTGTAGAACAAATTTCGACCGGCGACATTCTGCGTCGCCACTGCGCAAACGGGACCGATGTCGGCGTACAGGCGCAAGACTACATGCATCGCGGCGAGTTGGTTCCGGATGCGCTGGTCATCGAAATGATCGGAAAGGAGCTCGAGCGAACGCGTGTCGGCTTCGTCATGGACGGATTTCCGCGCACGGTCGCCCAAGCCGAGGCACTGGACGGTCTGCTCGCGCGCCGGCGCACCCCGCTGGATGGGGTGGTGCTCTTCCAAGGCGATCGTGACGCGCTGATCGCGCGGCTTGCCTCACGCTGGACGAATCCGCGCAACGGCCGGACATACAACGTCTTTTCGAACCCGCCTAAGGTTGCCGGCATTGACGACGAAGATGGCGGCGAGCTGATTCAGCGTGATGACGACACCTCCGAGACGATCGCGAAGCGGCTCGAAGTCTACGACGCCCAGACTAGGCCGTTGATCGACTACTATCGCAAGACCGGCAGACTCGTCCAGGTTGATGCCTTAGCGAGCGTGGATGCGGTTGCCGAACGGATCGCCACGGCGATCGGTGCGGAGCACGCACGAAAGTGACGGCTGTCGAATAGATGGTTACGCTCAAGTCGGCGCGCGAGATCGACCTGATGCGCCGTAGCGGCAAGATTACCTCGGCGGTGCTTACCGAATTGATGAAAGCGGTCCACCCGGGCATGGCGACCAGTGAGTTGGACGCACTCGCCGAGCGCGGGATTCGCGCACGCGGCGGCGTGCCGACCTTCAAGGGATATAATGACTTTCCGGGCTCGGTCTGCACCTCAGTCAACGATGAAGTCGTGCATGGCATTCCCGGCTCGCGCGTCCTGCGCGAGGGCGACTTGCTCTCGATCGACATCGGCACGACGCTCGACGGGTACGTCAGCGACAGCGCGGTCACGGTTCCGGTCGGCAACATCCCGCAAAGCGCGCGGCGCCTGCTCGAGGTCACACAAGAGTGCTTGACGATCGGGATCGCGCAAATGACGCAAGGCAAGCACGTCGGTGACATCGGCGCCGCCGTGCAAGCTCACGCGGAGCGGCACGGCTACGGCGTCGTTCGCGAGCTCGTTGGGCACGGCGTCGGCCGGGCGATGCACGAGGAGCCGCAGGTCCCCAACTATGGCAAGCCCGGGACGGGGATGGAGCTCCGCGCCGGGTTGGTGCTGGCCATCGAGCCCATGATAACCCAGGCCAGCCCGAAGATCAGGATCCTGGACGACGGCTGGACAGTCGTCACGACAGATGGTAAACTCGCAGCGCATTTCGAGCACACCATCGCCGTAACGGAGGACGGACCGAAGATTCTAACGCTGCGCGATTATGCGGAGCATCCCGAAATCGAGCGCTACCGCCCGGCGCGGGAAGCGATCGCGTAGGTGCGCTCGGCTTAAGAATGGCCCGCAAGCGCGGCGGGCGGCCGTCGCGTGGAAAAGCGACGGCCGAGAAAGCGGCGAAGACGGCAACGCCAAAAGAAGAGGCCGTCGAGGTGGAGGGCACCATCGTGGAACCCTTGCCCAACGCAATGTTCCGGGTCGAGCTCACCAACGGATATCACGTGCTCGCCCACGTTTCCGGAAAGATCCGAATGCACTTCATCCGCATCCTTCCCGGCGACCGCGTCCTCGTCGAGCTCTCGCCCTACGATTTGACTCACGGCACAATCACCTATCGGTATAAGTGACCCGACCGCGGCTCGGGATAAAAAAGGTCCTTCGACAGGCTCAGGATTAAAAAGGCCCTTCGACAGGCTCAGGATTAAAAAGGTAGTTTTGGGAAATGAAAGTTAGACCATCGGTTAAGAAAATTTGTGAAAAGTGCAAGATCATCCGCCGCCATGGCAAGGTGCGGGTGATCTGCGAGGTCAACCCTAAACACAAGCAAGTGCAGGGTTAGAAGGAACTCATACATGGCTCGTATTGCTGGTATCGATCTACCGCGCGAAAAGCGCATCGAGGTTGCGCTAACCTACATCTACGGTATTGGTGCGCCGATGGCACGCCGGCTGCTGACTTTTGCCCAAGTCGACCCGAACACACGCGTTAAAGCGATGAGCGAGGAGGACGAAAAGAAGCTGCGCGATGCGATCGATTCCCTGCAATTGCGAGTTGAGGGTGATCTTCGTCGCGAGGTCCAAGGCAACATCAAGCGTCTCATGGATATTGGATGCTATCGGGGGATCCGCCATCGGCGCGGCTTACCGGTGCGCGGTCAGCGCACCAAAACCAACGCGCGCACCCGCAAAGGCCCGAAGCGCACGGTGGCCGGCAGGAAAAAAGCGATAGCCAAGAAGTAGACGCCGCCGTTGAAAGCGGTGATTACCGCTGGCGGGCGGATCGAAGGCGCGTTTGCGGAGGCAGCAGGCACGAGCGTCAAGGCACTCGCGCCGATCCGCGGGTCGAGCATGCTCGAACGCATTATCGACGCGTTGCGCGCCGCGGGTGCCACGCGGGTAGCGGTAGTAGGCGGAGGGGAGGTGCGCACGGCTTGCGCAGCCTTCGTCGAGCGATTCGTGGACGAGGGGCCGACAGGAAGCGAAAACCTGCTGCGTGCCCTGCGCGCTTGGCCCGAGGATGGCGAGCCGCTTCTCTATGCGACGAGCGATCTTCCTTATGTCACCGCCGCGGCGGTCGCGGATTTCACCGCGCGGCTTGCACCGGATAGGCTGACGGCAGCGCTCACCGAGTTCGGCAGTTTCAGCGCGCGATTTCCCGAAGCGCGCGGCTTTGGTATTACGCTTGCTGGGGAGCGGGTCGTCAACGGCGGTCTCTTCTCGGTTCCTTGCGGATCCGCCGAGCGACTCGCCGCGGTGGCAACGCGCTTTTTCGAGGCCAGAAAGCGACCCTGGCGGATGGCAAGTTTGGCCAGCCCAATCGCGCTGATTCGTTTCCTAACCGGCCGCTTGAGCGTTCCAGACCTCGAAGCGATGGCGACGCGCGTACTGGGTGTCCCAGCCCAAGGGCTTCGCGGCTGCGCGCCCGAGCTCGCCTTCGACATTGATACCGCGGTCGAATACGACTATGCTTGCGCGCACGCCTAAGCCACTTCGCCTCGCCCTCTTCTGGCTCGGCATTCAAGCCATATGGGGCGCATTACTTGGGATCTCTCTCCAGTCGCGGACGATCGAGCTGGCCGCGGGCAACGCGGTCATTGCGTACGGCCACCTTGCCACAGTCGGAGCGCTCGTTGCAGCGATCGCGCAAGTCGCGATCGGATTTTGGTCGGACGCCCGGCGGCGTAACGGCAGCCGCCGCATCGAGTTTTATCTCGTGGGCGCAGTGGGCGGCACTATCGCGCTCGCGTTCTTTTACGATGCGCGGACTTTTTTCGCGCTGACGATTGCGTTCGTTGCGCTTCAAGCCGCCTTAAACGTTGCGATCGGACCCTATCAAGCGATCATTCCGGATTTCGTCGAGCGCACGCGGATAGGCGTTGCATCGTCGTGGATGGCGGCTTTACAAGGAGCCGGCAACGCGATCGGCGCGCTTGCAGCCAGTTTTATCACCAATGCACGCCTCCTCAGCGCGTCGCTCGGTGCGCTGTTGCTGGCGACGTGCGCGATAACCTCGGTGCATGCGCGCCGTCTAGGGCTGCTCGGAGCACCTCTCGAGCGGACCGGGAGCGTGCGCGTGACCCGAGCCTTCGTCGATTTGTTTATCTCACGCGCGCTGGTCTACATCGGCTTTTATACCTTACTCGGCTATCTGCTCTTCTACGTCGATGCCGTGCTTGGGCCGGCCACCCTCGCCGACGCGCGGCGGCAGACCGGGATTCTGATTATCAGCTTCACCCTCATCGGCGCCCTGGGGGCGGCCCTGGCCGCGCGTCCCAGTGACCGGCTTGACAAGCGGCTGGTGGCTTCCATCGGCGGAGGCGCCTTCATTGTCGCCCTGGGGCTCTTCATCGCTTCGGGCACCCTGGGCGGTGTGATTGCGGCCACCCTATTGGCTGGATTGGGCTGGGGCGTCTTTCTGGTTGCCGACTGGGCAATCGCGTGCCGCGTCCTTCCGCAAAATGCCATGGCGGCGGGCATGGGGATTTGGAACCTGGCCATCGTAATACCGCAGATCGTCGCCCCGGCGCTAACGACTGGGGTTTTGCAGCACTTCGGGCTGACCGGTTCCGAGGCGCCGCGCGTGGCTTTCGCCTTGGCCCTAGGTGAGACTTTGGTCGGAATCGCCTGGCTCTGGCGTTTATCACGTTGCGTAATCGGGGAATAACAGTTATCGTGTGTTTGTGCGGGCAGCAACGCTACAGGCGGCCGCTCGCCTTATAGGGCTGGTGAGGGGACGCCTCACCAGCAGTAGTCATTTTCCATAAGGAGGCCACTCTCGTGAAACGACTGAGCACCGGAGTACTCGCAGCGCTAATCGTAGCGTTCTGCGGGTTCAACGCGGTTGCAGCTCCGTCGAACCCGACGCAGGGAAACACTGGCAACAGCGTCGGCCAGACGGGCTCGCCGCCGCCGGCGGACTTTGGAAGTCCGCCGTCCGGGCAGATTCCTATCCTCTATAACGACCACCACGTTTATGCCAGACCCGACGTCCTCAAACGAGGCCGTGTTCTGGCCGCACTTGTAAAGGGCGGCACGCTCTTAATCCCGCTGCGCTCGATGTTCGAACAGATGGGCGCTACCGTGTCATACGATGCCGCTAGTAAAACGACGACCGTCTCTAAGCCCGGCGCCGAGGTTAAGGTAACCGTCGGTAAGCCGGAGGTCATCATCAATGGCGAGTCGCGTCCATTGGACGTGCCGCCGATGATCTATCAAGGTGTCGTTCTCGTCCCAGTCCGCGTAATTTCGGAAGGCATGGGCGCCTACGTTCTCTGGGTTCCGGATCGGCGTTTGGTCGTCGTCCGTTACATCCCGGC
>JBAVTZ010000136.1:0-8907 GCA_049696515.1 Candidatus Cybelea sp. | reverse complement strand
CCCCGCGCAGGGGAAGAAGCGGCCCGCTCATCATTCGGTGATCGACTGGATGAACTTCTTGGTGATCGAGTCATCCATCTTGCGCTGCGCCATATCCACGTTTCGCAGCGTGTCGACCTCGCGCATGTTCTCGCTGCGCTCGTCCATCATTTGGTCGAAAACTTCGGACTGCATCTGCAGCTGTTCCTGATTTTGAATTTCGGACGAATACATGCCGAGCTGGAACGTTTCGTCCTGGGTGTTGAGCGCGTTCATCGCGGCATTCTCGGCGTTGCCGGCGGTGCCGCTGCCGAGGGCACCACCAATTGCGTTGCCGAGAAGGCCGGAGCCAAGCCCTTCAAGGACCGGAAGCAAGAATGCCATGTCGTCGCTCCTGTGCGATATTAGTTCGAATCTTCGCCGAACTGCGTGTAGTCAGTCGCTTGGGGCTTATAGTTTTGATTCTGCGGCAAGCCCGGCAACACGGGCGCACTGAGCGGCAGGCTCTGCGCCTGGGCGGAAAGTGAGCCGAGGGACGAAATGAGGCTGCCCAGCTCAGCGATCGCGGAGCTTTCCGGCGATTCGCTTGCCTCTCCGGAAATCGATCCGGATCGCGAGAACGTCGAGCCCCGCAGGGTGCCGGTCCTCGAACCTTCGGGCGAGCCGGCGATGCTGCCACTGTGCGCGTCCCCGAAGGGCTTCGCCGAAATCGATCCCGATCGTGAGAACGGCGAGCCCTTCAAGATGCCGCTCCTCGAGCCTTCGGGTGGAGCGGCGATTCCGCCGCTGTGCCCGTTCGCGAAAGGCTTCGCCGAGATGGTGCCTTCGATGATAGGAAAGGATGACACGTGATTTCTCCTGTTTCTACGAGTTGATCTCGTCGGTGTCGTCGTTAAAGAGGTCCATGTAGTTTGTCGCTTGGCGGTGATAGTGATGAGCGGGTTGGAGGCTCGCACGCGCGGCTTGCGGCAGCGGAAGACTTTGGGCTTGGGAACCGAGCGCGCCGATCGATGCGACCGTGGCGCTCGACTCGGCGATAGCTGAGGCTTGCGCCGGCTCGCCGGTGAGGCGTTGATAGTGGCGAAGCACCGAGTCGGCATAGCCGGGATCGCTGCCGTCGGACCACCGCGTTCGCGTTCCGGTCGCATTCGGTGACCCCGCGTTATAGGCCGACAATGCCTCGTGGACGTTGCCTCCGTAGCGCTTGAGTAAGCCGGAGATCATGCCGGCGGCATAGTCCGCGTTGCGCGCTGGGTCCATCGCCGACGCTGTGGATGCGAAGGGATGGTAGCGGTCGTCGATTTGAAAGAGACCGTGGCCGTGGCCGCCGTCCCCGACGACGTTGCGACCGCCGTTGGCGTCGGGGCCGCCCGTTTCTTGAGCCGCGACGGCCGCCAGCAGATCGGGATCGAGCCCATAGCGGCGGGCGGCGTTCGCGATGTCGGGCGCGTACGAGACCCCGGTGGCGGCCAGGCGGGAAGCGGTCGGATCGATGCTCATTGCAGCCTTCTATCCCGCCGGCCGATGTGTTTGACAAGGCGAGGTGGGGGTTCTAGAATGGCAAAGTCCGTGGCGGCCCCGCCTGGTTGGCGGGGTCTCATACTGGGCGGCACTGCTTTTATGGATCGTTCGCACAAGGTCGACATCAGCGGGCTCCTCGCCGGTAGTCGCCAGCTCATGTTGGTCGATGACGAGGTGCCGATCGAACCGTTCGAAGGAATCCTCTTTCCGGAGCCGGCTCGCGTACGGCTGGAAATGCGTCAAGCGGATCGGATGCTCGTCGTGGAGGGAAGCGTGGACGCGCGAGTCCATGGCCAGTGCGATGGCTGCTTGGAAGACGTCGATTTACAGCTTCACGTGGATTTGGACGAGCGGCTCGACCCCGCGCATGGGCGCGACGAAGACCCGTTCGGGGAGAGTAACGTATTGACGGGTGAACGCCTCGACGTGGCGGACTTGGCGCAGCAGAATGTGCTCAGCGCCCTGCCGCTGGGTCTGCGGTGCAGCCCGGAGTGTCAAGGTCTCTGCCCCACCTGCGGGGCGAACAGGAATACGGGCGAATGCTCGTGCGAGCGCGCGTAGCCTCACGCGAGGTCGCGAAGGCTGGAAGTCCGGCCCGCTTTTGAAACGGAGAGTTAAGTGGCGAATCTAAAATGGAAGACGCCTCGCAGCAAGACCCGCAGCCGGCGCGCGGCCAACTGGAAGCTTGGCGACGTGACCACCGTGCTTTGCCCCCAGTGTCACCAACCCAAGCGGCCGCATTTCGCGTGCCAGAATTGCGGCACGTACGGCGGCCGGCAGGTCGTTAAGGTTCGAGACGAGTCGGCCGGTTAACGCTTCGTGTCGCTGAGCGGCGTCAAGATCGTCGGCGTCGGCCACTACGCGCCGCCGCGCGTCGTGACTAACCACGACTTGGAAGCCTGGCTGGACACCTCCGACGATTGGATCACGACTCGCACCGGAATGAAACGCCGTCACTGGGCCTCCGAAGAACAGGCGACCAGTGATTTAGCCTCAGCCGCCGCGGAAGCCGCTCTGGTTCACGCCGGATTGCGCGCGGCCGAAATCGATTGCTTCATCGTCGCAACCGTGACTCCGGACTACTACTTTCCCGCCACAGCTTGCCTAGTGGCGACGCGACTGGGTGTACTGGAGAAGCCGGCTTTCGACATCGCGATCGCGTGCAGCGGGTTCATCTATGGATTGACCATTGCCTCGGGGCTGATTCGCTCGGGCGTCTATCGGCGAATCATGTTGATCGGGGCGGAGACGCTCTCGAAGATTCTGGATAAAAACGACCGCTCCACGGCGATTCTCTTTGGGGATGGCGCCGGCGCCGTCGTCCTCGAACGCTCTGACGACGATTCCTTTCTCGCGTCCGAGTTAGGCGCGGATGGAAGCCGCCCCGAGCTGCTCTACGCCCAAGGCAGCGGAGCACGCCATCCGCTCGATCACGCAGCGATCGATGCGAAGGTGCACCTCATCCACATGCAGGGGCGTGAAACCTTCAAGCTTGCGGTAACGAAAATGGTCGCCTCGACCGATTCCGTCTTGAGCAAAGCGAACCTCACCAAAGCCGACGTAACCTTTCTCATTCCCCATCAGGCCAACAAGCGCATCATCGACGCGACCGCGCGATACTTGGATCTGCCCGACGACAAAGTCGTTATCAACATCGCCGAATACGGCAATACCTCGGCCGCGTCCATACCCATGGCGCTTTCTGAAACGGTGCGCGCGGGCTTGGTGAAGCCGGGAGACCTCTTGATCTTCGTTGCTTTTGGCGGCGGCCTGTCTTGGGGCGCGGTCGCGTGGAGATGGGGCGCGTAGTGGTGACAAGCCACCGATGAAAATTGGCGTCGTCTTTCCGGGGCAGGGTTCACAGGGCGTCGGCATGGGCACCGATGTCGCGTTGAATTCGTCTGCTGCTCGCGCGACCTTCGAGCGCGCCGCCGCCGTCCTGGGTTACGATCTGCTCGCGCTGCAACGCGAAGGTCCAGAAGAAAAGCTGCGCGAGACGGCATATAGTCAACCGGCCATCTTTACGACCAATCTCGCGCTCTACGCGGCCGTCGGACCCGAGCTCCAGCCGGTAGTTACAGCGGGACACTCGTTTGCCGAGCTTTGCAGCCTAGTCATAGCACGGTCGCTCGAATTCAAAGAGGCGCTGCACATCGTTACCGAACGCGGGAATGCGATGCAGCAGGCCGCGCAACGAGCCAAAGGCGGCATGTCGGCGATTCTCGGGCTCGACGCGGCAAAAGTACGCGAGGTGCTGCAGCAGGTACACGATCGCGGTCGCGTGGCGTTGGCGAACTTCAACTCGCCAACCCAGATCGTGATAAGCGGCGACTTCGATGCGGTGCAGACTGCGGCCCAAGCGATGCTAACGGCCGGCGCGAAGCGCGTCGTGCCGCTCAATGTGTCGGGCGCTTGGCACAGTGTATTAATGGAGCCGGCGGTCGAACGGGTCGCCGCGGCAGTCGAGTCAAGCCACTTCGTTCTTCCGGCGTTCGACGTAATCTCCAACGTGGACGGGCGGCCTTATCGCGATATCGCGACGATCAAGGCCAATCTGATTCGGTCGGTCGTGGACGAAGTGCGCTGGCACGATACGGCAGAAAGCCTGATTTCTTACCGGCTGGATAGTATCGTCGAATTTGGAGCCAGCGGGGTTCTAAGCGCGTTGATGAAACGCATGCCCGGCAGTCCCCCGCAGAGCATCGTCGTGAGCGATTTCGCGGGCGTCGAGCGATTGCGCAGCGCGCTGGTTTCGCCCACCGGAGCGAACGCATGAACCTTGCCGGAAAGACGGCACTGATGACCGGCGCAAGCCGCGGAATTGGACGCGCGATCGCGATCGAGTTCGCCCGTCTCGGTGCAGACGTAGCGTTGATGGCTCGCGACCTCAATGCGCTGGAAGAAGTGGCGGCCGAGTGTGCCAATGCACGCCCGGGTGCGGTTGCTGAAATCTTTCAGGGCGACGTCACCGATCACGCGGCCGTCGAGCGGATCGTCGGCGAAGTCGTTGGACGCTTCGGGCGGCTCGATTGTGCGGTTGCCAACGCGGGCCAATCGGCCGATGCACTGCTGTTGCGCCTGAAGCCCGAGACCCTCGATCACTTGCTTGCCGTTAACCTGAAATCGGCCTTCTATCTCTGCGGTGCCGCCGCAAAGCCGATGATGAAGCAACGAACCGGCTCGATCGTGCTGATGACGAGCATCGTGGGAATGACGGGTAATGCCGGCCAATCAGCCTATGCGGCCTCCAAAGCGGGTCTCATCGGTCTGTGCAAATCGTTGGCAAAGGAGTTGGGTTCGAGGAATATAAGAGTCAACGCCGTCGCGCCGGGCCTCATCGAAACCGCCATGACTGAGAGGATGCCCGACGCCGCCAGGGAGTTTTTGATCAAGCAAGCAGCTCTTGGCCGAGCTGGGAAGCCGGAAGACGTGAGTGCGGCGGTGGCCTTCCTTTGCTCCGACGCCGCCGGGTTTATCACCGGACAAACACTTGTGGTAGACGGCGGCATCTTGATATGACAGGTCTTGAAAGGAGACGTGATGTCCACCACCTTCGATAAAGTCAAGAAGATCATCGTCGAGCAACTCGGCGTCGACGAATCGGAAGTGACCCCCGAAGCGTCGATCACGGACGATCTCGGTGCCGATTCCCTCGATCAGGTTGAGCTGGTCATGGCATTCGAGACGGAGTTCAACATCGACATTCCCGACGAGGAAGCGGAGAAGATCAAAACCGTCGGCGACGCGGTCAAGCGCATCGACGAAACGACGGCAGGGTCTTCGACGACGTCCTGACGCGCATTGTTCGACCAACTCAGTGAACGCCTAGGCGCAATTTTCGAGCGCCTGAGCGGCCGAGGCAGGGTAACCGAAAGCGAAGTCAACGAAGCGCTGCGCGAGCTTCGAGTGGCTTTGCTTGAGGCCGACGTTTCGCTGGCCGCGGCGAAAGCATTCGTCGCGCGAATTAAAGAGCGCGCGATCGGGGCCGACGTTCTCGAGTCGTTGACGCCGGCCCAGACGATTCTCAAGATCGTCCACAGCGAACTCGTCGAATTGCTCGGACCTCCAAGCGGGTCGGCGAGTTCCCGGCTCCAGTTCTCGGATGCGCCGCCCTCGATTATCATGCTCGTCGGGTTGCAAGGATCGGGCAAAACGACCCAGGCGGGAAAGCTCGCCCTGCGTCTCAAGGAGCAAGGGCGGCGCTCGCTGCTTATCGCGGCCGACGTCTATCGTCCGGCAGCAATCGACCAGTTGCAGTTGCTCGGCAAGCAAATCGACCTTCCCGTTTACGAGCGTGGCGCGGGCGATCCGGTGCGAATCGTGCGCGACGGTATCGCCGAAGCGAAGCGGCTCGGGCTCTCGACCGTCATCATCGACACCGCCGGCCGCCTGCAAATCGACGAAGACCTCATGGAAGAGCTCGCGCGTATCAAAGCCCTCGCCAATCCGCACGAGATTCTCTTGGTGGCCGACGCGATGACCGGTCAGGAAGCGACCAACGTCGCAAAAGGCTTCCACGATCGCCTCGGTATCACCGGCGTCATTCTAACGAAGATGGATGGCGACTCGCGCGGAGGCGCGGCCCTCTCGATTCACAGCGTCACCGGCGCACCGATCAAGTTCGTCGGAGTTGGCGAAAAGCTCTCGGCGCTCGAGCCGTTCTATCCCGATCGCCTCGCATCGCGAATCCTCGGCATGGGCGACGCGCTGACCTTAATCGAAAAGACGCAGAGCCTGTACTCCGAGGAGCAGGCAAAGAAGCTCGAAGAGAAGTTCCTCAAGCAAAGCTTTACCCTCGACGATTTTCTCGAGCAAATGCGACAAGTGCGCAAACTCGGATCGATCAACGACTTACTGAAGATGGTGCCCGGCCTGTCGAAAGCGCTGCCGAAAAATTTCGAAATCCCCGAACGAGAATTCGTAAAGATTGAGGCGATCATCTGCTCGATGACGCGAGCCGAGCGTCGTAGCCCCGACCTCCTCAACGGGTCGCGTCGCAAGCGGATCGCCCGTGGCTCGGGGACGGAAGTATCCGACGTGAATCGGCTGGTCAAACAGTTCGATCACGCGCGTCAGATGACCAAACACCTGGGCGCCAAGAAGCGTGGGGGACTCTTCCCGCTTCGAACGTCCTAACAACGAAAGTACTGCAAGAATGGTAAAAATCCGACTGCGCCGGATCGGCGCGAAGAAACAGCCCACCTATCGTTTCGTCGTTGCCGACGCGCGGGCGCCGCGCGACGGGCGCTTTATCGAGATCTTGGGACATTACAATCCGCGCACCGAGCCCCGAACCGTCGTGGTCGACGAGGTCAAAGCGCGTGAGTGGCTGGCGAAGGGCGCTCAACCCTCCGATACCGTGCGCCGTCTCTTCGCAGAAAAGGGCATCATGGAACGTGGCCCGATTCCGACGACGAAACGCAAGCCGAAGCAGGCGGAAGGACGCGCTTCGTGAGCGCCTTCGACGACGAGTTTGGACTCTTTAGCGAAACGGTCGTCGACGAAGTAGAGCGCGAATCACCGCGGCCGAAGCAACAACCTGCACCGCGCCCGGCGCAACCAGGGTCGCGCCCGAGCCACCGTCCGCCGCGACGAGAAGAGAAGCCGCGCGCGTCATCGAGCGATCCGTGGAGCGGACACCGGCGCGCGACGGAGCTGCTGGGCTTTCTGGCGCGGAAGCTGGTGCAAAAGCCCGAAAGCGTTAGCGTGGAGCTCTTCATCGACGAACAGGCACAGCCCGTTATCGAGCTGGTCGTGGATCCCGAGGATCTTGGGAAGGTTATCGGTCGCAGCGGTCGCGTTGCACAAGCCTTGCGCACGATCGTGCGCGCCACTGCCGAAGGACGCGTCGCGGTCGACATTCTCGACAGCGAGGAAGCTGCCCAAGGCCCTGAGGATGACGACGCCGGCAACGGATGACCTGCCGGTCGGGAGGATCGCGGGTGCATTCGGCATTCGTGGAGAGCTGAAATGCGATCCGAGCGGTGCGGGCCGTGGCGTCTTTGCACCCGGCGCCGAGCTGCGTTGCGAACGAGGTCAAGAGACCTCGACGATTAGAGTGACGCAGGTTCGTCCGCATAGGGACCGGCTCTTGATCCGCATCGCGGGTATCGAAGATGCGGAGGCGGCCGCCGCCTACAGCGGTGCGGTACTTTACGCCCCACGCCAACGCATCGCGTTAAACGAAGGGGAGTATCTCGACGACGATCTGGTTGGATGCGCCGTGCTGGGAGAGGACGGCAACGATTTCGGAACCGTCGAGCGTGTCGAACACTATCCCGCCAGCGATCTCCTTGTGGTCGGTGGACATCTGGTGCCGATGGTTCGCGCTATCGTCACCGGCATCGACCTCGAACGCCGTCGAATCATCATCGATCCCCCCGAAGGGCTCTTCGACTAGCTTCGTAGGAAGTTCCGATTTAGTTCAGATCAAGAAGCCGAGGGTCGATGTTTACTATGGGTAAATGAGGCCCGAGGCGACGCAGAGCTGGACTAAATGGGGGCTTCCTAGCTGTTGTCGGGATGGGCGGTTGCATAAGCCGCAACCGCTTCATCGACCGCGCCCTTAATCGACGAAGCCTTGCCGACTTCGCGTTCGAGTGTCGCGCCGAAGCAGGTGTAGACGAGTAGGCTGAAGGTCACTTGCGGCTTGCCGTGATGTGCGGCGACCTCTTGCAGCGTGCCGGTGGCGATCGTATTGTTGCGATTGGAGCCGCAGATCGCATCGGCGGATTGCGCCACTTCCGAGGTTATGCCGGTCGTTTGCGTGGTGAAACGGCGGTTCAGCGAAAAGTAGAGCTCCTGGCCGGCATTGGTGAGGTCCGCGGATGCAACTGCGCCCGAGGCGGTAACGGGGGCGACGATCACGCCGCGCGATGGTTTGGCTACGGGAAGCGGCGTCGCGCTGGTATGGCCGCCGCCGTGATGTTTAAAGACCGAATCGACGATGCTGCCGATGCCCTGGATCGGCATCTTTGCGCCATTGGTGGAAGTTGGTGCCGGCGTGCTCGAGGCCTGGGCCTGAACCGTCTCGGTTCCGCGGCCGACGAAGGCGAGGATTTGGGAGCGTGCGAGCAGCGACTGCGACGCAACGTCGGCAACACTCGATACCTGCGCCGTTTGCGAGAACAAGATCACACCGCTGTCCACGCTGACGACTTGCTCGACGACCGCGGCGGTGTCGCCGACCGGTGTCACGTATCCGCTGATATAGAAATCGGCGTGCCCACTACGCGCATTTTCGAGAAAATCGGTCCGTTTGACGCCGTGCGGCACGGGCAGCACGGTGATGCCGCCGGCAGCGGTCATCTCCTGAGCGAGAATTTGGCCGATTGCGTTGCCGATCCGAGGATCGGCTCCGGTTTGAACGTCGAAGGGATAGACCAGAACCACGGGCATCTGCTCGAG
>JBAVTZ010000135.1:0-21803 GCA_049696515.1 Candidatus Cybelea sp. | reverse complement strand
CGTCAATGGGGGCGCGATCGCGCTCGGTCATCCGCTCGGCGCAAGCGGCGCGCGCATCGCGACGACGCTGCTGCACGAACTGCGCCGGCGCGCGGGAAGGTATGGCTTGGCGACGATGTGCATCGGCGTCGGGCAAGGCATTGCAACGGTATTCGAACGGGTCGAGGAGAAGGCAGCACGATGAGCACGACGACAACCCTGACGAGGACGCAACTGTTGATCGGCGGCAACCGCCGCGATGCTTCGGACGGAGGCACTTACGCGAATCTCAACCCGGCGACCGGAGCGAAGATCGCCGACGTAGCGGACGCCACGCACGACGACGTCAATGCGGCGGTTACGGCGGCGCGACGCGCCTTCGATGCGGGGAAATGGCCTACGATGGCGGCGTCGCGACGGGCCAAGATCGTCTACAAAATCGCCCAACTCATCGCCGAGCGGGCTGCCGACCTGGCGTTGTGCGAAGTTCGCGACAACGGCAAGACGATCGCTACTGCCAAAGGCGAGCTCGGCGCTATCGTAGACTGTTTCGAGTTCTATGCCGGGGCCGCGACCAAGAATTACGGAGATACCCTTCCGCCGCCGCTTCCAACGTACTTAGCCAACACCGTGCGCGAACCGGTGGGGGTTGTCGGCGCGATCGTCCCCTGGAACTTTCCGCTGCTCTTGGCTTCGTGGAAAGTTGCGCCGGCATTGGCCGCTGGATGTACCATCGTGCTCAAGCCATCCTCGGTGACGCCGCTCACTGCGATCGCATTGGGTGAAATCGCCCTCGAAGCGGGCGTCCCCGAAGGCGTGCTCAATGTCGTAACCGGTTCGACGCGCGAGATCGGCGCCTGGATCGTCGAGCATCCCGGCGTTGACAAAATCGCTTTCACGGGCTCGACCGCAACCGGAAAGATCGTTGCCGCGACGGCCGCGCGTACGCTCAAACGCGTAACGCTGGAACTGGGCGGCAAATCGCCTTCGGTGGTTTTCGACGACGCCGATCTCGATGCGGCAGTCGCCGGCGCGCTCTACGGCGTCTACTATAACGCGGGTCAGTGTTGCGAAGCGCGATCTCGCATCTTGCTGCAATCCGGCATCTACGATAGCTTCATCAGCAGTTTTAGTGGAAAGGCGAAACGCTTGCGCGTCGGTGATCCCGAAGATCCGCAGACGCAGATCGGCGCGATTACCCTAAACGAGCAGTTCGACAAAATTAAGAACTACTGCGAGGTCGCTGCATCCGAGGGCGCGACGGCGCTCTTCGGAGGAGCGCCTGCAGATCTCGGCGGCGCGCTCGCCAGCGGAATGTTTTGGAGTCCGACCGCATTCGAGGCGGAAAACTCGCACCGGATCGCGCGCGAGGAGGTTTTCGGTCCGGTCGCGACGTTCGTGCGCTTCAGCTCGGAAGCCGATGCGATCGCTTTAGCCAACGACAGCGAGTACGGCCTTGCGGCGAGCGTCTGGTCGACGAACTTGGGGCGCGCCAATCGCGTAGCACGCGCGATTCGCTGCGGCACGTTGGCCATCAATACGCCGTATGCGGTCTTTCCCGGCGTGCCGTTTGGCGGCTACAAGCAATCCGGGTACGGGCGCGAGCTTGGAATGGAAACGATGCGGCTTTACAGTGAAACCAAAAGTGTATTGACCTATATCGGCGAGAAACCGATGGACCCATTCGGGGTATAGCTAAGGTATGGTAGAGGCGCTGAGGATTGGCCGGCAATACAGCACGACTTGCGGCACACTTTGGAAGGACGGAACGTACTTTCCCCGGGGTACCGAAGTCAGTGTCGTTGGATTACACCTCGACCAAGGATTCTGCGTACGATTTCCGGCCACACTCGACGGCGAGCCGCTCGAGACGTGGGAAGATTGGAGCGAAGTAGACTTTCTCGCCGAGGAGGGCTCGGTCGAGCCGCCTGCCAGGCCGCTCTCAAAAGCCGTACTCGCTGAAGCGCGCGACGTGCTCTCCGAAGCCGAAGAGGGCTGTCACCTGCACCTCCACGAGGATGCCGAATAGAAAGGGTGCGCTTACGTTCCTAGCGAGATGGTGCCGGTCTGCCAAACTGGCCAAGCGGCGCATATCGAGGAAGTGATGCCCGTCCCGAGGACCGCAACCCAGCAGTACGTCTGACTGGGGATGAGATGGTTGAAGTTCACTAGACCTTTTTTATCGGTCTTTTTGGTTACAAAGGGCCTGCCCGGTCGCGGGCTTGTGGCATTCGTCGGGGTCGATTCCTCTACCGGAATATTCGCCGCCGGCGTCTGCAAAATCGTGACCAGCACGGCGGCTTTGGTGACCGCCGGATTTGGCGACGGTGAGAAGGGGGAGGACGACGTTACCGGTGGCGTGGTGTAGCTATGACAAGCCGCAATAGCGAGCGAAGCGACGGCCAGAATGATCATCAGGCGTTTGGGCATGGGCGGGTCGCTTCGACGCACTGAGGTTAAGCCCCGTTCGTCTGATTCGCACAGAGATGAAAGTATCGTTGTGATTTGGCCTCAATCGAAGCGTAATATTCGCGGAAGAGCGCCCCTGCGGTCGTACCGGGCCAGTGAGCCGGCAGCAGCTCGCTGGGCAGCCCCGGATCGAGGTAAGCGAACTTCCGGTAATCGTGCACCAGCCAAAGACGCTCGACCAACGCCGCCTCGTCGGTCAGGTCGGCGCCCTCGCGTTCGCGCGCAAAGCGCGGCTCGTAACGCGCAATAAACTCTCGGTAGGCCGAGGCGATTTCGCCGACGTTCCAGCAGCGTTCGAGTAGGGCTCGATCGCTAAGCGGGCCGCGGTATTCGCTCGCGAAAAGGTGAATCGCGCCGGTCGTAAGCGTCGCGTCGGCTGCTTCGCGAACGGCTCCCAGCGTGTCCGATGGCGATATCCAGGTCGAGGCGGAAAGCGGCGCCCATCCCAGCGCGCTCAACTCCTTTCGAAGCCGCTCGCGTCGCTTTCGATGCGCTTCTCCGATAGAGTAGCTCAGCAATCGCCAGCTCCCGTCCCACTCGATTACGGGTCCATAGATGCGAGGGCTCAGCTCTTCGATTCGTCGGCGCCCGCGCTCGGTAACGCTGTAAAAGGCTCGCTTCCTCTGGCGACGAGCAACCAGCCAGCCCTGCCGCGACATCCGCGAAACGCCCTGGCGTACCGCGGGTGCCGAAACGCCGAAGGAGGCCATTAAGCGGATGAGCGCCCCGATCCAGAGCGACCCGTCGCCGGCCAGACGGTGCACCATGTCGCCGTAGAGGGTGAAGATAAAGGAATTGGGGCGCGTGACCGTCCGCTTGTCGTCCCGATCCTGCCGAGGGAGCAGCTTGACACCTCCTGCGATGCGTTCTAGTATGACGGTATTCTCGCCGATCGAGAAAAATCCGTTATATACTGGAAGGCGCAGCGATGAATCGGATATCGACCTTCGACGACTGGATCGTCATGCTCGACGAGTGGAAACGCGACATTGGGCTCGACCGCGAGCTCGTCGACCGCTTCATGCCCGGCTATCAATTCGAAGCGAAATACGGAGACCTGCCCACGCCGGAGATCTACTTTGGCGACTTCAGGGGCGAACGGCGTTGGGAGCGCCTCCGCGATGTACCCGATCAGCGCATGCGCGACGCGGTGCTCAACATGGTCGTTTATCAGGGCGATACAGAGTTTGCCTCCAACGAACAGCAGCGCTTTCTCGTAAACAACGCCCCGAGCGAATACGATCTAGCTTCGCTAGTGCGCATCATGGTCGAAGAGACCCGGCACGGCTATCAAATGTGTCATCTCATGGTCGAGCACTTCGGCAGCGAAGGCAAGATCGAGGCCCAGAAAATGCTCGAGCGGCGCGCCTTCGGCAAGAAGAATCGTCTGCTTAATGCTTTCAATGAGGACGTCACGCACTGGCTCGACTTCTTCGCCTACACGAACTTCATGGACCGCGACGGCAAGTTTCAGCTGACGATGCTCTCGCATTCGAGTTTCGCGCCGCTGGCTGCGTCGATGGGGCCGATGCTGCGTGAAGAGTCGTATCACATGGGCACCGGAATCACCGGATTGCGTCGCATCGCAAAAGCCGGTGTGATTCCGGTTGAAATCCAACAGAAGTACTATAACAAGTGGGTTTCCGGTTCGCTGGATCTCTTCGGTACGGACCATTCAGGCTCCGCGCAATGGGCTTACGCCTGGGGCATCAAAGGCCGCGTTGACGAGGACAAAGCCGGCGAGGCCGTGGACAAGGAGCACCTCAACGAACGTGCGCGGCAGCAGTTTTACGACGAAATTTCGTCAACTGTCGAACGCGTCAACGAGGTCAATCCGGCCCCAACGAAACTCTACGTACCCGATATGCGGTTCAATCGTAAGATCGGTGCCTATGCCGGCGAGCGCTATGCGGTCGACGGCCGTAAGCTTACCGAAGAGGAGTGGCGGGCTTATGCGGATACCGTCCTTCCGACGGCAGCCGACGAAGCCAAACTCAACGACTATTTCAAAGAACCCAACTGGATCGCCCCCAAAGGGAATCTCAACTGACAGTGTCATCCTGAGCGGAGTCGAAGGATGACTATTCGAGAAGAAACGGAGTTAAGGACGTCATCATGAGCACGACGGTGAACGGAGCAGCGCAACAAACGCCATTCGGGCGCGAGGTGCGCGCGCTGGACGGCAAACGCGTCATCAACTACTGGAAAGACGGCCACGTGGCGTTCGTCGAGATGGACGACCCGCCGGCCAATACCTATACGCACGAGATGATGCGTCAGCTTGACGAGGCGATTCTCGACGCGCGTTTCGACTCCGACGTCGAAGTGATCGTGCTAACCGGAAAGGGTGAAAAGTTTTTTTCGGCTGGTGCCAACATCGGGATGCTCAACCAAGTGACGCCGGAGTTCAAGTATATGTTCTGCCTGCACGCCAACGAGACGCTGCAGCGACTCGAACAAACGCCGAAGCTGGTCATCGCCGCCCTTAATGGGCACTGCGTCGGCGGGGGACTTGAGATCGCAATGGCGGCCGATCTGCGGATCGCACGTAAGGATGCGGGCAAGATCGGTCTTCCCGAAGTCGGACTGGGCGTGCTGCCGGGTACCGGTGGAACTCAGCGGCTGGCACGGCTGGTCGGGAAATCGCGTGCGATCGAATTGATGACGACCGGCAAGACGGTCAGCTACGAACAGGCGCTCGACTGGGGCATGCTTACCGATCTCTTCGAGGGAAACGCGCAAGAGTTTCGCGAGCAGATTGGCGATTATGCCAAGCAGTTCTGTTCGCCGAACAAAGCGCCGATGGCCGTCGGGCACATCAAGCGCAGCGTGCAGACCGGCGCGGAACTGCCGCTGCAAGATGCGCTCGCGCTCGAACGCGAACTGCAGTCGCTGCTCTTCAAGAGCGAGGACGCTAAAGAAGGTCTCGCCGCCTATAACGAAAAGCGCGTCGCCCGCTTCAAGAACAAGTAGCCCTCAGTTTTTCATAAGGTGGTTCAGTCGTTCAGTCGACGGTGAGCACGAGCTTGCCGTCGATCGTACCCGCCTTGCTCGCTGCCAACGCGTCCGCGGCTTCGGCGAGGGGACGTTCACTCGAAATCAAGACGCGCAGGCGTCCTTGTTCCAGCAGTTCCAGCAGCGCGCGTAGCCCCGCGTGCGAGGATTCGGCAGATCGTGGCATTGACAGATTGATGGCGACGATTTTGCGCTGCGCAAACCAGTCCACATCGGCCGAGCCGATAGTCGAAGCCACCCTCCCGCCTTCACGCACGACTTCGGCAATCTGCTTCATCGCAGCGGCATCGTCAACGAGATCGAGAACGGCATCCACGCCCGCGGGATGCGTGGACTTGACGCTCTCGTTTACTTTATCGCGATTGTAGGCCACGAACTCGTCCACGCCCAGGCCGCGGGCAAGACTTTCGTTCGAATCGCTAGCGGTTCCGATCACGAAAGCTCCGCGATCGTGCGCCATCTGCACGGCGAAGCCGCCGACACCACCGGTCGCGCCCATGACTAGCAAGGTCGTGCCTTTTGCAACCGCTAGTGCGTCCATCGCGGCCAGCGCCGTCAAACCCGCAGTCGGGAGAGCTGCCGCATCGGCGTCGCCGACGTCATCGGGGATCTTGGCGATCGGCTGTACCCGATCGTTTTCGGGAACGACCGTGTATTCCGCATATGCACCGTGGCTTCGGGCGATTCCAAAGACGCGCTCCCCCTTGCGATATTTGCTCACGTTCCCACCCGCATCGCTAACGACGCCCGCGAAATCCTGGCCGAGAACGAACGGCAGTGGGCGGTCGCCCTGGTCGCGTACTTTCCAATCCATTGGGTTAACTCCGGCAGCCGTGACACGAACGAGAATCTCGTTCGCCGCGAAGCTGGGTTCCGGAAACTCTTTGAGCGACCCAGGGTCGCCACGGTGTTCGATCACTATCGCTTTCATACGATCCTCTTTGCCCGCTCGCACGGGGCGGAAAACTTACGGAAGTTCGACGCGGTAAAGGTGGGTGTCGTCGATGCTGAGGCGCTGGGGCTGGCTACCCGCGTAATCTTCGAACCGGACAACCGAGTTGCCGAGCGCGAACGTGCCGTTTTGGAGTGGCGTAAGCGCGTCGACACCGTCGAGCGTGAGCCGGTTCTTTACGATCACGACCCGCGTGACTTCCGGCTGGCCAAAGTAGGTATTCTCATAACGCCCAACCAGTGCGCGCCATCCGGGCGGATACGAGAAGGTGCGCGCCCCGCGGTACGACGCGTCGGGGTACCATTGCGATCCGTAGTTCATTTCCACGACCTGCCCACTTCGGTCGCGGCCGAATAGCAGCAGGAAGGTCGCATAGTTTGGGTCGTCTGCCCAGAAGGTGTCGTCTCCGCGTGGATAAAGTGCAATCCGTTTCGGGCCGTCGAGCAGCGCAAGGCGATCGTTTACGGCTACGATCCGTAGGGACGAGCCAGTCGCTGAAGCGTACGTGCCGGCGTAAGCGCCCGCGCGATCGACGTGCGCCGGATCGAGTGCCGGTGGTGGTGCCGGCAGCGGCTGCCCAAGGCTCTGTGCGCGCAGAACTTTCATTGCATAGAGCACGATCGCGCACGGATGAAGGGGCGCTTCGACCAAATTTGCAAACGCGATGGCGCCATATCCTCGGGTGAGGTTCATCTGCATGCAGGCGGTGTAGCCCGAGATGCCTCCGGTGTGGCCGATGAGACGATCCCCGCCCTCGTCGAAGACCGAGAGTCCGTAGCCGTACTCTCGGTAAAACGAGGGGGCCTCGGCGAGCTCGACGCCCGCAGCGCCGGCTGGTTTTCCGTTACTCAGCTTGTCGGAACGCGTCATTCGGGCGAAGGTTGCGGGAGAGATCAGCTGCGCTCCGCTTTCGGTCCGACCGCCGTTGAGGTAGAAGCGCATGTAGCGGGCCATATCCTCGGGAGTCGAGAGCACCGAGCCGGCCGGGTCGACGAAATCGAGCGGGGGCGAAGCGACTAGCGTAGGCGCCAGTGATGGCGGCCGATCGTTGTCGAGAAATTGGTAGCCGACTGCCGCACTCGCCATCCCATCGGGCGTGAAGACTGCGGAGCTGCTGCTCATGCCGATGGGTTCCAAGACGCGTGCCCGCAGCGCGGTGGGCCAGGAGCGATTGTCGAGCCGAGCGAGGATCGCGCCCGCGGTTCCGAAGCCGTCGTTCGAATACGACCATGACGTCCCCGGAACGAAGAGCGTTTGGGCGTTGCGCAACGCGACGAGGTCGTAGACGTAGCCGGTCTCGGCGGCATAATCGTCGGGTATGCCTGAGGTGTGGGAGAGAAGCTCGTGAACTAGGATCGGTCTTCCCCGGCTACCGATCGCGAACCATGGAAGATAGCGCCGTACGGGCGCGTTCAGATCGACCTCGCCCTCGTCGTAGAGCTGAAGGAGTGCCAACGCGGTCATCGATTTGGTGATCGAGCCGATCGCAAAGCGCGTTTGCGGCGTCACCGGCGTTTTCGTATCGAGGTTGGCGTATCCGAGCGTGGTCACGAGCAGGGTTTTGTTGCGATCGGTAATCGCGACCGCGAGCCCCGGCGTCCCCTGATCTCGCATCGCCCTCGGTGCATAGGCGGTGATCGCAGTCAGTGCATCGGCTACGGCCGGCGTACCTGGGGGCGCACCGGTCGCCGGCGACGCCCGCAGCCCGAGCGCACAAAGCGCAGATAGTAAGGGAACGAGGAAAAACCGGCGCATGGACGCTGATACTCGCTCTCCGACGCGCCCGCTTCCTTCCGCCCGCGCTAGGGAAACGCCCGAACGCTGGGAACCCGGCGTCCCGGTGAAACGCTCGACCGGAACCGGGGGTTAAGCACGGTACCATGGCACGCATCTACGAAAATTTGGCTGACACATTCGGCAACACGCCGCTGGTGAAGCTCCCGCGGCTGGCAAACGGCATCCCAGCAACAATTTTGGTTAAGATGGAGTCGTTCAATCCCGCCGGCTCGGTGAAGGACCGTATCGGCGTTTCGATGATCGAGGCGGGAGAACGTGACGGCCGTCTTCTTCCCGGGATGACGATTCTCGAACCGACGAGCGGAAACACCGGTATCGCGCTCGCCTTCGTCGCCGCGGCGAAAGGTTATCCGATAATTCTCGTGATGCCGGACACGATGACGATCGAACGGCGCAACTTGCTCAAGGCCTACGGTGCGCAAGTCGTGCTGACGCCGGGCGCGGAAGGCATGCCCGGCGCGCTTCGTCGCGCGAATGAGATTTTGAGCAGCGCTCCCGGCAAGTATTTCATGCCGCAACAGTTCGAAAATCCGGCTAATCCGGATATCCACCGTCGCACCACCGCCGAAGAGATCTGGCGCGATACCGATGGCGCGGTAGACATCGTCGTTTCGGCTGTCGGAACCGGTGGAACGATCACCGGTGTCGGCGAGCTGCTCAAGTCGCGCAAGCCCAGCGTGAAAATGATCGCGGTCGAGCCGGACGCGTCGCCCGTCCTCTCCGGTGGCAAGCCGGGCCCGCACAAAATTCAGGGTACCGGTGCGGGCTTCGTGCCAAAAGTGCTCAACACGGAAGTTTACGAAGAAGTGATCCGCGTAACCGATACCGACGCGATTGCGACCGCACGCCGTCTCGCCCGCGAGGAAGGCATGCTGGTGGGCATCTCGACCGGCGCGAACGTCTGGGCTGCGCTGCAAGTGGCGCAACGCCCGGAATCCAAAGGAAAGACGATCGTGACGATCGGCTGCGATACCGGCGAGCGGTACCTGAGCAATCCGGTTTTTGCCGAGCAGGAAGCGACCATCGTCGAACCCGCGCTCGTTTGACCGAACGTGCGGATCTCGTTGTCGAAGTAACCCGAGGGGACCTCGTCGAGTCGATTCATCGGGTTGCGGCGTGTGCGGTCGACTCAACCGGCGCGGTAATTTATTGCACGGGCAATATCGACGTGCCGGTCTACCTGCGCTCGTCGGCGAAGCCATTTATCGCTGCAGCTGCGATCGAAGCGGGCGTCCAGCAAAAGTTCGATCTCGATGGTCCTGAAATAGCCGTGATGGCGGCGTCGCATACCGGGGAACCGTTTCATCAGCAAGCCGTTCTCTCTATTCTTCGCAAGATCGGCATGGAGGTATCGGCACTGCAGTGCGGGGCCCACCTGCCCTACGACGATGCGGTCGCCAACGAACTCCACCGTGCCGGGCGCGAGCCGACCGCGCTCCATAACAACTGCTCGGGTAAGCACGCCGGCATTCTGGCGCTCTGCAAGGCAATCGGCGCCGATCCCGCGACGTACACGAGCGCGGAGAACCCAGCGCAGCGCCGCATCCTTGAGTTCTGCGCGCGGTGCTCGGCGGATGATGCGGCGAGTTGGCCGATCGCAATCGACGGTTGTGGGATTCCGGTCTATGCAACCAGTTTGCGAAAGGCCGCGGGCGCATTTGCCCGCCTCGCTGCACTGACCGGAATTGATGAGCGCGACGCGGCCGCACTGCGAGTCGTCCGCGATGCGATGGCCGCTTATCCGCAATACGTAGCTGGAACCGGCCAGCTCGATACCGAGCTAATCCTCGCCAATGAAGGAAACGTTGTCGCCAAGTCCGGAGCCGAGGGCGTGCACGGCGTGGCGGCCATCGAACAGGGATTCGGCTACGTCTCCAAAGTCCTCGACGGCAACTCGCGAGCACGCGGGCCATCAACGATTGCGGCTTTAGGCGCCCTGGGAGTCTTGGACGAGCAAAAAATCCGCAAGTTAGCTCGATTTGCGCGCCCCAGAGTGTATAATCGGGCCGGATATCAGGTTGGGGAGATTCGCGTTCTTGTCTGAGTATTTGCGCCTGCTGGGTGAGCGGGTCTTGGTCTTCGACGGCGCCATGGGCACGCAGCTTATGGCGCTCGAACTGTCGGTCGAAGACTTTGGCGGGCAGCAGTACGCCGGATGCAACGAAACGCTCGTGCTCACGCGACCGGACCTGATTCGCCGGATACACGAATCCTATTTGGCCGCCGGAGCTGATGTCGTAGAGACCGACTCGTTCACCGCGTCGAGACTGAAGCTCGACGAGTACGGTCTAGGCGCGAAGACGGGCGAGATCAATATGCGCGCAGCCGCGCTCGCACGCGAGGCGTGCGACGCCTTCTCGACGCGCGACCGGCCGCGTTTCGTCGCAGGGTCGATGGGGCCGACGGGCATGCTGGTTTCCTCTTCCGATGCTTCCCTCTCGAAGATTACCTACGAGCAACTGCGCGATATCTACGCCGAGCAAGCGCGGGCACTCGTGGAGGGCGGCGCCGACCTGTTGGTGCTGGAGACGATGCAGGATATGCTTGAGCTCAAGGCTGCGATTGCCGGCATCAGGCTCGAGTTCACCCGCGGACTGCGCCGCGTTCCGATTCAGGCTCAGCCGACGCTCATTACCGAAGGGCGTATGCTGCTGGGCACGGATATTCGCGCAGTTTGTGCCACCCTCGATGCACTGCGGGTGGACGTCGTCGGTCTGAATTGCTCGACCGGTCCGGCCCAGATGCGCGATTCAATCCGCTATCTCTGCGAAAACGCCCGCTGCTTTGTGAGCGTGATTCCCAACGCCGGCCTTCCGCTCATGGGGCCGCAGGGTGAGACGATCTATCCCGAAGGCCCCGAAGAACTGGCGCGCGAGCTTGCGGCGTTCGTGGGGGATTTTGGCGTCAACGTCGTGGGCGGATGCTGTGGCACGACGCCCGAACACATCGCCGCGCTGTGCGACGCGGTCGCGTCGGTGGAGCGCAAGCCGCGCCCACAGGTCGAACGCGCGCAAGAAGTTGCCTCGGCGATAACGGCGGTTGGGCTGGAGCAAACGCCGCGACCGCTGATCGTCGGCGAGCGCATCAACGCTCAAGGTTCGCGGCGAATCAAGCGGCTGTTGCTCGAGGATCACTACGACGAAATCGTGCTGGTCGCCCGCGAACAGGTTGAAGGCGGCGCGCACGTGCTCGACGTTTGCTGCGCGCTTACCGAGCGTCCGGACGAGGACGAGCAGATGCGCCAGATCGTTCGAAGTCTGGCGCAGTCGATCGAAGCGCCGCTGATGATCGACTCCACCGAGCCTAAAGTATTGCAGGTCGCACTCGAAAACTATCCGGGTCGTGCCATCCTGAACTCCGTGCACCTCGAATCGGGGCGCCTAAAGATGGACGCCGTTCTTCCGCTCGCGCGCGAGCACGGCGCAGCCGTTGTGGCATTGACGATCGACGAGAGCGGGATGGCGAAAACGGCGACGCGCAAACTCGAGGTCGCGCGCCGCATCTATGAAATCGCGGTGGGCGAGTACGAAGTTCCGCCGGGAGCGTTGATCTTCGATGCGCTCACTTTCACGCTGGCTACCGGCGAGGCTGAGTTCCTGACCTCGGCGATCGAAACGATCGAAGGCATACGTCTCATCAAACGCGAGCTGCCCGAAGTGCTGACGTCGTTGGGCGTCTCGAACGTTTCGTTCGGCCTGAAGCCGAACGCGCGGGCGGCGCTCAACTCCGTCTTTCTCCACCACTGCGTGGAAGCCGGTCTCGACTGTGCGCTCGTTCATGCGAAGGAGATCACTCCATATTTCGAGGTCGACCCCACGGTGCGCGAGCTCTGTGACGACCTGGTCTTTAATCGGCGCCCGGATGCGTTGACACGGTTCATCGAGCATTTCGAAGCCGGCAATTCCCTGCCGGCATCGGCCTCTGAAACGACTCAGAGTGAGAGCGATGAAGAAGCTCCCGTTAAGGAGCGAATCCACCAGGCGATCCTGCGGCGCCGCAAAGACGGCATCGAAGCGAAGATCGACGAGGCCTTGCAAACGCGAACGCCGGTGCAGGTTCTCAACGAGATCCTGCTCCCCGCGATGAAAGACGTCGGTGACCGATTCGGGCGGGGCGAGTTGATCCTTCCCTTCGTCTTGCAATCCGCCGAGGTGATGAAGAAGGCCGTCGCTCATCTGGAACAGTTTCTCGAGCGCGTGGCGGGTGTCACCAAGGGAACCGTCGTGCTGGCAACGGTTTTCGGGGACGTCCACGACATCGGTAAGAACCTCGTCCACACGATCCTGGCGAACAACGGATACACCGTCCACGATCTCGGCAAGCAAGTACCAATGAATGCGATATTGGAGAAGGCCGTCGAGGTGGACGCGGACGCGATCGGGCTCTCGGCTCTGCTCGTTTCGACCAGTAAACAAATGCCGATCTGCCTCGAGGAGCAGGACGCGCGCGGGCTGAGCTTTCCCGTGATCGTTGGTGGCGCCGCGATTAACCGGGACTTTGGCCGGCGGATTGCGTTGCTCGATGACGGCACGCGCTTTTTCGAGCCCGGTCTCTTCTACGCACGCGACGCATTCGAAGGGCTCGACCTCGTCGATTCACTCACCAGCGATCCGCAACGGCGTCGCGAGCTGCTCGAACGCACCAAGACCGAGGCCTTCGCGCAGCGCGATCGGCCGCGCAGCCTTCCGGTGGCGGCTCAAACCGCGGTGACCTCGGCAGTGAAGGCGCAGCACGTCGAGGCGCCCGTACCACCCTTCTGGGGCCCGCGAACGCTCGACGCCATCGATCTGCGCGATCTTTGGCCGTGCTTCGACCTGCGCAGTCTCTACCGGCTTTCGTGGGGTGCCGCAAACACAAAGGGGGATGCCTTCGAACGGCTCGTCGCCGAAGATTTCGGCCCGCGTCTGGAGAGCTATCAAGCGCGAGCACTCCATGACGATCTGCTGCAGCCGCGAGTCGTCTACGGCTATTTCCCGGCCGCCGGCCTGGGCGACGACGTGATCTTCTACGATCCGAAGGATCCTCGCAAAGAAATCGGCAGGATGACTTTCCCCCGTCAAATCGGCGGGGAACACTTGAGCCTGGCCGACTATTTGCGCGAACCGCGCGACGGTGGTGCGAGCGACGTGGTCGGGATGCAAGTCGTAACTATCGGAGGCAATGCCTCCCGGCGCACCGAGGCGCTGCAGGCCGCCGGCGACTACAGCGAGTCATATTTTCTTCACGGATTTTCGGTGCAAGCCGCGGAGGCGTTGGCGGAGTACACGCACCGGCGCATCCGCCGCGAGCTACGGCTCGCCGGCGAGCGTGGAAAGCGTTACTCCTGGGGATATGGAGCCTGCCCCGATCTCCAGCAGCACGAGATCGCCTTCCGTCTGCTTGACGCGACCGACAAGATCGGCGTTACGCTGACGCCGGCATACCAAATCGTTCCCGAGCAGTCGACCGCGGCCATCGTGATGCACCATCCCTCAGCCGCATACTTCAACGCTGCTGCAACGCGAGAACTCGCCGCGACGAGCTCTTAACCTTCGAGTTCCTGGACCGACGGTCGCAAACGCGGTCGTTTACGAGGGAACGACCGACGGCGACGTGCTTTTGGTAGCCGGGCGGGGAAGTTTGTGGGCGTACGAGCTCGTTGCCAGGTAGGGAACCCCTCACTGGCCGCTAATCCGCCGCAGACATGACTGTCCGCACGATCCTGTTCATCGGTCTGGCCGTCGTTGCGGTGATGCTGATCGCCGCATTGGTTCGTGCGCTGCCTCGCCATCGTTTGGCGCTTCCGGCGCCCCTCTCGACGGCCATAGCGGTTTCCATCGGTTTCGTTACCAACTTTTTCGATACGCTGGGCATCGGTTCGTTCGCAACCACCACGTCGCTTTTCAAGCTGCTGCGGTTCGTTCCCGACGAGCGCATACCAGGAACGCTGAACGTTGGACACGCCCTTCCGACGGTGGTCGAGGCGGCGATTTTTATCGGTATTATTGCGGTTGCACCGCTTACACTGATCTCGCTGATCCTTGCTGCGGTTGTCGGTGCTTGGCTCGGAGCCGGCTTTGTCGCGCGCTTGCCGCGTCGCTACGTGCAGATAGGCATGGGCACCGCGCTGCTGGCTGCAGCCGTGCTCTTTGTCCTGAGCAATCTCAAAGGCAGCCAGTTCGGCCTGGGCGGCGAGGCGCTCGGTCTCGAGGGCGCGCGTCTGGGGATCGGAATCTTCGTAAGCTTTTGCTTGGGCGCACTGATGACGATTGGGATAGGCTTCTATGCGCCGTGCATGATCATGGTAAGCCTTCTCGGCATGAACCCGGTTGCGGCGTTTCCGATCATGATGGCATCGTGCGCGTTCCTGATGCCGGTTGCCAGCCTGCGTTTCATTCGCTTTCGCGCATTTTCGATGCGCGCGGCCCTCGGCCTGACGCTCGGAGGGATACCCGGCGTGCTCATCGCCGCGTTCATCGTAAAGCAGTTGTCGCTCCCGTTGTTGCGGTGGCTGGTGGTAATCGTGGTTCTCTATGCGGCTATCGTCATGCTGCGCTCCGCGGCACAAAGCTCGTCGATCTCCAAGGGAAGGGAGAGCGCCTTACCCGTTTCGGACGCCCCGGTCGCGTGACGCGGCGTCTCCTGTGCGCTGCTCTTGTCACCGGCGCTCTCGCAGCTTGCGGCAGCGACGCCGTGGTTGCCCCCACCCAAGCAACGCTTTCGCAGACGCTGCCGCCCACCGAAGGGAGCAACCCTTCCAACCATATCCGGCACGTGGTTTTGGTTATCCAGGAGAATCGCAGTTTCGACAATCTGTTTGCGACCTTTCCCGGCGCGGAAGGCGCGAGGCGCGGACAGACCTCGACCGGAAAACGCGTCAGGCTTAGGAAAGCCGATCTAGACGAGGCCTGCGACTTTGGGCATGGGTGGCTTGCATTTATCCGAGACTACGACGCTGGAAAGATGGACGGGTTCGATTTAGAAGGCGGCAGCAAAAACTGTCCCGGTAAGGCCGGAACCCTCCCCTATCAGTACGTCGACCCCTCGCAGATCGCGCCGTACTGGGATTTAGCCGCCGACTACGTCTTAGCCGACCATATGTTTCAGACACAAGGCAGCGGCAGTTTCACCGCGCACCAGGATCTCATTGCCGGCAGCACGGCGATCAATCCGCTCGACAGCCTGGTGGATTTCCCGTCCACGACGCCCTGGGGATGTGACGCGTTACCCGGCACGACGACCTCGCTGCTGCGAGGCCCCGGCCTTTCGGTGCGGGCGCCGGTGACCCTAAAATATCTGCACTTAAAAGGGCCGTTCCCGTGCCTAACTTATGAAACCATGCGTGATTTGCTCGACGCCAAAGGGGTTTCGTGGAAGTATTACACGCCGCCCGAACCGCATGGAACGGGCGCATTCTGGGATGCCTTCGACGCGATCAAAGCGGTTCGCTACGGCCCCGAATGGAAGACCAACGTGGTGCAGTCGGACAAAGCGATTTTCACCGACATCGCCAACCACGCGCTTCCGGCTGTCTCCTGGCTGATTCCCGACGACGTCAACTCCGACCATCCTGGGCCCGCCTCCGACACCGGGCCTTCCTGGGTGGCGACCGTCGTCAATACGATCGGAGAAAGCTCGTACTGGCACAACACGGCGGTTATCGTGCTGTGGGACGATTGGGGCGGTTTTTACGACAACGTGCCGCCCGCGTTTTTCGATAACTTGGGGGGTCTTGGTTTTCGGGTGCCGATGCTCGTGATCTCTCCCTACGCGCGCGAAGGTGGAACGTCAAAGGGTGGCTACATTTCTCATACGCAATATGAGTTCGGCAGCGTTTTGAGGTTCGTCGAGGATACGTTCGGTCTCGGCCGGCTAGGCACCACGGATACCCGTGCCACGAGCATCGTCGACTGCTTCGACTTCACGCAACACCCGCGCGAGTTTAATCGGATTCCCTCCAAATACTCGCGAGCCTATTTCGAACGGCAACCTCCCTCGTACGAACCCGTCGACAGCGAGTAAGAGAGTTACTCGGACCAACCCAGGCGCTTCCTAAACGGCGACCTCGAAACGGTTATAGACGAACCGCCCTCCGACCATCGTACCTACGACCTGGTACTCGTTGTCCCAAAACGAAAGGTCGGCGCGCGCGCCGCGTGCGATGCGGCCCATCTCACGGTCGTGCTGTATCAATCGAGCGGGCGCGTGAGTCGCTGCAACGATGGCCTGAGCGAACGGAATTTGCGCGTACGACATATAGTTACGCAGGGCGTCATCGATGTGTAGCGCGCTACCGGCGATCGTGCCGTCAGCTGCGCGCATGACTCCGCCCTCGATGTGATAGCCGGGATCGGCGGCGGGCATATGGTCGGTTACCAACACGACGCGATCGCCGAGCGTGCGGTGGAGAATATCGACCATGACCGGCGATACGTGAATGCCGTCGCAAATGACTTGCACGAGCGTGCGCCGGTCTTGGATAAAGGCGGCCAGAATCGAGGGATCGCGATGATCCAGCGGAGGCATGCCGTTGAACGCATGGGTCAACGACCGGAAGCCGAGACCGATGGCCAGCATCCCCTCGCGATATCGCGCACCGGTGTGCCCCGCCGACGAGACGACCCCATTCTCTTTGAATACGCGCAGCGCATCGCTCGCGCCGTCGATTTCGGGCGCCATCGTCACCAGCAGACAAGCGCCTTTGCAGGCATCGACCATCTCCTGCGCACGTGCAGCGCCCGCGGTAAGGAGCCATTCCTGACGATGAATGCGCCGGAACTTTGAATTGAGAAACGGCCCTTCGAAATGGATGCCGAGGCAGCGCGCGCCCACCGGGGCGTCCTCTTCGAGTTGGTTGGCCGCTTCGACGATCTCCGAGGCCGCATGGAGCATCGATTCCCAGGGCGCCGTCATCACGCTGGCGACGAATCCGGTGGCACCGGTTTGCGCGTATGCCGCACCGGCGACTCCGACCGCGTTACCTTGATCGCGGTTGAACAAATACTCGCCCGCTCCGTTGGTATGGACGTCGATCAAACCTGGAGCGATGCTGCTGCCCGGCGGCAACGGACAGTCGGCGGGGCCGTCGGCTGCAAGCACGCCTGCGATCCGTCCATTCTCTACTGCTAAGCGTCCGAACGTCGACGTTCCATCACCGACCGCGATGAAAGCGGGCCCCAGCAGCAGTTTCGACATTCGAGCGGGGTCTTCGACGCCTCGCATCCGTACGCCCCTTTCTCAGCGGCGGATCAGCGCGAGAGCTTCATCGCGACGCTCTTCCATTAGCGCTTGACTGTCGGCTTCGACGTTGAGTCTTAACAGCGGTTCGGTGTTCGACGACCGCAGGTTCATCCACCAAAGCGGGCAAGAAATCGTCACGCCGTCCAAGTGGTCGATTTGCGCACCGGCGAAGTAATCTTGGACCTCGCGAAGTCGCGCGGAAACGTCGCGAACCTGGCTGTTGATCTCACCCGAGCGAAAGCGCGTGTCTATCGGAGCGATCACCTCGCTCACCGGCTTTTCGGCCTCACTGAAGAGCTCGAGGCACTGCAGGAGCGCGATCATTCCAGAGTCGGCGTACCAGTTGTCGCGAAAGTAGAAGTGTCCGCTGTGTTCTCCACCGAAGAGGACGTCTTCTTCCCTCATCAATGCTTTGATGATGGAATGCCCAACTTTTGAGCGAACCGGCGTGCCGCCTGCGCTAACGATCAACTCGGGAACGCTGCGGCTGCAAATTAGGTTGTAGAGAATCTTCGCGCCGGGAAACTTTTTCAGCGTGTTCAGCGCGACCAAAGCCGTGACGGTAGAACCGTCGACCAAGTTGGCCTTTTCGTCGACGATGAACATCCGATCCGCGTCTCCGTCGAATGCGACACCGAGGTCGCACTTGCGCTTGAGGACCTCAGCTTGCAGGTCGAGCATGTTCTCCGGCTCGATCGGACTGGCGGGATGATTTGGGAAGGTTCCGTCGAGCTCGAAGTAGAGCGGTACGACCTCGCAGGGCAGATGTTTGAAGACGTGCGGTATCGTTTCGCCCGCCATCCCGTTTCCGGCGTCGACTGCGATCCGCAGCCGCTTGATTTTCGAGCGATCGACGAACGAGAGACAGTGCTCTGCAAAATCTTCGAGGACGTTACGCTGCGAAATCACACCTGCGGCAGCAGCCTTGGGAGGAAGCTCGTTTGAAAGCAGTTGCTCTCGGATTGTCGCCAAGCCCGTATCCAGTGCGATCGGCTCGGCTTGCGAGCGGGTAAACTTCATTCCGTTGTACCGGGCCGGATTGTGCGAAGCCGTGATCATCACACCGCCGTCGAACTCAAACTTACCGACCGCGAAGTAGAGCGCATCGGTTGAAACCATCCCGATGTCGACGACGTCGGCTCCGGCTTCCGCCGCGCCACGGGCGAAAGCTTCGCAAAGCTTCTGGCCCGAAGGGCGCATATCGCGGCCGACCGCGACGGTCGCACGCCGCTCTTCGACTTTCGTCGGGTCTGGTGAGGGCGACATTGGCTCTGGAGCGAGCAGCGACACGAAGCACCGCCCGATTGCATAGGCGACTTCGTCGTTGAATTCGGACGGATAAACGCCGCGAACGTCGTAGGACTTAAAAATGGTGGGATCTAGGTGCGTTTGCACGGCCTGCCCGTTCTTCGACCGCTTTTCCGTGTCGCCTTTGTGAAGAACGTGCCGTTCGCGCGGGTCACAGGAACGCTGTTATTAACGGCGTTCCTCGCGTTGACGCTTGCCTTTGCCCTGCAGGGGACCTTTGAAACCCGTACGCAGATCGCCAACACGTTTGCGCGCCAATCGCAGATTCAGCAAGCCCAGATCGACCTCGAAGAACTCTTGCGTTTGCAGATCGACGAAGAGAACTCGCTGCGAGGCTACTCCTTGACCCGCGATCCATTCTACGTCAGCCAATACCGGCAAGCCGCGGCGGGGTACGATGCCAAGGAAGGCGTGATTCGGCAGACGCTGGGCGAGCAGCACTTGTCCAACGCCGGCCAGCTTCTGGGCAACTACGCGCAGCTGCAGTTTGAGTGGCGCGACGACGTCGCCGCGCCGCTGCTTCGCCACCCCGGCGAGCGGCTAGACGAACTCGACAAGCGGAACAAACTCTTCTCGGATTACGAAACCCAAACTGTCGCCGCCATCCGCGAAGCACTGGCTGACACCGATGCCGCGCTCGTGCGCAGCACCCAAATCCAGCTCGATCGATCCTCGTATACCCGCGCTTTTTGGGTCATGGTCTTCGGCGTGCTCGCGATCCTCTTCAACGTCTACCGTTCCCGGCTCAACCGTCAGCTGGAAGAAGAGCGGACGATTACGGAGATCCTGCAGCGGGCCTTCCGGAGTGAATCGGTTCCGCTGCCGCACTGCGAGGTCGGAAGTGCCTATCTCTCCGCGACGAACCACATGGCCGTTGGCGGAGACGTCTTCGACGTCTACCGGCTTTCGGATGACCGCGCGCTGGTGTTGATCGCGGACGTCAGCGGAAAGGGTGTCGACGCGGCGGTGCTTACCGCCTTCATCAAGTTCATGATTCGCTCGATCGCGTTGCGTCACAGCGATCCCGCCGCCATTCTCAGGGAGTTCAACGTCGCTTTTGCCAAGGCCGTCGGAAATCCATACCTGTTCGTTTCGATGTTCGTCGGCATCCTCGATACCGCCACGTTTCGATTGGAATACGGCAATGCCGGCCACGATTCGGCGTTCGTACGCAGTCGCGATGGCGTGCGTCAGCTTTCGGTGACCGGCCCCGTCCTCGGCGTGATGGACGAACCATTCACCACCGAGACAATCGAGCTGCACCCGGGAGATACGCTGGTACTCGCGACGGACGGCCTCACCGAGGCGCGCAACCGGGCCGGAAAGCAATTGTTGGAACACGGGGCGATGGAGTTGATCGAGCACGCCAACCCGCACGCGCAACAGTTGGCCGACGAACTCGTGGCCAAAGTGCGGGGACTGGGCGGCAACGGCTTGCGCGACGATCTCGCAATTCTTGCGATTCGAGTTGTCGATGCGGAGGCGCCGCGTGCATAGGGCAGTCTTTGCGCTGCTGCTGCTATGGTTGGCGGCACTCGTGCCCGCCTGGGCCGATTGCACCCTGCACCGCGGTGAGCACGTCGTACTCTATGGCACGACCGACGATCCCTCGGTGCTGATTTGGGATTCGCGCGCGCGTTTGAAAGAATATCACGGCGCGTCGTTCGACGAGGCACAAGGAATGCTGCCCCACGCGCTGCTGGTCGCGCCTGGCACGCACGCAAACGTGATTTCGTGCGTCTCAAACTTCGTAACCTCGCCGATCTTCCGCGTTCCCGACAACGCCATCGGTGTTGTCATCGTGAGCGGTCCGCAGCGCGGGATCATCCGTTGGGTGCTCGGCTCCGACGTGCGTCCGCTGCACAAGGTGGCTCACAAGTAGTATCGAGCGACTCACGTGCGAACAGGCGCAGCCGGCCATCTGGCGTCCGCACCTGCTCCATCGCGATGCCGTAAGCCCGCTCCGGAAGCGTTCCGGTAAACAGCCTATCCGGCGCATCGAGCGCGAGCAAGGTTCCTTCGCCGAGCAACGCGATGCGATCGGCGTAGGCGGCGGCTTCGTTGAGATCGTGCAGCGCGCACACGATCGTCTTGCCGGTTCGAGCTAATCGGCGCAGCAGTTCGAGAATTTCGTGCGCGACTCGGACGTCTAAATGACTGGTAGGCTCGTCGAGCAGAAGGACCGGCGTTTGCTGCGCGAGCCCGAGCGCAATCCAAACGCGCTGGGCCTCACCCGCGCTGAGTGTTGAGAAGAGGCGGTCGGCAAAGCCGTCGATTCGCACCGCTGTGAGAGCTTGGGTAACCGCTATCTCATCGGCGCCTTGCGCCTGCCATTGCCACCAGCGGTGGTATGGAAATCGACCGATCGAAACGACTTCCCGGACGCTCAGAGCGTCCAGCACGATTTCGTCACCACTTACGAAGGCCACGCGCTTGGCGCGTTCGAGCGATCGAAGCTGCCCCGTTCGTACGCCATCTAATAGAATCGTGCCACGGCTCGGCGCGTACAATCCGGCAATTGCTCGGAGCAGCGTGGTTTTGCCCACGCCATTTGGGCCGAGCACCGCGACGAACTCGCCGCTCGAAACGTGGGCGGTGACGCCTTCCAACAAGGCACGCCCGCCGATGCGAAGCACGACGTCGCGTAAGTCGATCACAGGCCGGTGCCGCGCCCCAGCAATCTTGCCGGGCGAAGGTAGAGATAGAGAAAGGCCGGCACTCCAATGAAAGCCAGCAGCACGCCGATCGGGAGTTCGGCTGGTGCAACGATCCATCGGCAAACCGCGTCGGCAAGCATGCAGAGCGCCGCACCGATCGCGACGCAGGCCGGGAGCAGCGCACGAGCGTCGGTGCCGACGATTCGCCGCGCGACATGCGGCACGATGAGGCCAACGAATCCTACCAATCCCGCGAGCACAACGCTGCTCGCCGCGAGCAGCGACGAGGCGGCGAGAATCAGCCATTGGGCCCGATCGACGTCCACGCCGACTGCCCGCGCGCGCAGCTCACCCACGCGGAGCGCGTTGAGCGGCCCGACCGATCCAAGCGCTAACAGAGCTCCAAG
>JBAVTZ010000134.1:0-4133 GCA_049696515.1 Candidatus Cybelea sp. | reverse complement strand
GCCGATGTGGGGCCGAGCGTACCGGAAGCGGCGCAGCCGCCCGCAAGTGCCGACACCAAAAGAACAACTCCCGCGCGAATTGGGCTCGGCATCCCCACGTGACCACTCCTTTGCCGGAGCAACGGCGCCTGCAAGTTGACGTTCGACGGACGCGCCACGACTCCGTGGCACGGCTTCACAAAGTCCAGGAAACACCGGCGCAATGGTCGTATGCTGCCATGAAGCCATGAACGATCGGCAATACACCGAGTTGCTGGATGCCATCCTGGATCTTCGTGGAGCATCCGAGTTGGGCTTCACCGCCGTGAATCGACGGCTCGACGAACTGCAACATGGGCTCGATGATGTACACCACGGGCTCGATGATGTACACCACGGGCTCGATGATGTACACCACGGGCTCGATGATGTACACCACGGGCTCGATGATGTACGCCACGGACTCGACCACGTGAACGGGCGAATCGATGCCGTTTGCCTCCGCCTCGACGAAGCAGAAGATCGTTGGGACCATCGCTTCGACGCATTGGAGCTTCGTGTCGAAGATGGCTTCGGCAGCCTCTCAGCTTCGCTGGGTGAAATCCACACCAGGCTAATCAGCGTCGAGCAGCGCTAGGGTCAGATCTTTCACCACTAAGGTTCAGGATGGTTCGGCGGCGAGATCGCGCAGAATCGCCTGCGCGGCGCGCTTGCCGGGAAAGCCGCTGACGCAACCGCCGGGATGGGCACCCGACCCGCAGAGATAGAGGTTGCCGACCGGGGTGCGGGTCGCAAATCGGTCCTCATAGATCTGCCCCGGCAGCAGCTCGCCGTGAAAGATGTGACCGCCGGCCATTCCAAAACGTGACTCTAGGTCGGGCGGCGCGAGCACTTGGCGACGCTCGATTGCGTTGGGAAGATTCGGTGCGTAGCGCGCCAAGACCGCGATAATTTTATCGGCCGCCGCTTCGCGTTTCGCTTCCTGCCATCCGCCGGCGCGATCGTAGGGAAAGTACTGCGCAAAAATCGAGAGCAGATGTTTCCCCGGCGGGGCGAGCGACGGATCGGTCGGGGTCTGCAGGAAGCACTCGATCAGCGGCTCTTCGCTTTCGCCGGCGGCGCGGGCGTCCTCGTAGGCTTTCTGCAAATACTCGATCGTGGGCGCGACGTGAATCGTGGCGCGATGGTGCGGTTGCGGATCGGTTCCGGGCCGGCAGGTGAAGTTGGGCAGTTCGCCCAGCCCGAGGTTTAGCTTCAACGATGGACCGACGCTCTTCCAAGCTTTCACCCTCGCCAAAAACGCGCCGTCCAGTTCGGAGGTGTCGAGCAGATCGAGGAACGTGGTGCGCGGATGCGCATTGGACGCCACGGCTCGCGCGCGGATTGTCATTGTGCCCTTGTCACCCTGAGCGAGCTTGTCACCCTGAGCGGAGTCGAAGGGGTAGCAAAGTTCAACGCCGCAGGCGCCGTCATCACGGGTGACGATGCGGCTAACTTCCGCGTCGGAAAAAATCTCTGCGCCGTGGGCGATCGCGGCCGAAGCGAGTGCTTGTGAGACCGCACCCATTCCGCCATGCACGTAGGCCCACGCCCCTTGCGCGCCGAGCAGCCGTCCAGCGAGATGATGGGCTAGAACGTATCCCGTTCCGGGATCCCGCGGACCGAGATACGTACCGATCAAACCGTCGTTGACGAGTTCCGCTTGCAGCACCGGCGTCGAAACGTAATGCTCGACCAATTCAGCGGCCGAGCCGCGCAGCAGACGCTGCGTCTCACCGTCGAAGCGGTCGAAGCGCGGATCTTCATCCGAGAACGAGTCGAAGAGCGCCTTTCCTAAACGATCGGTGCGTTCGACGTAGGCGTCAAAACCGGCAACGTCGCGCGGATCGAAAGCGGCAATCGCGCGCGCGTTCTCTGCATGGTCGGTGCCGAGCAAAAGCGAGCGTCCGTCGAGCAGCGGCGTGAACGCGTAGGGATCCTTTCGATAGTAGGAAAGGCCGCGCGAGCGTAGATCCAGCGTCTCGACCAACCACGGATCGAGCAAACTGCAAACGTAGGATGCCGTCGAGAGCGTGTATCCGGGCCAAAGATCGGTCTCGCTGGTGGCCGCTCCGCCGATCGACGTCCCACGCTCGAAGACGGCGACGGAGCGGCCTGCGCGCGCCAGCAGGGCCGCGCACGCAAGACCATTATGTCCGGCTCCGATGACGACGGCGTCGTAGGCGGACTTAGGGGGAGACGAACCGCGAAGCGTCAGCGATAGGACGGGCGCGAGGCGAAACAATCCCGGCAATAGACCGGCTTGTCGCCGCGCGGATTGAACGGTACCTCGGCAACGCCACCGCATTGACTGCAGGTCGCGGTGAACATTTCGCGAGGACGCCCGGTACGTTCGCCGCCGCCTCCGCCGCCCGCGCCGCTGGTACGCATTTGCTTGCGCGCCTGGCGGCAATCCGGGCAGCGATTGGGCTTGTTTTGGAACCCTTTTTGCTCGTAGAAGCGTTGTTCGCCCGAACTGAAGACAAACTGACGACCACAGTCCACACAGTTGAGCATTTCATCGACGTACACGAAACGAGGTACTCCTTAGACTCTGCCTACGGCGCGGACTTCTGAAGCGAGAGACCCGAGAATCCCACCACGGACGAGAGCAGCATTGTAGGCCCGGGTTCTGCGACCCCCGATTCGCCGGTCCCTGCCTAGGAGGTGCATCCTGGCCGTCCGCCGTAGCGGCGGCGAAATCGTGGCCGAAACCATTCCTGACGTGATCGAGCCCGCCTCGCTGGCCGACTATTTCGACGTGATGACACGGGCCGTTTTTCAGGCCGGCGTGCGCTGGCAGCAGATCGCCGAGCAGTGGGAAAGCTATCGAACGGCGTTTGCGGAGTTCGATCCGCTCCGCGTCGCGGCGTACGACGAGTTCGACGTTGCGCGCGTGCTGGAAACGCCGGGCATCCTACGCGTGCCGCGCAAGGTGCGCGCAACCATCGAAAACGCGAAGGCGCTCCTGCAAGCCGAGCGCGAGTACGGCGGCTTGACGAGCTATCTGCGCTCGTTCGACGCCTATGCGGCGCTGGCGAAGGACTTCAAGAAACGCTTCAAATTCATGGGCGACATGAACGTATGGTATTTCCTCTTTCGCACCGGCGAACCGGTGCCGCGCTTCGAATCGTGGGTCGAGACGATTCCCGGCCCGCACCCGCGGATGCGCGCGATGGTCGAACGCGCGCGCAGTTTGGGAAAGTCGTCCGAAGTCTAGGGTGACGCCACGGGTAAGGGCGAGGGCGAAGGCGCACCCGCCGGCGCCTGGCCTGGGCGGCGGTTGGGACGCATCAGGTAGATTCCAAGGCTCGGCGCGTAGTTCAGTTCGGGCACCGGTTTTCCATCGAAGCCGCGTTGCGTAAGCTGATCGGTTGTCGCTGCGGCGACGCGCCCGCAGATCACGATCGCCGGAATGACGGTCGGGTCGCCCGGCTGCAGTTCGTACCACGTGCCGCCTTTGGCTGCGTGCGCGGTAATCGTCCAGCTCGGCGTCGCGGCGGCGTGCGCGAAGTATCCACGCAACTCATTGAGCGATTGGGTTGCAAGATTACGCACCTCGCCCGTACACGATGCCGCCGTTCGCACTTCGAAGGGATCTTTCAGGGGCGACGTCGGGAGCGCGTAGATGCGAAACGCTTCTTGGCCGGCCTGCGGCTGACGCGCAACGATGTAGAGGCCGACCGCCGGCATGAAGCTCAGTTGCTGCACGAAGAAGAGCGGGTTCGCCGGCGCGTATAGCTTGCGCTGCGTCACGTCATCGGCGCGCGCGATGTGCAGCGACATGCAGCCGGCCATCACGCGGAGCATCCCGGTGCCCTTGGGAGTAATCGCCAGTGCGTAGGTGGTTCCGAGTCCGTGATAGATGATGGTTGCATCGGTCAGCGCCGGTGCTTGCATCGTCGCCGGATAACCGGCCGCCGTCCGTGAGGCTTCGATCTGCACGGCGAACGCTTTGAGTTCGCTCGAGAGCTGGCGTGCTTTGGCGGCGTTCTCGGAACTGCAGGTCGAAGGATTGGCGGACACCACGAATGGATCGGCCGGCGGCGTTTGCGGAAGCGGTTGGAAGAGCGATTGCATGCCGCGGCCCTGACCGCTGCCGGGCTGACCGGTTC
>JBAVTZ010000133.1:0-8447 GCA_049696515.1 Candidatus Cybelea sp. | reverse complement strand
GTTGGAGGCAGCGGGTCGCGGGCCGGCCGCGACGGCATGGGGCCTCTTCGACGCAGGTGGCGAGCCGGTAAGCCAGGCCGTCCTCGCCGCCGGGGTCGAGCGCCTCTTATGCAATCCCGCGATCGATCGAGCGATTACGAACGCGAAGGCGAACCGGGACATTCCATCTCGCACCGAGTAGTGGGCGATTAAATGAACCGTCCGTACACCGTCGCGACCTTGGGCTCGCATTCGGCATTGCAGATTCTCAAGGGTGCCCACGACGAGGGGTTTCGTACGCTCGCTATCTCGAACCGCGACACCGAACGTCTCTACCGCTCCTTTGCCTTCGTGGACGAAGTTATCACGCTGAACGACTACTCGGAGTTCATGACCTTGATCGGCGAACTCGAGAAGCGCAAGGTGATCATCGTCCCGCACGGTTCGTTCGTCGCCTATCTCTCGCTCGACGAGCATAAGAAGATGACGATTCCTTACTTTGGAAACAAGGCGATCCTGGATTGGGAGGCCAGCCGAGAGCTGCAGCGGGAATGGCTATCGCGGGCGGGCCTTCACCTGCCGCGTCAGTTTCGCAGCGGGCATGAAATTGACCGGCCGGTCATCGTCAAGCTCTACGGGGCAGCAGGCGGAAAAGGGTATATGTTCATCCGGGACGCGCATGATTTTGAGGCGCGTGCGGCTCATCTTAAGGAAGCGTACATCATCCAGGAATACATTATCGGCGTTCCGCTTTACATCCACTACTTCTACTCGCCGCTGGAACACAAACTCGAGATCATGTCGATGGACCGCCGCTACGAAACGAACGTCGATTCGCTCGGACGGATTCCCGCGGCCGCTCAGGAGGGCATGGACGTCAGTCCTTCGTACGTGGTGGTCGGCAACCAACCCGTTTCGTTGCGCGAATCGATGTTAGCTGAGGCGCTCCGGATGGGCGATGACGTGATACGCGTGAGCAAGGAGATCTGCGGGCCGAAAGGACTCTTCGGCGCATTCTGCATCGAGACGATCATCACACCTGACATCCAATTCTACGTTATGGAGATCTCGGCCCGGATCGTGGCGGGAACGAATCTCTTCATCGACGGTTCCCCGTACTCGTACCTGAGCTATTCCGAGCCCATGTCGACCGGGCGCCGGATTGCCCGCGAACTCAAGAATGCGCTGCTTACCAACAACCTCCGTTTGGTGCTGGATGATTCGAGCGTGTTATAAAGCCGCGGTTGTCGTAATCGCGGTTTGCGCGCTGGTAGCCCTGCCGAAGGTCGCGCGCGCAACCTATGAGGCCGATCCCCAAGTGCTGTACCAGCAGATGAAGGATGCGTATGCCAAGGGGGCGGCGCAAGGCTGGGACTTTCGCGCGGAGCAAACCTATCTTTCTACGATCTTTAACGCCGGCCGCGCCTACTCGCTGCAGTATCCCAGCGATCCCGCCTACGGTGAGTTGGCAACGCTGACGGTCGCGATCGGTACCGGTCAGCATTACGATCCGCTGACGAATCACGATGCGGCGGTCTGGTGGGTCCGTGAAGCGGCAGACTGGGTAATGAAGCATGCCAACGATACGCAGCTGATCGTGCAAGCCCAAGCCTTACTGCAGCGCGTCAACTCCGAGGACGATCCGGGACAGCTCGCGCGCCTTGCCGACGAAGATGCGACCGCCAACGTCAAGACCTACCCGGGCGACGTTGACGCTCTGCTTATCCAAGTCGAGGCCGATTGGCGCGCCTGGTTGTTGACCCATGATGCCTCCTGGCGAAGCGTCGCCCTCGCGCGGGCGGCGGCCCCGAGCTTCCCGGTCGCGCATTTACCGACGAACTGGGGCAACGAATTGGTCAACTCGGCCGATCAGGCTTCCACCGACCACGGCTACACCGCCGCTGACGTGCAAAACGCCACTACGTTTCTCGCGCGCCTGAAGGCCGTGGATCCAATTCGAGTGATCGCGACCGTCAGCGCCCTGCCGCACGACGTCTACCTAACCACGCTCGCCCCTGCGGACGAGTATTTTGGGCAAATGAGCATGTCGATTCTCGAGATCGAGAATCGCCTCAAGCACATCAACTTCATGCTCGACTACGACTATGGGAATCGCGAGAGCGATCCGGCGCTGCAGGTGAGCGACGCGATCGTCGCGATGCAGAAAATCTATCCGCGCGACCGCGACCTGCCGATGCTGATGTATTGGGCCTACACAACGCTCGAACGCATGACTGACGCGCAAGCTCGGCATGAAGCCCGCCAACTCAAAGCGATTCTGACGATCGAATACCAAGACAGCCCCCAAGCACGAAAACTTCTCGGCGGCTAGGCCGCCGCTAGACACGAGGGAATATGGAGTCCGTTCTGGCCGACCGTCTACAGTTTGCCTTCACGGTGATGTTCCACTACCTGTTCCCGATCGGCACGATGGGGCTCGCCCCGTTTGTGGCGGCCTACACATGGAAGGCAGCCCGGGACCTCGACGAAGAGTCGGCGCGTATCGCTCGCTTTTTGACCAAGATTTTTGCGATCAATTTTGCGGCCGGCGTTGTCAGCGGCATCCCCATGGAGTTTCAGTTTGGCACGAACTGGGCGGCGTTTTCGCGCCGAAGCGGCTCGGTGGTCGGGCAGCCGCTGGCGATGGAGAGCATGTTTGCGTTCTTTCTCGAGTCCATCTTTCTCGGTGTGTTGCTCTATCGGCGGCGCGGATTGCCTTCGATGTTCACCGCCTGGGCAGCGGTCCTGGTCTGTATCGGCTCGTGGCTCTCCGGATTCTTTATCGTTGCTACCAACGCGTGGATGCAGCACCCGGTCGGCTACAGCATCGCACCCGATGGGACGATCCACCTTGAAGATATTTGGGCCTTGCTCTTCTTGCCATTCTTGTGGTGGCAGTTCGCCCACGTGCTTACCGGAGCTCTCCTCGCCGGAGGCTTCCTGGTGGCCGGTATCGGCGCGTACTATCTGCTAGCGCGTAAGGAGACGGCAATCGGGCAGCGCTTCGTGCGGGCCGGAACGATCGTCGCCTTGGTCTTTTCGCTGCTGGCCGTTTTTCCAACCGGCGACCGCAATAGCGAGGCTGTGACGCAGTTTCAGCCGATTAAGCTGGCCGCGATGGAAGGCTTGTTCAAGACCGAACGCGACGCGCCGCTCGCCATCATCGGGATGCCCGATATCGTCAAGCATCACCTGATCGATCCCATCTTTTTGCCGGACTTTCTCAGCTTTCTCGCCTACGGGAACTTTACCGCCAATGTTGACGGCCTCAGTGCCTACGCGCGCGAGCTTTGGCCGCCGGTCGAGCTGACCTATTACGCGTATCACGTGATGGTCGGCCTCGGCACGATCTTCGCCGCCACCTCCGCGGTTGGTGTGCTGCTCTTGGCGTTAGGCCGGCTCTTCGAGGCGCGATGGCTACTCTGGATCCTAATGCTCTTGCTTCCATTTCCATACATCGCGAATGAAGCCGGTTGGACGGTTAGCGAAGTCGGCCGTCAGCCGTGGATCATCTACGGTTTGATGCGAACCGCGGACGCAAGTTCGCCGACGGTGGCCGCCGGCGAGACCATCTTTACGCTGATCGGTTTTGCCGGAATGTATTTCATGCTGGGCGTCCTCTTTTTATATTTGGTCTTGCGGGAAATCGGCCTTGGCCCGTCTCACGAGCATGCCCCGAGCCAGGCAGAGGCGGTGCCGTGAACGTCGCGGCTTTTGTCGTGATCGCGTTCATGCTCACGATGTACGTCGTGCTCGATGGCTACGATCTCGGCGTTGCCGCGATCGCACCGCTGATCGCGCGCGATGATCGCGAGCGGGCCACGGTCATGGCTAGCATCGGTCCGTTTTGGAATGGCAACGAAGTCTGGCTGATCGCCGCCGGCGCCGCGCTCTTCGCGCTCTTCCCGGTCGCCTACGCGTCCTCGTTTTCCGGGTTCTACCTTCCGTTTATCATCGTACTCTGGCTCCTGATGTTCCGCGGCATCGCGCTCGAACTGCGCGAACATTTTCCGTCCGAGCTTTGGCATCAGTTCTGGGACACCGCCTTTGCGCTCTCGAGCGCGCTGCTGATCCTAATTTTCGGTGTCGCGCTCGGCAATCTGCTGCGCGGACTGCCCCTCGACGCGGCCGGATATTTTCAGGGAACGTTCGCGTATCTGCTAAACCCCTACGCGACGCTGGTTGGAGCTTTCGCATTGACCGTGCTAGGCCAGCATGGTGCCGCCTTTGCGGCGGTGCGCATTGACGGCGAGCTTGGCGAGCGAGCGATGAGAGCGGTGCGGCGCGGATGGTGGGTGGTACTGGCGCTCTACCTGGCGGTGACGGCGATGACGTTCGTGATTCACGTGCCGGTTCGAGCGGCGTGGCTCTTTGCGATGCCGCTGCTCTCGCTCGCAGCGCTGGTTGCGTTGCGCAGGTACGCGATCAGCGACCGGGCCCCGGCGGTCTTTGCGGCGTCATCGTTTTTCATCGTGACGCTTTTGGCGACATCGGCGGGCACGCTCTTCCCCTATCTGCTGCCTGCGTTTCCCGCCGGACACAGTGGGATCTCGATCTTCCAGGCGGCGCCTTCCGCCGTCGCGTTGACCTGCGCTTTGGTCGTTACGGTGGGCGGCATCGCGATCGTACTGATCTACGGCCCGATCGTCTGGCGGCGAATGGGCGGCAAGATTCGCGTCGAATAACGCGGCGTGAGCACAGATTACGTCGCTCGCGCGCTCGCCGCATACGATCGTTCGCGCCTGACTTTGTGCTCCATCGGAAGTCATTCGGCGCTCGAGGTGGCGAGCGGGGCGCGAGCCCAGGGGCTGCGCAATCTGGTCGTGACTGCCAAAGGCCGCGAGCGAACCTACACCCAATATTTTGCCGCGCGCGAGAGCCCGCGGAGGGGCTGCGTCGATGCGGTGATGGAGCTGGAAACCTTTCCGCAGATTTTGCAGCCGGAGGTCCAGCGGCGGCTCCTCGACCAAAACGTCATCTTTGTCGCCAACCGGTCGTTCGAGGTTTATTTGCGACAAGAGTACGGCTACGACGAGATCGAGCGCCGGATGCTGGTGCCGTTCTTCGGTAACCGACACCTCTTGCGCGCCGAAGAACGGTCCTTCGATTCGGCTCAGGATGACAGCGCTTCGCCGAACCAATACGAGCTGATGAAGTTGGCGGGTATCCGGCATCCGCGTCAGTTCGCTTCGCCCGAAGAGATCGACCGGCTGGTCATGGTCAAAGCGCCGCACGCGCGGGTCGCCTTCGAGCGCGCGTTCTTCCTGGCATCGACGCCACGCGAGTACCACGCCGTCAGCGGCCGCTTGATCGATGAAGGCGTCTTGACCGCCGAGGGGCTCGGGGGCGCACTGATCGAGGAGTATGCGCTTGGCCCTTCGGTGAATTTGAACTTCTTTTACTCGCCGGTTTTGGCAGAGTTGGAACTCTCCGGCACCGACACGAGGCGTCAAACCAATCTCGAAGGTTTCCGGAACGTGCCGCCTGCGGCGATGGATGCGCTGCGCGGCGTGACGATGCGCTTGGAAGAGGCCGGGCACATCGCCACAACGATCGTCGAATCGCTGCTCGAGCAGGCCTTTGAGATGGGCGAGCGTTTCGTTGCGGCTGCACGCGAGGTTCGTGCCCCGGGAGTAATCGGGCCCTTCGCGCTCCAGTGCATCGTGGCCGCGGGGCCGCCGAAGGAGCTGGTTTGCTACGACGTATCGCTGCGCATACCGGGCTCACCGGGAACGCGATACACGCCGTACTCCGCCTATCGCTGGGGACGCGACGTTTCGGTCGGCGAGCGAATCGCCATGGAAATCATCTTGGCGCGCGACACCGATCGCCTCGAAGATGTGTTGACATGAGACATTCAAATCATTTGTAAGGAGGTGTTCCATGACCGTCGATAACCTGCAGGAGCGGACCGGGATCGTAACTTTCAAGGGACAGCCGATGACGCTTCGAGGCCCGCAGTTGCGGGCAGGCGATCCGGCGCCCGAGTTTGCGTTGACCGCGAGCGATCTCTCACCGGTCAATCTGGAGATTCTGCTCGATGAGGGAAAGCGCGCGGCGCTCTTGATCGTCGTCCCGTCGCTCGACACGAGCGTCTGCTCGCTCGAGTCGCAGAAGTTTAACCGGCGCTTGGGCGAGCTGCCCGCTGGCATGTCGGCCGCGGTGGTCAGCATGGACTTGCCGTTTGCCCAGGCGCGCTGGTGTGGCGCGCAGGGCGAGGTGAAACTCGAGATGCTCTCGGACTATCGCGACCACAGTTTCGGCTTGAACTACGGACTGATGATCGCCGAGCTCGGTCTCCTGGCGCGTGCCGTGATCGTGATCGGCAAGGACCGGACGATTTCGTACGTGGAGACCGTACCGGAAATCGCAAACGAGCCCGACTACGACAAAGCTCTGAAAGCCGCAATCGCCGCAGGCTGATGCCGGACACGGTTTTCATTCTCGACTTCGGCGCGCAGTACAGCCAGCTGATCGCGCGGCGCACGCGCGAGCTCGGCGTCTACTGTGAGATCGTGCCGCACGATACGTCATGGCGGCAGCTCTCGCAGCGCCGCCCGGCGGCGCTGATTCTCTCGGGCGGTCCCGAGAGCGCTTTGGTTGAGGGAGCGCCGGAGATGGATCCGGAGATCTTCGAGTCGGGCGTCCCGATCCTCGGAATCTGCTACGGCATGCAGCTCGCTGCGCGCGAGATCGGCGCGGAGCTGGTCAGGCTGGATCAAGCCGAGTATGGCCCCGCCACGCTGATGATCTCCAACCGCGACACGCCGCTCTTCGACGGCGTCCCGGAAGAGTCGCGGGTGTGGATGTCCCACGGCGACTCGGTCGTGACGCTTCCGCTCGGGTACCAGCCGCTGGCCTCAACGGCACGCTGTCACGTCGCCGCAATGGGCAATCTCGACAAGAATATTTACGGCGTGCAGTTCCATCCGGAAGTCGTGCACAGCGAGTACGGTCGCGTCGTGCTGGACAACTTTCTTCACGAAATCGCCCGTTTGGGGCGAGATTGGAAGATGGAATCCTTCCTCGAACAGTCCATTGACGAGATTCGCGCCCGGGTCGGCACCGACAAGGCTATCTGCGCGCTTTCAGGCGGGGTCGACTCGGCCGTTGCGGCTACGCTGGTAGCGCGCGCGATTGGGCAGCAGCTGACCTGCATCTTCGTCGACCATGGATTGTTGCGCGCGGGTGAGGCCGAGCAGGTGATCGCCGCTTTTCGCGAGGTTCTCCACCTCAACGTGATCGCGGTGGATGCGCGAGCGGACTTCCTTCGCAGCCTTCGCGGCGTCGAAGATCCCGAACGCAAGCGCGTCATCATCGGACACGAATTCATTGCGCTCTTCGAAAGGGAAGCGGCCAAGATTTCGGGCGTGAAGTACCTCGTGCAAGGTACGCTCTATCCCGACGTCATCGAGTCGAAGACTCCCGCGAGCAAGGCCGGTCACAAGATTAAATCGCACCACAACGTCGGCGGTCTGCCGGAGCAGATGGGGCTTTCGTTGATCGAGCCGTTGCGCGCGCTCTTCAAAGATGAGGTGCGGACCCTCGGCCGCGCGCTCGGTCTGCCGGAAGCGATCGTCAACCGCCAGCCGTTTCCCGGACCCGGTTTAGCGGTGCGAATCATCGGCGACGTTACCTCCGATCGCCTCGAGATCGTCCGCGGGGCCGATGCAATCGTCCGCGAAGAGATCGACGCCGCCCCCCTCGATCCGCGCCCTTGGCAGTACTTTGCCGTGCTGACCCCGGTTAAGAGCGTCGGGGTCATGGGCGACGGACGAACTTATGCAAACCTCGTCGCCGTCCGTGCTATCACGAGTGAAGACGGAATGACGGCCGATTGGGCGCGCCTCCCACATCAACTCTTGGAGCGAATCTCGTCCCGGATCGTCAACGAAGTGCGTGGTGTTAATCGCGTTGCCTACGATATCACGACGAAACCGCCCGCCACCGTTGAATGGGAGTAGCGAATGCGAATTCTTGTCATCGGTAACGGGGCGCGCGAGGACGCGTTGTCGTGGCGGCTAGCGCAGTCCCCCTCCTGTGAGGCAATCTTCGCCGCGCCGGGTAACGCCGGCACGGCATCGAGAGGCGAAAACTGGGACGTCTCCGCAACCGACGGCAAGGCGCTCACGGAGCGAGCGCTGGCTGAGCGGATCGATCTGGTCGTACTCGGTCCGGAGACGGCGATTGCTGCGGGTGTCGGCGATCGGTTGCGCGACGCAGGCCTCACGGTTTTCGGCCCCAATCGCTCGAGCGGCCGGCTCGAATCGAGCAAGATCTTTGCGAAGCGATTCATGGAGCGCCACGGAATTCCAACCGCGCGCGCGACCGTAGTGCATTCGCTCGATGCGGCGAACAAAGCGCTCGACGAATGGGAGGGCGTGGTCGTGGTCAAAGCCGATGGGCTTGCCGCGGGTAAGGGCGTCGTCGTCGCGCCCGCCGTTGACGCCGCGCGCGCGGTGCTCGCC
>JBAVTZ010000132.1:0-15701 GCA_049696515.1 Candidatus Cybelea sp. | reverse complement strand
CTATCATGGCGCGCTTACCACGCTCAACGCCGCTTCAAGGCGCGCCGGCAGCCTCAGATCGATCGTGCCGCTGTGCAGCTCGATGACGGCGTCGCCCGGCGCGAGACTCTCGTCGGCAATCTTCTCGAGACCGAGTTCGGGCAGCGTACCCAACTCGCTCGGGTGTACGCGAAGCGAAAGCACCTTTTCACCGTCAAATCGCGCCAATGCGTGGGCCACGACGGAGGCGACGTCAGCCGAAGCCAACCTCAGCTCGCGAGCCAACACGTCGTTTGCGATCTCTCGCAGCAGCCGCCCGACCGCGACTTCCAGCGCGTCGGCTAGTGCGGCCCGAAAGCGCCGAGCGGCGCAAAGATTCTCGTCGTACTCGGCCTCCAGAGTACCGGCTCGCGCGATCGCTTCGTCGGGTGTGCCGGCTGCTGTTGTTGAGACCGGCAGGCTCGGGTCGACCGGTTCGACGACGATCGGACGCAGCAAGGAAGCCAGTGGAACAAATCCGTCAGGCATGGCGCCGCAGCAGCTCCTGCGCATCGTCCAGCAACGGCGAATGACGGCGCTGCATGCGCTGCACGATCGCCTCGCGTTCGTGCGGCGGATAGAGTTCGAGAACGGCGGTTGCGGTTGCGGCCGGGAGGGCGCTGATGATTGCCGCAGCGGCATGCGGAGGTTCTTGCTCGAGAAGGCTGCGTACGCGCGCCGGTGCAAAGCCGGCTGCGATCCTCGACGTGCGCTCGACCGCGGCTCGCTCGATCAGCGACTGCACCAGCGATGCCAGTGGTGGTACTGCGCAGCGCGCGCAGGCAACGAGTCCGATCGTGAGCACCAGTACCGGCGCCAACGGTACGAGTGCCCCATAGAGCAGCCACCACGTATCTTTGCGTAAGGGCGGAGCCTGGCGAAAATCGACGGCTTCAACCACCAGCGTGTCGCCGCGGCGCACGTCGAGACCTATCGTGGCCGCCGCGAGTTCCCTAACCTTGACTAGCTCCAGCGCTCCACTCTGGTCGACGAAAACCGCCGTCGAGAGACGCTTGAGGCCGCCGGGCTGTATCTGCGAGAGCAGCTCGTGCGTCTCACTCCCGCGGTCCTCGCCCTCTTCAAGGTGGCGATAGTGCTTGCGGCCGGCGTCGTAACTTTCGCTGCGCCTCGTTCGCGCGATCGCTTGCACGCCGGCCGGCGCTCGGCGAAGATCGTGTTCGGAAGTTTGCTGGCGGTCGTATTCGGCGCGGATCCGAACGATCGTTGCCCCCTCACCAAACGCCGCATCGAGCGCAGATTGGAGCGATCGCTGCAGTTCCACCGCGTCGTCGCTGTTTGCGCCGGACTCTCCGAGCGCAACCCCGCGATCGTCGAGGATCGTCACACGCGACGGTGCAAGTTCCGGCACGCTCGCGGCCACGAAAGCACGGATTCCCGCAACGGCCTGGGCCGGGAGCTGCGTCCCGGCGCGCAATTGCAGCCGAACGCTGGCACTCGCTTGGTGTTCCGATCCATCGGCGAATTCGGCAGACTTGGCGGGCGCGATGATAACGCGAGCGTCGTCAACGCCGTCGAGACCGCGCAAGCCTCCTTCGATGTCACCCGCCAAACCGGCACGCGTCTGCGCTTCGACCGCCGCTTGCGGCGTTAATACCCCGATGCTCGTCAATGCTTCACCGGTGCTGGAGAGGTGCGAATGCGGAACGCCGGCCAGCGAGAGCCGGAGCAAGAGATCGTTACGACGCCCGGTATCGAGCACGATGTTGTCCGCCGTCGGGGTAAAGGGGACGTTCCAGCCGGCCAGTCGCTCTTCGACTTCAGTGAGCTGCTCCGGATGAAGCGGTGCGGCAAAGAGCGGCGCGCGTGGCGGATGGCCCAGCACGGCAACCGCGACTCCAAGTGCGACGGTGCCAAGCGCGACCGCACTGATAAGTATACGCGCCGCTCTCGGAAACGAGTTCCACCAGTTGAGCAGCTGCGCAACCGCCTGCATCGTTTAGACTTGCATGTTCAGCAAGGATTGCACCGCTTGGGTCAGGCGCGCGGCAGTTGCGGTCGCGACCGAAAGCGCCACGTCGGCCTGCGCGCGTTCGTAGATGGTCTCTTGCAGGCTGCCTCTGCCATAGGCGAAAGCGTCTTCGGCCCGGTTTGCACCGATCAGCACGCCGCCGAGCGCGTCGAGCGCTCGCGCGAAGGCTCCAGCATCGCCCGAGTCGTCGTCGGCGATTGGGGGCGCGTCGGGAAGAAGCGGCTCGACTTTCACAGGCGCCCCAACTCGATGGTCTTTTCGGCCAACGTTTTGCCGACGTCGAAGATCGATGCGTCTGACTCGTACGCTCGCGATGCGTTCATGACGGCGATCATCTCGGTAAGAATGTCAACGTTCGTACCGCGCTCGGAATGCGTGCCCGCAAACTCTACCCGAATGTCGTGACCGTCGCCGGAGTCGAGAAGGCGGAACTGCGGAATCAGACGCGCGTAACCGCCGTTCGGACCGGCAGCCTCGGCGGCTGCCACGTTTCGAGCGGCGACGTCGAGCGCGGCCCGTTGTGCGTCCATACCGCTGGCCGCAGCTTCGAGCAAATCGATGTTCATTTTGTAACCGCCTTGATCTCCTCGAAGCGCGCTCGCTCCGCACTTAGCAGCACCTCGGTGAAAATCGCCGCTTGCGCGGTCATTGCCATCGCCGCGTCGGCAGAACGCCCAACCGCCTTACCGGAGTTGGCCTGTGCGACAGCCGCCTGCGCGTTGCGCAGCCGGCTGCTCGCGCCCGCAAGGGCATCACGAAGGGAATCGCTCACATCGAACATCTGCCGATCGTAGCCGTCCCGCGTGGACGCGAGGCATACCCGAGATGGACGAAATATGTCGTGAGAGAGCGATGAAGATCGAGTTGGAAGGGGCTGATTAAGGGGTAAGAATCATGTGAAACCACACAAAGACGCCTGCAAGCAGCCGTCGAGTGGTTGTTCCCGCGCTATAATGTCCTATATGAACTTCCAAAAAGGAGGAGTCGTGCGAATCGCAAGATCGCTCTCCGCAATCATCGCGGCAACACTTTTTGCCGCAGTACCCCTGCCCTCACCGGCGCAATTCTCCGTCGGGGTGGGTGTCTCGATCGGCGCCCCGCCGCCGCCGCTGCCCGTTTACGCGCAGCCTCCGGCGCCCGCGCCCAACTATCAATGGAACCCCGGCTACTGGGCTTGGGGCCAAGCCGGTTACTACTGGGTCCCCGGCACGTGGGTCCCCGCACCCTCGGTCGGCCTTTACTGGACCCCAGGTTACTGGGGCGGTGTCGGCGGCGGTTACGGCTGGAATGCCGGTTACTGGGGGCCGACCGTGGGCTTCTACGGTGGCATTAACTATGGATTCGGCTATTTCGGCGCAGGCTTCGTCGGAGGCACCTGGGCCGGAAACGCCTTCCGCTACAATACCGCCATCACCAACGTCAACCGCACCGTGATCAACAATACCTACGTCAACAAGACGGTCATCAATAGGAACGTAAACAACTCGCGCGTCGCCTTCAACGGCGGTCACGGGGGAATCAACGCGCATCCAACCTCGGATCAAATAGCTTCGCGCAGAAACGGTATTGCGCCGACGACCTTTCAAAGGAACCAAGCATCGATCGCCGGACAAGATCGGAACCTCTACTCGAACGTCAACCGCGGCAAGCCCCCGATCACGACCTCGCAAAAGGCGTTCAACAGCCAAAACCGGCCGCCGCATTCGCAGCCGATTACGGCCGCCGACAAGGCGCAAGCCCAGAAGAACGTCAGAACCGCGAACACGGGCGCAACGCAGCACAATCCGAGCGGCACCGCGCAGCACAACGCGAACGCGACTCAGCATAACGCCACCAATACCACGCACCACAACGCGCCGGCTACCACGCAGCATAACGCGAATGCGCAACACAACAACATGGGCGGCGTTAACAACCCAAACCGCAATCACGTGAATAATCCCGCTGCCTCGCAGCACAACCAGCGGCCGCCCGGCAGCCAACTGCAGCATCAACCCCAAAGCACGCAAATGCAGCACAGGTCTGCGGGCCAGCAACACCAACAACCACACCAGCAACATCCCAGCGGACAGGGAAGGCCTCCGGGCAGCGGCCAAGCACACCCACCGAGTGGCGGCGGTCAAGGACATCCTCCCAATAACAACGGCGGACAAAAGCCGCCACGCGGCTAGTCGCAGTTCATCACAACCGCAGGGACCCGCAAGGGTCCCTGCTCCGTTATCGGCTGATCGGCAGACCTTGGCTGTCGAGCGGCGCGCCGAGTATCAGCCGCGTCACCTCGTCGTAGTTGGCGATCCCCGATGCGATCCGATTGCTCTTCAAATAGGCGTTGTAAGTGCGCCACGACCAGTGCGCCAGCATAACGTTGATGTGCCGAGCATCCCGCTTCTGCATGGCTGCGAAGTCCTGCCAGACGAGTGGGACGAACTCGCGATGCGCGTAGTGTCGTTTTTGCGGCAGATAGAGAAAGAGCTCGAGCCAGCCCGAGTAGCGAACCACCGGATCTCCCGAACGCAGACAGGTCACGATCGCGAGATAGTTGGCCTAATCCTCGCGCGCATAAGCGGCCACGTGACTCCATTCGTGGGCGAGGTTAAACGGTCGCTCGAACCATAAGACGTCGGAAGCGATGGCAACGTTGAGGGTGAGCGGATTGATAAAGCCGCTGGTGCCCGTCGCCAACATGAACGGATCCGTAAGCGTCGGCTTCGGCGTACCGACCAACGGCGTCCAGGTATTTCCGGCGCGCTGCACCGCCGGCAGCCAGACCGCCTGCAATGCCTGCAAATCGAGCGGGCGCGCGGCGCGCGCGTGCGCCGCTTCGGCCAGGGCATTCGTCTCGGCCATCGCGCGCGTGCGTAAGAGTGCAGCCGCCTGCGGCGTCACGCGCGAGCCATCGAATTGCACTCGCGTTTCGAGCGGTGCGCGCGCATAGTTCCAGCCCCAGCTTAGGAAAAACCACAGCGCGTAAACCCCGAGGATCGTCGCGCAGTTCAGGAGGAGCGTACCTCCATCGCGCGGCCGGCGACGAGTCCGGCGAAAGAAGACCGCGATCTGCCAGCCGATTGCCACCAGGCCGGCAAGCAACGCAAGGTCGCCAAGCGACCAGAAAAGCGGATTGGTAAGCGCGAACGCGACGTGTTGCCAAACCGGATACGCACCATTGCTGTAGGCGCGCTCGATCCATTCCGGACTCGGTCGTAAGGCTAAGGCAAGCGCGCCAAGCGCGATCGCGATTAGTTTGAGGGCGCTCTTTAGCGTTTGCTGTATTGGAAACGTTTGCGAGCGCGCTTGCGACCGTACTTCTTCGATTCTTTTTCTCGCGGATCGCGAGTGAGAAAGCCGTTCTTACGAAGGGTCTCTTTAAGCGACTCGTCGATCGCCAGCAGCGCGCGCGCGATTCCATGTCGGATCGCGCCGGCCTGTCCGGTAGTTCCTCCGCCTTCGGCCTTCACGACGATGTCGAAGCGCGAAGTGCTCTGGGTGGCTTCAAGCGGTTGTCGCACGATTTGGAGCAGCTGCGGACGCGAGAAATATTCGTCGACGGGCTTGCCGTTGACTGCGATCATGCCCTGCCCGAGCGTGAGCTTTACGCGCGCGACGGCGCGCTTACGGCGGCCGGTCGATTGAATAACGTCGAGAGCTTCGTCCAAAAAAAACTCCTACCGCAACGAAAGCGGTTGCGGGTTCTGTGCGTCGTGCGGATGCTGGGGGCCTGCATAGACGTTCAGGCGCCGCAACTGCGCGTCGCGCATGCGGTTGGTCGCGAGCATTCCGCGTACCGCCTTCTCAATCAGGCGCTCGGGGTGTTTGTCGGCTAGCTCGCGCGCCGTTTGCACCTTCAAGCCGCCCGGATAGTTGCTGTGGCGGTAGTAGAGCTTCTGCTTCCACTTGTTTCCGCCCAACTCGACCTTTTCGGCATTCACGACGATGACGTGGTCCCCGTCGTCGATGTGGGGCGTCCAGGTCGGCTTATTCCTACCCGAAAGCGCCCGCGCGATCCTGACCGCAAGCGTGCCGAGACGCTGTCCTGCGGCGTCGACGAGATACCACTGGTGTTCCGTCTCAGCGGTTTTTTGCTGGTAGGTGCGCACAACCAACGTATCCTACGGGAAAGCCCGTCGGGCGTCAAGCCGAAAAGGCGAGCGACCGCCAAACACCGGCGGTTCGGCAAACGAGTCGTAACCGTCCCGATAGAGCACCCCCGCCAAGCAGAGTCCGTGGGCTGGGGCTGTGGGTCCGGCGACCGAGCGGTCGGCCCCTGCCAAGATGGCTTCCAGTTCGCCTGGGGCGCGGCGTCCTCGTCCACATTCGAGTAGGGTTCCTACGATCGTCCGCACCATGTGGCGAAGGAAGCCGTCGGCGGAAACTTCCACTCGAACGAGTTCCCCATGCGGCTCAATCGTGAGCCGGCGAATCGTTCGAACCGTCGATCCAGCGGGCTCGACCGCTGCCGAAGCACAAAACGAGCGAAAATCGTGTCTCCCAACCAACCAGGCAGCTCCCGCGCGCATCGCGCCGAGGTCGAGCCGCGCCGAAATGTGATGCGCGTAGCGGGCAAGCAGTGCGTCCGGTTGGGCCCGGTTGAGAATTGCGTACACATAGGTTCGCTCGGAAGCCGAAAAGCGAGCCGAAAATCCCGACTTGACGATCGCCGCCTCGCGAACCGAGCAATCCGACGGCAATACCGAGTTCAGGGCTACGGTGAGCCGCTCGAACGGGAAACGCCGAGCCGTCGAGAGCGAAACGACTTGCCCACTGGCATGGACGCCGCCGTCGGTCCGCCCGGCACCCGTGACCTTGACGCCCTCGGAAAAGAGTTGTGTGAGAGCGGCCTCCAAGACTCCGGCGACTGAGCGCGCCGCCGGCTGCCACTGGAAGCCGCGAAACTCGGTTCCGTCGTACGCCAGGGTCAGGCGAAGGTTGGTTAAACCGTCGCCGTCCGCCGAGGCACGTCGCGCTTCTCGTCGAGGTCCAGCAGATCGGGCCAACCCGTTACGTCGCTCCGATCCGGCGCGATCTGATCGCGAAGCTTCAGAAAGAATGCGCGCGACTCTCCTTCGGGTTCACGCGAGAGCCATTCCCGATTCCATCGCGCGATCTCTTCGGCCGACTTCGCAGCAACGTAGGGCCGGGTAAAGGCCTCGATTTCGGTGTCGCTCTTGGCGGCGCGAATCACGTCGAGCAGTCGCTCGTGATCGATTCCGAGAAAGCCAAAGACCGCCTGGTCCATTGGGCAGTTGTAGTGGTACTCGCCGATATTGCCCAAGGCTTCGGCCTTGCCCTTATCGATCGTCCGGCCGAGCTGCACGACACCCTGCCACTTCGCGTGCACGCTGCGGGGGTATTCCCTGGTTAAATCCATAGTGTAAGGCTCTCCTCGAGTCCAAAAGCTAAGTGAGAATGCTACCTAAGACCTAGGCTACTTTATGTAGGTTGCGGACGAAAGGTTAGCCCGGTCAGCCGTGCTGGCGTTGGAGAGGAAAGAGCAGTACATCGCGGACCGAGCGCTGATTCGTCAGCAGCATGATTAGGCGGTCGACCCCGATACCGATGCCGGCAGTCGGCGGCATTCCGTACTCAAGGGCGCGGACGTAATCCCAATCTGGTTCGGGAATCTCCTCGTCGCCCAAGTTTCGTTCGGCGATTTGGGCTTCGAAGCGAACGCGTTGGTCGTCGGGATCGTTGAGCTCCGTAAACGCATTCGAAATCTCCATCCGCGCGCAGAAGAGCTCGTACCGGTCGACCAAGTCCGGATCGCCGGCGCGGCGTTTCGCGAGCGGCGAAATGACCACCGGATAACCGGTCACGAAGGTGGGTGCGATGAGGTGCGGTTCGATAACGCGCTCGAAAATTTTATCGAGGGCGTGCCCGTGCGTCGGCGATGCGGGCAGCTCTAGGTCGCGGAGGATTTCCTGCGCTCCGCGGGGATCGAGCAGACGCTCGCGCCGGTACTTGCCTTCGCTATAGCGAGCCATTGCGTCGAGATACTCGATGCGCTCGAAAGGACGCCGGAACGAAATCGTTTGGTCCCCATGCGGCAGCTCGGTGTCGCCGTCGGTCGCGATCGAGACCAAATGCGCGATCAGGGCCTCATTGAGCTCCATCATATCGGACACGTCCCAATACGCGGCATAGAGCTCGAGCATCGTGAACTCCGGGTTGTGGGTCGTGTCAATGCCTTCGTTGCGAAAGATTCGCCCGATCTCGTAAACTCGCTCCAACCCGGCTACGATCAGGCGCTTGAGATTCAACTCGGTTGCGATGCGAAGCTGCATCACTTGGTCGAGGGCATTGCAGTGCGTGACGAACGGCCGGGCTGCTGCACCGCCGGCGACGTGCAGCAGCGTAGGCGTCTCGACCTCGTAGAACCCCTGGCCGTCGATAAACCGGCGCATCTCCCCAATTAAGCGGCTACGTAGGATCATCGCGTCCCGCACGTCAGGGTTGACGATCAAGTCGACGTAACGTTGGCGGTAGCGCTTCTCGACGTCTTGGAGGCCGTGCCACTTGTCGGGCAAGGGCATCAGTGCCTTAGCAAGCGCAGCAAACGACGTGACGTGGAGCGTTAGCTCACCCATCTTCGACCGAAACATATAGCCTCGGACCCAGATCAGGTCGCCGCGATCGAGATCGCTCCAGTCGGCAAAGGCGGGTTCCCCCACGTCTTGCTTGCGAACGTAGAGTTGCAGCCTTCCGGTTCGGTCGGCAAGGTCGGCGAAGAGTGCCTTCCCCATCGTTCGCTTCGAGAGAATCCGTCCGGCAAGGCTCCAAGCCTCGGCCGAAGCATCCTGGCCGGCCACCAAGAAGCCATAGCGCGCAAGCAACTCAGCGGTGGTCGCGTCCACTTCGCAGCGTCGTTGCGCGAATGGGTCGTGACCCCGCGAACGCAAGGCGGCCAGATTCTCACGTCTGGCCGCCACGAGTGTCGCTTCGGTCTTACCCAACTCGTCCAAAGGTTACGAAGCCTTTTTAGCGGCCTTCTTCGGTGCGTTGCTCTTGATCGATTCGATCTTGTATTTGACCAGCCCGCGCGGGGTGGCGACGTCAACCGTGGTGCCTTTTTTATGACCCATGAGCGCGCGGCCGAGGGGGGACTCGTTTGAGATCCGCCGGTTCGACGGATCGGCTTCGGCCGAACCAACGATCGAAAACTCGTAGGTCTCGTTGTTCTTGAGATCCTTGACCTTGACGACCGCGCCGAGGTGGACTTCGTCGGCCACATACTCCGATTCGTCGATTATGCGGGCATTGCGGATCATCGCCTCGAGCTTGAGGATGCGTCCTTCGATGAACGCTTGCTCCTGCTTGGCGTCTTCGTATTCGGCGTTTTCGCTCAGGTCGCCATACTCTTTAGCTTGGCGAATGCGGTCGTTGACCTCTCGGCGATGGACGCTCTTGAGCTCGTCGAGCTCTTGCTCCAACTTTGACAGACCTTCCGCGGTCAGGACGATCTCTTTGTCGTTCAACCTACTAGATCCTCACGGGGCGCTCACGGCGAGAAACCCCACAACTTTTGATGTAGCCTTCTCGAAGGCTGGCGCGGTTTGTTCTCAAGGGGCCCCTCTAAGGCCTCCTCCGCTTCGGCGCCGCCGAGGCGAAGATTTATACCCAGGTTGAGCGCGCCCCAAGCGCCGCTGGCAACGCTAATCCAGCTGCACCACGCGCGGTTTCAGTCGCAGCTCCCGCAGCAGGTGCTCGTAGTCGCCCGGCACGACGTCGTTCCAGGCCTTTCCGAGAAGCGCCAGCAGCGCGGCCTCGAGTACGTTGGTTCCGAAGGAACGTCCCGCAATCTCGGGCGTCGTCGTGATGAGCGTTTTGATGCCGCGCGCGGCAAGCTCTTCGACGTTGGTTTGGGTGACGGTGTTTGTCAGGACGATCTTTCCGTCGAGCCGTTCGGGCATGAACTGTCGCATGAAGTGGAAATCACCGGCAATAATCTCGGCCTCTTCGTAGTATTGCGGATATTTCGGCTCGGGCGGCTTCTCTTGCTTCTTGCCGGTCGGATAGAAAAACTGAAACGGAAGTTTGCACGCGTCGGGGAGATACTTTTCTGCGAGCCGTTCGAACTCGTGCAAATCTCGGACCGGCATGTCCTTGTCGAGCGCGAAGATGAAGTCGCCGAAGATCACCTCGGCCCCAGCGTCCACAAACGCCTGGGCCATTCCGAACCGATCCAGCGCGCTAACCATAAGTACCGGCGTACCGCGCAAATCGATGGAAAGCTCCTCGCGCATAAACCGGACCGCTTCACGCTCGAGCGTATTTTTTAAGCCGCTTCCATCCACGATCGGCGTCGTCTTGGCGGCCTCGAGCAATCGCAGACCGTCGCGCAACGCGTAACGGTGACGGCCGGCATAGAGATAGACGTCGATGCCCCCCAAGCCGATCGCATCGACCTTGCCGTCCAGGTCGCGCACCATGGCGATCGCGGCGTCGAGCTTCCCGTCCGTCCCTACCCGCGAGATGTCGAACTCTTGGCCCATGAGCGTCACCCGAGCGCGATGATCGCGACTGCTCGAACCTAGCGATACCGAGACGACACGTTTCATCTTGAGGAAGCTTCAAGTGCGGCGGCACGCGTGGCCGCGATTTTTTCCGGCGTGATCGCCGCGTCAAAGGCGCGCATATCGGCCAGCATAAAGCCGCAACGCGCGGCCATGCGCTCGATTTCGATAACTCTTTCAAGCTCGATGCCGCGGCCCAGCGTGTAAGGCTCCAACCGCCCCTCGAGCGCTAAAATCATCGTCTCACTCATACACGCCAGCGCCGTACGCGGTGGTAAGTTGAGATCGAACTCCGAGCCCGGCTCGCGGACGCGTTCGAAACGGGGATTACCGGGCACCAGCATGTTCCCGCCTTCGACGACCAAGACGTCGGGCCGCTCTTGCGCGACGCGCCGGCTGACGTCGTGCGGCAGTGAGAGTTCGCAGACCACGGCACCCGTTTGAAGATCCTCGGGTTCGACGATGTCGCGGGTGGATGTCGTCGCGGTGAGGATTAGTTGCGAGCGGCGCACCGCACTCGGAATATCCGTCGTGTGCTCGCTTTCGCAGGGAAGCTTGGCGGCGATCTCCTGATGGAACCGCCGCAAGCGGGTTTCGTTGCGCGCCACCAAAATGATCCGCCCTACCTTGGGCGCGATCAACTGTACGCAGGCGGCGCCGATCGAGCCGGTCGCACCGATCACCGTCGCGGTTGCACCACTCGGATCGATTCCCATCTCCTGCGCACCGCGAAAGAGACTCTGGACGCCGGCGGCGATGGTAAGCGAGTTGCCGGTGGTTACCGGAATCGGCGAACGGTCGTTGATACTGATGCCGGCATCACCGACGACGCCCGTGAACGCGCCAAGCCCCGCGACCTGCGCGCCCAGTTCGGCGCCGATCTCAATTGCACGGACGACTCGCTGATAGACTTCATCGCGTGGAAGCTCCATCAACTGTTGCGGCAGCAGCGGCGCCGCGACGAACCAGCCTTCGGTCTCGCGGCCGTCGGGCACACGAACGCCGGTGACGTGTACGGCTGCATACGACGGCATCCATTCCATGATCTTGCGCAAGATCGGCTCGCCTTTACCCTTGGCACCCGGTTCGTAACGCGCGATGTCTTCGAACGAGAGCGGGTGGATGACGAAGCAAAATCTATTCACGTTTGCTCCGCCTCGCGTTTGAGGGCCGCCAGCATCATCTCGCTATTCTCTCGCACCTTCTTTTGCAGGGTCGGGCCGATGAGCTGTGCGAGCGTGGGCACGCCAAAATCATAGTCGACGCCAAGTACGACGTGGGTCACGCCGTCACGGTGCTCGAAGGTCCAAGCGCCCTCGAATTTGTCGAGATCGCCTTCCAATAACTTGTAGTCAATCCGCAGCGCCGTATCGTCGAAACGATCCTCTTCGGTCCATTCGATCGGCGCCTCTTCGACCAGCGTCTTCCAACGCGAAATTACCCCTCCGGGATTGCGCTCGAGAATGGTCACCGTCTCAACGTCGGGCATGAATTGTGGAAATCTCTCTTGATCCTTGGCCAACTCGTACACGCGGCGCGCGGGAGCATCAATCACGATCGTACTCTCGACATATGGCATCGATACGTGATCTAGAGCGGGCCGAGCTTCTCATAAGCGGCCGCGACGCCGGCTCGCAACGCCGCGAGTGCGTGGTCGATCTGCTCCGCGTTCACGATCAACGGAGGCTCCAGCCGAATCACGCGTTGCGCGTTGAGCGTCCAGGCCGCGGTCACCCCGCCGCGGAGCATCTCCGGAATGATGTAACCACCGTAGCCCTCGTTGCTCAACTCGACTCCCACCAACAATCCAAGGCCACGAGCTTCGCGCACAACCACTGGATACTCTCGAGCAATCGCGCGCGCTCCATTGAGGAGCTGCTCGCCACGGACACGAGCCCGCTCGGCCAATCGCTCCTCTTCGAGCACGTCCATCGCGGCGATTGCCGCCGCACAGGCTAGCTCGCCGCCGCCGAAGGTTGACGTGTGGACCAGCGGATCGTGGCCGAAGGCGCGGATCCAAATCTGCGGCCGCGCGATGAAGGCGCCCACCGGAATCACACCGCCGGAGAGCCCTTTCGCCAGCGTCATCACGTCCGGCACGACGTCGTCGCGATTGCAGGCAAACCGATACCCGCAGCGTCCCAACCCCGTCTGGACCTCGTCGGCGATGAAGAGCGCTCCCGTGCGATCGCAAATCTCGCGCACCGCTCGCAGATAACCGGCGGGGGGAACATTGACGCCACCTTCGCCCTGCACCGGCTCGACCACGAAGGCCGCCGCGCCTTCGAGCGCCTTCTCGAGTGACTCGGTTTCACCGTAAGGCACCGTGACGCAGTCGGCCAACAGCGGGCGGAATGGCGATTGAAACGCTTCGCGCCCGCTCACCGAAAGGGCTCCCAGCGTCTTGCCGTGATACGCATCCAAAGTACCGACAATTTTCGCCCGTCCGGTCGCCGCGCGCGCGAGTTTGATGGCGCCTTCGACGGCCTCGGTCCCGCTGTTGCACCAGAACGAGAGTTGCAATGCGCCGGGCGCCAACTCGGCAAGCCGGCGCGCCGCGCGTCCAAGCAGAACGTTGAACATCGTCTTACCGGAAAGCGGGATGCGTTCGAGTTGCGCCCGCACCGCGTCAACGACCCGCGGGTGATTGTGCCCCAGCGTGAAGACGCCGTAGCCGCCGGCAAAGTCGAGGTAGGCCTTGCCGCTGTGGTCCCAAATCGTGCATCCCTCGGCTCGCACTTCGACCGGCGAACCGGAGAGCTTCATCACGCGCGCCAGCGACGGATTGACGAATTCCCGATAGTTTTCGTAGGTCTCGTTGGCTAACGCTTGCGGCGAAACCGCCCCGTAAAGGTCCGCGCGCTGCTCAATCATCGTTTGCAGCAATCCGGGCTCGTGGCTGTTTCATGCCGCAACCGGCGCAGCGCATTCCAGCCGCGCAATTGTTTCTTCGATGGCGGCGATCGTTGCTTCGGCGCGATCCATCCGCATGATCCGTTCCCGTAGCGCTGCCGCGCCCGGAATGCCTTTGAGGTAAAGCGCAAGGTGACGGCGCATTTGCGGAACCGCTCGCGGCTCGCCGAGTTCCGCAACCATCGTATTGTAATGCACTAGGGCGAAGCGAAGGCGATCCGACGCCGGCGGCAGCGGACGCGCCGGGCGCCCCTCCATGAGGTCGCGTATCTGTTCAATGAGCCACGGATTGCCGAGGGTTGCGCGGCCGAGCATGACGGCGTCCGCGCCGCTGTCGCGCATGCGCTGCATCGCAAGCTGTGGATCGTCGAGATCGCCGTTTCCGATCACCGGAATCTTGACGCTACTTTTGAGGCGTGCGATGTGCTCCCAATCGGCTTCACCTTTGTAGAACTGTTTGGCGGTGCGCGCGTGCAGCGCTACCGCCTGCACGCCGGCCGCTTCGGCGCGGCGCGCAACCTCGAGATAAACGAGCGCATTTTCGCTCCAGCCGAGGCGCATCTTCATCGTCACCGGACAGTCGACGGCCGCAACGACCGCTCGCATGATCCGCTCGCAACGATCGGGATCGCGCAGGCAGGCCGAGCCGCCGTTGGTCTTGGTCACCTTGGGCGCCGGACAGCCAAAATTGATATCAACGATGTCGGCGCCACATTCTCGCACGACCTTGGCAGCTAATGCCATCGTTCCGGGGTCGTCACCCCAGAGCTGCGTTGAGACGGGTTTCTCGAGCCCATGCTGGTCGATCATCTCCATCGTGCGCCGATTGCCGTACGCGAGCGCATTTGACGATACGAACTCGGTTACGGTCAGCCCCAAACCGAACGGGCGATAGAGCGCGCGCATGGTACGATTCGTCACGCCGGACATCGGCGCGAGAATGACGGGCGGCCAGACCTGGATCGAGCCAATCCTCAAGGGCGCAAGAAGCATAGCGCTTATTTTAACGGCTCCGCGGCGTGGGCCCCCATTGCAGGGCGCGGCGCTCCACTTCGCTGCCTGGAACTGTGGAAGAGCTGCAGCCCGAGCAAGCTCAAATGCGGATCCACGGCGTCGACGACGGGCGTCTGCTTGGCAACGATGTCGGCCAGACCACCCGTCGCAACGACCTTGCTGCTGACGCCCAGCTCGCCCCGCATCCGCGATATGATTGCTTCCGCCTGTCCCACGAAACCGTAGACGATGCCGCTCTGCAAGGCTTCGTTGGTATTGCGCCCAATCGCCCGACCCGGCGCTTCGAGCGCAATCTGCGGCAGCTTGGCCGCGCGTCCGATCAAGGCGTCGATCGAAACCGTGATGCCCGGCGCGATCGCGACGCCCAGATACTCGCCCGCCGGCGAGATGGCAATGAATACCGTCGCGGTGCCAAAGCTGACGACAATCAGAGGTGCCCCAAAACGTTCGCGTCCACCGATTGCGGCGGCGACCAGATCCGCGCCGACCTCCGACGGGTTTTCCGTTACGATCGGGATCAAGTGCTGCGTCTGCGGTTGCAAGAAGAGCGGCGTCGTTTTGAGGAAGCGCCGGCAGGCGGCCTCGAGTACCGGATCGAGTTTCGGCACCACGCTGGCGATCGCGACCGCGTCGATCGCGCTCGCGTCGAGATCGCTGGTGGCAAACAGTTGGGTAAAAAAGACTCCGTACTCGTCGGGCGTGCGCCGCAGCTCGGTGGTCACGCGCCAAGTGTGTTTGAGAGTAGTCCCCGAAAAGCATCCGAGTTTTGTTTCGGTGTTGCCGACGTCAATCGTTAAGAGCATCGCATCAGTTCCTCGATGGCATCCAGCAACCGCGCCGCCAAGGCCGCCTTGGTGCCTCGGCCGAGTTCGCGGCGTTCGGCCTCGCCCCAAAGCAGCACGAGTTCATTTTCGCCGGTGCCGAAACCACGCTCGCCTCGCACGTCGTTAACCGCAATCGCGTCGAGATGTTTGCGACGCAACTTGTCACGCGCGTGTTCTTCATGATCTTCGGTTTCGGCCGCAAAGCCGACCAAAAAGGTGGAACGCTTACGCTCGCCGAGCGCTGCCAGTACGTCGGGATTGGGCGCCAGCCGCACCGTCAGTTCTTCGCCGTCTTTGCGTACCTTCGATTCACGATGCTCGGCGGGGCGCCAGTCGGCAACCGCGGCGGTGGCGATCGTAACGTCCGCGCCCACCGCGTGCTCGAGCGCTGCGTCGTAGAGCTCGTCGGCCGTGGTGACCCGCACGACGTTGACG
>JBAVTZ010000131.1:0-13442 GCA_049696515.1 Candidatus Cybelea sp. | reverse complement strand
TGCCGATGAGCTTCTCCGCCACGTCGTCGATCGACGCGCCGATGGTACCGCCGATGCTCGCGCCGAGCGAACGCAACGCCACCAAGCCGAAGAGCTCCCCGCTGGAGAGATCGAGGCGCTTCAGGCTGTAGCCTGCAGCAAAGCGATAGGCGTTCGCCACGCGATCGAAATATAAAGGGAAGCCGGCGTTAGCGAGTATCGCGAGGTAGCGGCGAAGGCTGCGCGTGCTGGGGCGCTTTCCAGCTTCGGCGATGCGGTCTTTCAGGCTTTCGAACGAGTGGCGTCCCTCGTCAATCGCGTTGAGCAATCGTACCAGAAGTACGATCTTTGATTCGCCCTCGGGCGCGCTCAATTCGATGCAGCCTGCGGCTTTGGGAAACACCCATCCGGCGAGCTCATCGGCGGCGCATTCGGCTGCGGTGGCGTCGCGGTCACGCCGATCTCGGCCGGGTAGAAAGAACCACCGTCGGTCATCGTGCGTACGTTCGCGTGATACGTTTGGCCCGGCATCAGCTGAAACGCAGAAATCTGATACGGTGTCGAGAGTCGCACGCACCCGATGTCGATGAGGTTTCCGTCGATCATGAAGCTGCCGCGCGCGGGACCGGCAAGCGGTTTGAAATAGAGAAAGGCCGGGGCCGGTTCAGGACCGGGATTGGTCAGCGTAAGGTCGATGGTGTGCACGACCCCGTAGTCGCCGTAGTCGTGGCCGGCGGCCGCCGGATTGACGCTCGGCGGCGTCGGGTCGGTATCGCCGATCACCACGGTTGCGTCGGGTCCGCCTACCGAATAATTGAGCCGATCGGAGCCAAAGCTGCCGATCTGAAAGACGCCGGTGCGGTGGTGCCCGTCGCCGGGAAGCGCCGGCCGATCGAGCAGCGAGCGTGGATCGACCCCCGGCGAAACGGCCAACACGGTAACGACGATCGGTCCGCCCGAGAGCACGCGCAGGTCGACCGTGCCGGCGACCAGCTGACGGGCCGTCATCGGTACGTCGGCGAGAAGATAGGGCTCGTCTTGCGAGAGATTCACGACGACACCTTCGCCGTAAGCTTTGGTGAGCAGAAAGTTTTTGGTGACCGTTTGCCCGACGTGCATCACATCGATGTTCGGGCCCGCCGAGGAGTCGATCAGCTGCGCCGAAGTCGGATCTTGCGAATTGCTGCTGAGCGCCACGACCAGCGTTCGTGGATCCAGGGCGTCGTCGTGATAGTAGTAGAGGCGCGCCGGTTGCGCCGCGGTGACGGTGCTGCGAAAGAGTACGCCGTCTTGGCTGACGTGCTCGGGATCGTCATCGTAGAAGAGCAGCCCGGGCGCAAACGGTTGAAGCGACGCGTTCTGCACGGTAACGGCGGTGGAACCGGATCGATCGAAGTACTGCCCCTTGCCCGCAATCTGGACGGGCACGACAAGCTGCATGCTCTGCCCGGGCTGAAGCGGAGTAGACGGCGGGGTGACGCTTCCAACGGTGACGTCGGCTCCGGGCATTGCCTGCGTGAGGCGCGCCACCCAACTAGCAACCTGTTGCGCCAGCCAGTTGGGATCGACGGGATCACCGGTTACGGTGAGCGACGTGTGCGGTACGATCGTACCGGCACTAAAGGCGACGTGAATCTCGAGATCGGCGTGCGCGCCTTTGGCATCGACGAGATGAAGCACGTCCGCACCGGTCGCCTGCGTTGCAGTGACCGTGACGCTGGTGGCGTCCGGCTTTGCAGTGACGTTCACGAGCTGCCGATCGAGCGTCGCCTGCAGTGGCGCCGTGGCTCCGGTCACGGTGACGATTTGTTGCTGAGCTGGATTAAGGGTGATGTACGAAGCTGAAACACCGAGCGTCGCAGCGGACGTCGGTACGGCTGAGGGCGAGGGAGTCGGCGAAGGAGCAGGAGATACAGCGGGCGTTGCCTGCGCGAGGACGACTCCAAGAAGCAACGCGTGCATATGCCGCTAGAACAAGCGGACCTTAGGTCACAGCTGGTTCCGGTGGAGGGACTGCCGGCGGCTCGACCGAGGGAATCTTGGCATACTTGAGCTTCTCCGCGTCCTCGGGGTCAACATCGGCGAGGATATAGTCGCCGGAGTTAAAGGTGCCTCGAAGCATCTCCTCGGCGATCTCGTCTTCAACCATCCGCTGGATTGCGCGGCGCAACGGACGCGCTCCAAACTGCGGATCCCAACCCTTTCGCGCAAGTAGCGATTTCGCGGCCTCGGTAACCTTGAGCTCCATCTCCTGCGCTCTGACCTCTCGGACAACCTTCTCGAGCTCGAGCGTAACGATCTGCTCGATCTGCGGGCGCGTGAGTTGATGAAAGACCACCACTTCGTCGACGCGGTTCAAAAACTCCGGACGGAAGGTTTGCTTGACCTCTTCGAGCACGCGACCTTTCATGCGCTCGTAGGCCTTGACTTCGTCCTCGGCGGAGAGTTTCTGCGGGCGGAAGCCGATGTCGGTGGTCGTCGTCATCCCGGTCGCGCCTACGTTACTGGTCATGATGATGACCGAGTTCTTGAAATCCACCTGGCGTCCCTGAGAATCGGTAAGACGTCCATCTTCGAGCACTTGCAGCAGCAAGTTGAATACGTCGGGATGAGCCTTCTCGATTTCATCGAGCAGCACGACTGAGTAAGGACGGCGACGCACCGCTTCGGTGAGTTGTCCGCCCTCTTCGTAACCGACGTATCCCGGAGGCGCTCCGACCAGGCGGCTAACCGAATACTTTTCCATGTACTCGGACATGTCGATGCGAATCATCGACTCCTCGTCATCGAAGAGGAAGGCAGCAACGCTGCGCGCGACTTCGGTCTTGCCGACGCCGGTTGGACCGAGAAAGATGAACGAGCCGATTGGGCGATTCGGATTCTTCAGGCCGGCACGCGAACGGCGGATCGCGCGGGTGATAACTTGGATTGCTTCCTCTTGGCCGACGATGCGCTCGTGGAGCAACTCTCCCATTTTTAGGAGTTTTTCGGTTTCGGCTTGGGCCAACCGGCTCACCGGAATCTTGGTCCAGGCTGCGACGATCTCGGCAATGTTCTCGGAGGTGACGCGCAAGATGCGATCGGTTCTGGCCTTGCGGTCGCGCCACTCTTGCTCGAGATTGGCCTTCTCGAGGCGCAGTTTCTCTTCGCGGTCGCGTATCGAAGCGGCCTTATCAAACTCTTGGTTCTTGACCACCGCCTCTTTTTCGGCGATCAGCTTGCGCAGCTGTGCGTCGGCTTCGCGAATCGCCGGAGGCGGCAGCGTCGCCTGCAGGCGTACGCGCGAGCTGGCTTCGTCAATCAGATCGACGGCCTTGTCGGGAAGAAAGCGATCGGTGATGTACCGATCCCCGAGTTTGGCGGCCGAGGCCAGCGCTTCGTCGGTAATCTGTACCTTGTGGTGCGCTTCATAGCGGTCGCGCAGCCCTTTGAGAATTTCGATCGTCTCTTCGACGGTCGGCTCGCCCACCATAACCGGTTGGAAGCGGCGCTCGAGGGCCGAATCTTTCTCGATGTGTTTGCGGAACTCGTTGAGCGTCGTCGCGCCGATACATTGCAGTTCGCCGCGCGCGAGCGCCGGCTTGATGATGTTGCTGGCATCGATCGCGCCCTCGGCGGCGCCGGCGCCCACCAAGGTGTGCAGCTCGTCAATGAAGAGGATGATCTCGCCGGCCGCGCCGCGGATCTCGTCCATCACGCGCTTCATTCGCTCTTCGAACTCGCCACGATATTTGGTGCCCGCGACCAGCCCGGCGAGATCGAGGGTGATGACGCGACGGTCGCGCAGTGGCTCGGGGATGTCGCCTTTAATGACGCGTTGGGCTAGGCCCTCGGCGATGGCGGTTTTGCCGACGCCCGGCTCGCCGATAAGGGCCGGGTTGTTCTTCGTGCGCCGTGAAAGGATTTGGATCACGCGTTCGATTTCGCTGTTGCGCCCTATTACGGGATCCAGCTTATTGTCGCGGGCAAGCTGAGTGAGGTCGCGACCGTAGGCATCCAACGTAGGGGTCTTGCTCTTGCCCTTAGGCGCGGCGGGCTGGCCCTCCGCACCCAGCAGGGACGTCGTCTGTACGCGGACCTTCGCAGGGTCGACGCCGAGATTGGTCAGAACCCGCGCGGCAACGCCCTCGCCCTCGCGTATTAAGCCGAGAAGCAAGTGCTCGGTTCCAATATAGTTGTGGTTGAGCTGGCGCGCCTCTTCGAAGGCAAGTTCGATCACGCGTTTGGCGCGCGGAGTGAAGACCATCTCCTGCTGAACGGTTTGGCCGCCGCGCCCGACGATCGCTTCGACCTCCTGGCGCACCTTGGCTAGATTGACCCCGAGCGACTCGAGAACCTTAGCGGCAAGGCTTTCGCCCTCAGAGATGATTCCAAGAAGAATATGCTCGGTTCCGATGTAGTTGTTCCCGAGGCGCTGTGCTTCTTCTTGCGCAAGCACAATGCTGCGCCGCGCTCGCTCGGTGAAGGGCTCCCACATCGACATCGCTCTGGCTCTTCCTTTCCTACTCCTTAAACTCTGCCGGCCCCCAGAGCGTTTCGTGATCGTTCGCGACGCGCCCGCCTGGGCTGCCTCCGTCCTTCGACTCCGCTCAGGATGACAGGTCCAGACAGCGTCAGGACGACTCTAGCGGAGGTTTGCCGTGCATACGGCAGAACCTCGCTGGCATGCCAACCGTCGAAGAGGTTCGCGCCGCACTGGTTGAGGTCAAAGATCCCGAACTAAATCTGGGAATCCTCGAACTCGGCTTGGTTTACGACATCACCACCGAGGGAGAGAACGGCGAAAATGTCGGCGTCATGATGACGCTGACTTCGCCGATGTGTCCGGTCGGGCCGATGTTCATGAAGTCCGTCGAGGATCACGTACTGGCGATTGAGGGCGTGAAGACCGCAAACGTAGAGATCACCTTTACCCCGCCTTGGGATCCGGCTACGATGGCTTCCGACGACGTCAAGGCGATGCTGGGGATCTGGTAAGTGCGAAACTTCGTGCGATAAGGCCCCGGTCTTGCTCGCACGGTGATCCATCAGGATAGTGCGCTAGTCGAGTACGGGACGCGGCGCTGGCTGATCGTGGTCGGCGTGATGTCCGCCACGCTCCTGCAAGTGCTCGACGCCACCATCGTCAATGTGGCCCTTCCGACGATCCAAGGCAATATGGGCGCCAACTTCGATGAGGGCGCCTGGATCGTCACCGGATACATCATCGCGGCCGTCATCGTTATTCCGCTCACGCCTTGGCTGCAACAGTTGTTCGGGCGGCGCGAGTATTACGTCGCGGCAATCATCGGGTTCACCATTACATCGGCTCTCTGCGGCATCTCCACCTCGCTGGGCGAGCTGGTCTTCTTTCGCGTCTTGCAAGGTCTTTGTGGGGGCGGGCTGATTTCGACCGGTCAGGCTATCATGCGGGACACCTTTCCGGCCAAACAACTCGGGCTGAGCCAAGCTTTGACCTCGATTGGTGCGATCATCGGCCCGTCGATTGGACCGACGCTTGGTGGCGTGCTAACCGATCAGCTGTCCTGGAACTGGATCTTCTACATCAACATACTCCCGGGTATTGGAGCGGCGATACTCTGCGCGATGCTGCTCCGGAACCCCGAGCGACGCGGACGGCCCAGCCTTGACGGAGTCGGACTGGGCCTCATGGCAATGGGACTGGGCTGCCTCCAATATGTGCTCGACGAAGGCGAGCGGTACGATTGGTTCAACGACCGGAACATTTTGATTACGGCAATCCTTTCGGTCTTCTCCCTCGCAGCCTTCGCCTTTTGGGAGTTGCGGGTGGTGCGCAATCCCATCGTGGATCTGCGCATCCTGCTGAACAACCGCACCGTGGCGGTGGGGTGTCTGCTGGCAATGACGCTAGCCTTCGGACTGTTCGGCGGCGTGATTCTCACGCCGCAGTTTCAGCAGAATCTCCTCAATTTCACGGCGACGCTTTCCGGTCTCTCGATCTTGACGCGCGCGTTGGGAATCATGGTGGCCACCCCGATTACCCTGATCCTGTTGAGCCGCTTTCACGTGAAGCCACGGATCCTACTCGGGATCGGCTTTGTGATCGTTGCGCTGGCCAACGTCAACAACGCTCGGGTCCTCACGACCGACAGCACCTTCGAGACCTTCATATTTCCGCTGGTGATCGGCGGCCTTGGTTTTGGCATGCTCTTCGTCCCGCTCTCGGTCGCGGTCTTGAGCTCGGTTCAGGGAATCGACACCCAAAAAGCGACCTCACTGCTGAGCCTCTGCCAGCAGTTGGGCGGCTCGATCTCGACAGCGTTCTTGGTAACGCTGCTCGACCGGCGCACCGCGCTGCATCTCGATGCGCTGGCCGGCGGCATTAACTTATCGAGCCCGGCGGTACGGTCGGCCTTGCAGGCCCACGCCTCGACCGCCCAGCTCGCCGGAATCGTCAATCAGCAAGCCGCGACGATGGCTTTCGCCGACGCCTTCTACGTGCTGGGTGCGATCACGCTGCTGCTGACGCCGCTCGTGTTCTTGCTGCGAACGCCGCGCGCTCCCGCGCGCGTACTGGCGGTCGCTTCCGAATAAAGGCTCTGAGGTTCGGCTGTCGATAGCTATTAGAAATCTAGTTGACAACGGCCGCTGAGCGCAGTATCCTTCCATTACAAAACTAATATTTGGAGGAACGACGCCCGTGCCTCGTCGCAAATCGCCCGTTCTAACCGATCACGAGCTCCGGCTCATGGAAGTAATTTGGCGAAATGAGCGCGCGACCGTGGCCGATGTCGTGAACGCGCTCGCGCCACCGCGGCTGACCTATAGCACGGTGCTGACGACGCTTCGAACGCTCGAGCAAAAGGGACACCTGACGCACGAGGAGGAGGGTCGAGCCTTTGTTTATCGACCGTCGATCCAGCGAACCGAGGCAGCGAAATCGGCTATCCGGCACCTGCTCGATAGGTTTTTCGGGAGTTCGCCGGGAGCGCTTGCCGTGACGTTACTCGACGATACGCGCCTGAGCGACGACGACCTCAGGCAGATCAAACAAATCCTTGCACGCAAGCAAAGGAGCAAAAAATGATCCTGCCGGCGTTGCTCAATGGGCTCTGGCAGGGTGCGCTGATCGTTGCGATCGCATATCTGGTCGTCCGACTCATTTCGGAGCGAAACGCCGCGACTAAATATGCGGTTTGGTACGCAGCGCTCCTAGCACTCGTGCTGGTGCCGATCCTAACCACGGTATCCAATGCAGGCTCACTTCTGCTCGAGATTTTTCGCGCGCATTTGCCGGGAACGAGTTTCACGATTTCGTTGCTCCCAGCGGGGAGCTTCGTACGGCACACCGGTGTGTGGTTTGAGGCGTCTGGAGCGTGGATTCTCGCTGCGTGGCTGATTGGTGTTGGGGTGAACCTCGTACGTCTTGGCGGAAGCTTCGTTCGGGTGCATCGCATCCGGCGCGGCGCGACCCGGCTCGCGGGGGCAGATCCCGACGTCTTTGTCTCGGAGTGTGTGGTCGTGCCGATCGTGGCGGGCATCTTGCAGCCGGTAATCGTGATTCCAAAATCGCTGCCCAGCGAGCTCACGGCGATGGATCTCAAGCGCATCATCCTGCACGAGCGCGCGCACATCTACCGCAACGATCCGCTTCTAAACTTCATCCAGCGACTGATCGAAGCATGGCTATTCTTTAATCCCTGGGTCCAGTTCGCCGGACGCCAACTTTCAAGGGAGCGCGAGGCCGCGTGCGACGATTGGGTGGTCGAAAAGGTCGGAAGCCCCGATGAGTACGCCGCCTGCCTGGCTGCCTTGGCGCAAAACGCCCGTGCAGGACACGCCCCACTGCTGACGCCGAGTGCGTTTGGTTCGCGCCACGCGCTTGTCTCCCGCATTGAGCGCCTAAGCTCGAACGAACCGCCCCGCTTAAGCGTAAATTTCTTTGCCCTTGGAGGGACCATCGTGATCTTTATCGTCACGACTCTTGCACTTCAGGCCCTCTCGCCCGCTCAGGCGCTCTTGCCGGCTGCCCAGAGCGTCACCCAAGGCGCGCCCGCGGTCGCCTCGGCCGTGGCCGCAGCGTGTGCTCATCCCAATGCTGATGCGTCGGTCGTTACGGCAGCGGAGCCGGCGTTTCCTCAGGGCCTCAAGCTACGTGGAACCGCCGACGTCCTTGTAACCATCGCGCCGAGCGGACGCGTGATCCACACAACCGTTCTTCATTCGACCGGCGACTCGACCCTCGACAATGCCGTCGTCGTTGCCGCACGCCAAAGCACTTACTCTCCCAAACAAGTGAGCTGTAATCCCGTCCAAGGACGCTACATCTTCCACGTGGAGTTCAAGCCGCAATAAAGTTCCTTGTCGTCTAGGAAGACCGGCGTGGGAAAACGTGGATCGGGGTGCCGGCGAAGGCGGGATAGCCAAGTTGCCAGAGCAAGAAGGAGTACTCGTCGGTGAGCAGTTGCTCGCTCTGCGCGCGGGAAGCGGCGAGGAATCCATGGCCCGCGTCGTAGTCGACACGTAAGAGAACCGGACGTCCGCTGGTTGTCGCTCGCTGAAGCCTCGCGGTGAACTTGGCGAGTTCCCACGACGAAACACGCGGGTCGTTGTACCCGGTAATGAGCATCACGGCCGGATAAGCCGTACCCGGCACGACGTGTTCGTAGGCATCCATGGCGTAGAGCGCTTTGAATCCGACCTCGTTCTTGACGGTGCCGAACTCGGGGATATTCGGCGGCCCGTTCGGGGTGAACTCCGAGCGCAGCGTGTTGCTGGCGCCGACGACGTCGAGTGCGGCCGCAAAGAGATGCGGCTGCGCGGTAATGGCACGCCCGATCGTGATGCCGCCGGCGCTCGTTCCTTCGCCGGCGAGATGCGCGGGAGCCGTGTACTTGTGATCGATCAGCCAATGCCCACACGCGATGAAGTCTTCCCAGGTATGGTGTTTGGTCGCGATCATCCCGGCTTGGTGCCAGGCTTCACCATACCAGCCGCCTCCTCGAACGTGACAGACGGCAAAAACGCCGCCGCGCTCGAGCCAAGCCACGCGCGTCGCGGAAAAAGAAGGCTCGATGGTTATTCCGTAGGCGCCGTATCCCGTCAAATAGACCGGATGGGATCCGTCAAGCGCGAGGCCCTTTCGATAGACCACCGAGAGCGGCACCATCGTGCCATCGGCGCTGCGCGCCTGCACCTCATCTGAGGTATATGGCGACATGTCAATGTTAGCGATCCGCTTGAGGTGCGTGTCGGTCACAGCCCCGTTTTCGTCAACCGCGTAGTAGAGCTGCGAGTGCGTCCAGCCCGTCAGGCCAAAGACCGCTCCCGCGACGCGCGGATCGGCGGACATTGTGTTGACCGCACCTTCGAACGGCAGCTGGATATCGGTTGAAGCGCCCGGAGTTCCATCGGCGCCAAGCGAGACTCGAGCGATCTTACCAAAACCGCCGTCGCGCGATAAAACATACAATCCATCACTCGCGACGTTGATCTGCTCCACGATCGGCCGTCCGGCGGCAACAACGGTCTGCGCCGCTGCGAGATTCGGCGCGTCCAGCGAGGTCGCAACCACCTTAAAGGTCGGCGCGCCCTTGTGGCTCTGCAGATAGATCATCGAGCCCTTCAGGTCGAAGCCGGTCACATCGTCGTCGGTGGTCGCAACCGGCTTCCAGGCTACATCCCCGGAGTTTACCACCGTCGCGCGGGTTGCATAGATGGTCACCTCATTCTTGACGCCATGCGCGATGATGCCGAGCGTATAGGGCGAGGCCGGCGAGTAAACCACGATTGGAATGTCGGTAAGCGCAAAAGGCAGCTTCGGGTTGACGTTATAGCCGAAGACCGGTACGTCGTGATCCGGATTCCGTCCCAGCACGTGCAGGTATGCAACGGCACGCGTTTCTTTGTCATTTTCCGATTCGCCGGGCTGCAGCTTAGGAAAGCGGATGTAGTAGAACGACCTGCCGTCGGGCAACCAGCTCGTCGCGCCGCCGAAGTAGGAGCGGTCGATCGCATCGGGCAGAACCTCCCCGGTGGCGGTATCGATGATGTGAATCACCGCCGCCTCCGAACCACCCTCCGAAATGCCGTACGCGACGTATTTGCCGTCGAGCGACGGAAGGAAGTAGTTGATCGTGTAATGCTGGCCGGGCTTGGCCAAGCTCTGCGGATCGACCAGCACGCGCTCGCCGCTGCCGTCAGCGTTGCGCATGTATAGCTTAGGCGAGTTATCTCCCGGATTGATCTTCAGGTAGAAATAGCTCGATCCATCACGCGTCACGCCCGAAACGGCTGCGCCGGCGTTGTCAAGCTCCTTGATCCGATTGAAGAGCTGCTCGCGCGGATCGCCAAGGCGGTTAAGCACCGCCCGTGTATAGGCGTTTTGCACCTTGAAGAAGTTGATGACCACGGGATCCTTCATGTTCTCGAAGTAGCGGTACGGATCGGTCACCGAAGCGCCGTAGAGGGTTTCCGCAACCGGCCGCGCCGGCGGCACCGGCGGCGGTGTCGGAAATGCCTGCTCTGCCGGCGCGATACCGCGTACCGCGGGGATCGCGAGACAAGCGAGAGCGACGACCAGCGCAAAAAGCATGGATCTCTTCATGAACCTTGTAGTTCCTAGCTTTTTGCGCCCCATCCTTTGCCGGTCATCCGGTGCAGGATGACAAAGGGTGGGAGACGTGCAAGGGGGCGAGGTGAAGACCCGTGCCGAGAGATATGCCGAACTTTTGGGAAAACGCGAACAGGCGCTTACACCCGCCGGCGCCGATGCCGTCGCAAAACAGCACGCTCGTGGTAAGCTCACCGCCCGCGAGCGCGTCGAGGCGCTCGTCGACGAAGGCTCGTTCGTTGAGTTCGATCGCTTCGTAGTCCATCGCACCAACGCATTCGGGCTCGATGAAAAGGAATTTCTGGGTGACGGGGTCATTACCGGGCGCGCTACCATGGATGGGCGCCAGGTATTTCTCTTTTCACAAGATTTCACGGTGCTGGGCGGATCGCTCGGCGAAGCGTTCGCCGAGAAGATCTGCAAGGTGATGGATCTGGCGTTGCGCACCGGCTCACCGTTGATTGGAATCAACGATTCCGGCGGCGCGCGCATTCAGGAGGGGGTCGTTTCGCTGGGCGGCTACGCCGAGATCTTCTGGCGTAACGTTCAGGCCAGCGGCGTGATTCCCCAAATCAGTTTGATTGCCGGGCCGTGCGCCGGTGGAGCGGTTTACTCGCCGGCCATCACCGATTTCGTCATCATGACCGAAAAAATCTCGCAGATGTTCATCACCGGCCCAGAGATCATCAAGACGGTCACCGGCGAGGAGGTGAGCTTCGAAGAGCTTGGCGGGGCCGCGACCCATGCGAGCCGCAGCGGAGTCGCGCACCTAGTCGCCGTTGATGAGGCCAACCTGTTCGATCTCACGCGAGCGCTGTTCTCGTTCCTTCCCCAGAACAATCGCGAAGAGCCGCCGCAGTTTGACAGCGACGACGATCCGCATCGCATGGTAGCGGCCCTCGACGAGCTCGTGCCGGATGCGCCCAATCGGCCGTACGACATGCACGAAGCGATTGAAGGAGTCGTCGACTACGGCGACTTCTTGGAGATTGCGCCCCTCTACGCACCCAATATCATCTGCGGTTTCGGCCGCGTCAACGGACGCAGCGTGGGAATCGTCGGCAATCAACCGAGTGTGCTCGCCGGCGTGCTCGACACGCGCTCCTCAGTCAAGGCGGCGCGTTTCGTGCGCTTCTGCGACGCCTTCAACATTCCGCTGGTCACATTCGTTGACGTTCCCGGTTTTCTCCCCGGCACCGATCAAGAGTACGGCGGAATCATCCTCCACGGCGCCAAGTTGCTCTATGCTTTCGCCGAGGCAACCGTCCCGAAGATCACCATCATCACGCGCAAAGCGTACGGCGGCGCGTACGACGTCATGGCCAGTAAGCATATCCGCGCCGACGTTAACCTCGCGTGGCCGACTGCCGAGATTGCGGTGATGGGTGCCGAGAGCGCCGTTAAGACGATCTTCCGTCGCGAGATCGCCGCGGCCGCCAACCCGGAGGCAAAGATGCAAGAGTTAATCGACGAGTACACCGACCGCTTTGCCAATCCGTACATTGCAGCCCAGCGCGGCTACGTCGACGACATCATCGAGGCGCGCCAAACGCGCCGCGCAGTTGCCACCGCACTCGAAATGTTGCGGGAAAAGCGCGTAGCGCGCCCCGAGCGCAAGCACGGCAATATTCCCCTCTAGGGCAGGACGGGCGCCGCTGCGCTGGTATGTAATCGGCGTGAAACTTCTAGAAGGCAAACGCGCGCTGGTGACGGGTGTGGCAAACCGCTGGTCGATCGCAACGGGTATCGCTCACAAGCTGCACGAGCACGGCGCGCAAATCGCACTGACCTATCAGGGCGAACGGGTCAAGGACGAAGTCCAGCGGCTTGCCGCGGAGCTCGGCGGCGGCCCCGTTGTCGAGTGCGATGTCGCGAACGACGCGTCCTTGGCGGCGATGCGCGATACGCTGGCGCGAGACTTCGGCAAGCTCGACGTCCTCGTGCATTCGATTGCTTTCGCGAATAAGGAGGATCTGGCTGGAAAGGTCTTCGATACTTCGCGCGGGGGCTTCGCGCTGGCGCTCGACGTTTCGGCCTACTCCCTGATCGCGTTGGTCGACGCGCTTCGCGACTCGTTCAATGACGGCGCGTCTATTATGGCGCTCACCTATCTCGGAGCAACGCAGATCGTTCCGAACTACAATTTGATGGGCATCGCGAAAGCGGCCCTCGAGGCGACGATTCGATACGTCGCCTTCGATTTGGGCGACCGGGGGATTCGGGTTAACGCGATCTCCGCCGGGCCGATCAAGACCGCCAGCTCGCGCCAGGTCGGCGGATTTTCGCGAATCCTCGAGGTCGTGCCGCACGTAGCGCCGCTGCGGCGCAACGTTACCTCGGCGGATGTGGGAAATATCGCGGTCTTTCTGGCTTCAGATCTTTCAGCCGCGGTAACCGCCGACGTGCATTTTGTCGACGCCGGCTATCACGCAATGGGACTCTACCCGCCCCTCGACGCCATTGCGGGCGAGCAGAAGTGAGCGATTGTTCAGCAAGATACTAATCGCTAATCGCGGTGAGATCGCCGTGCGCATCATCCGCACGGCGCGCGAGATGGGAATCGCCACGGTCGCCGTCTACTCCGATGCCGACCGCGACGCGCTCCACGTCCAGGTCGCTGACGAAGCCTATCGGGTGGGGCCGGCGCCCCCTTCCCAAAGCTATCTCGACGCCGACAAGCTGGTTGAGGCTGCGCATCTCTCGGGCGCGCAAGCGGTGCATCCGGGCTACGGTTTTCTCGCCGAGAACGCGTCTTTTGCGCGACGGGTGATGGCCGCCGGTTTAACTTGGATTGGACCGCACGCCGACGCAATCGAGGTTATGGGTGACAAGCTTCGCGCGCGTCGGGCGATGCACGAGGCCGGCGTGCCGGCCGTGCCGGGCGCAATGC
>JBAVTZ010000130.1:0-30439 GCA_049696515.1 Candidatus Cybelea sp. | reverse complement strand
CCTAAGCGGCGGACCAACTCGCTCGCGTCGAGCGTTTGGCGGTGGCGTGCGTCAACTTCGGCGCGCGCCGCAGCCAGTAGTTCGTCGACAAGTTCTTCTAGACGCACCGCTTCACGCGCGATCGAGGTCAGGGCGGCGCGGTACTCGCTGGTCGTGCGCTCGCGGCGCAAAGCGAGTTCGGTCTCGGCGCGCAGGACTGCCAGCGGTGCGCGCAACTCGTGCGATGCATCGGCGACAAAGCGCCGCTCGCGCGAAAAGGCTGCCTGCAAACGGTCTAACATGCGGTCGAACGAGGCGCAGAGACGACCGAGTTCGTCCTTGGTATCGGTCCGCAGACGCGCGGAAAGGTCGTGCCCTTCGATACGCTCCGCGAGCGACGCAATCTCGTCAACGGGTGCGAGCACTCGGCGCGCCACTCGCCGCGACGCGATCACGCCGAGCGCGATCAGCAAAAGGCCGACCGCCAATGAGACTATGGCGGCGTCGCGGTCGAACTCGCCGATCCAGAGGTCGGATTGCCAGACCGTTACGGTTCCGAACTGCTGGTCGGCGCGGGTTACCGCAACGGTCAAGCTGCGGTAGCCGCGCATCGAGGCGGGGGGCGACTGACCCGCGAGTTGACGGCCGTCGAGGTCGTAGACCGCGAACGGCGTATCGGCATGGAGCGACGCGAGCGATCGCAGGTCGCTCGGGTCGAGTTCGACGCGTCCGTGATGCACGTCTACCGTTGTGGCAATCGTCTGTGCGGTGGTTCGCAAGCGCGCTTCAAAGCCCGATCGCAGCGTGCGGTCGAGCGCGACGATCGAAAGGCTCGCGAAGAGCGCGACGGTGATCGCGACGATCGCGACGACGGTGACAGTAAAACGAGTGCGGATGCTCACGGAAGTTCCAGCCGGTAGCCCAGGCCGCGCAGGGTGTGAAGCACCTGCGGCTCACCTTGCTCGGTGAGCTTCTTGCGAAGCCGCCGCGCGTAGACATCGAGCACGTTGGAGATGCGCTCGCTTTCGCGGTCCCAAAGGCGGTCCTCGAGCATGCGGCGGGTGACGGTGCGCCCGGCGTTGCGCATGAGAACCTCCAAAAATAACCCTTCCTTTGCCGTAAGAAGGAGATCGCGGCGACCGCGGAGCGCTTGACGCGTTTCTGAGTCGAAGACCAAATCACCGACTTGCAGCACAGTGTCGATCCACTTCGGCGGGCGGCGTGCCAGCGAGCGAAGCCGCGCTTCGAGCTCATCGAAGGCAAACGGCTTGCGCAAGTAGTCGTCGGCGCCGGCATCGAGTCCGGCAACCACATCCGCGCCTCCGTCGCGCGCGGTCAGAATTAAAACCGGGACGCGACCCCCCTTGGCACGCAGACGCCGCAATATCGACAAGCCGTCTTCGTGGGGAAGGTTGAGGTCGAGCACCATCGCGTCGTAATGCGCACCGGCGAGGTACTCATCGCATTCGCGGCCGTCGGCAAGGGCGTCCACGACATTGCCATCCTCGCATAGTCCCCGACGGAGCAGCGCACGCAACGGACCGTCATCTTCGATGACAAGGATACGCACGGCTTAGCTTCTACGCCGCCACCCGCGCTCAGACCTCACGGGGTCCACTTGAGGCGCTGCACCCAGTCGCCGCGCGGGTCCGCGTAGACCACCCAAATGTCGTTGGTCTGCTCGTCGATTCCGGCAGTGTGGAGCTCCCGATGCCCGGTGTCAATGCGGCCTACGACCCGCGGCGCGGCACCGCTACGCACGGCCACGACCGTGATGATCCCGCGCCCCGCACACACGACGAGGCTTCCGCGCGACCCGGTGCTGCACTGATCGATGTGCACTTGCACCTGGGCGTCGCCGACGAGTGTGCCGTCGGCTGTATATGCTGAGAGGACGCCGTTTTCACCCCCGACGATCACTTGATTGGCGGCGGGGGCAAAGACCAGCGGATGATTGTCCTTGAGCTGGGGCGTCTTCACTACTTTGACGACCTTGAGCGAGGACGGATCGATGACGGCGAAGCCGCCGCCATTGGCCAGGTTTTGATAGAGCGTGCCGGTCTTGGCGTCAACCGCCGGCGATTCCAGATCGTCGGCCGGCATCGCGATCGTTCCGACCATCTTCATGGTTGTGGCGTCAACCACGTAGACGGCGCCGCCGCCGTCTTGGTCGGCGTAGATGCGCCGGCGCGCCGGATCGTAGGCCATGGCATCGATGTTTCCCGGGACGTCAACGCTGGTGACTACTTGTCCGCTCTGGGGATTGACTTTCGAGACCGCTTGATCGGTGCCGTCGCCGGTGAAGACCTCGCCGGAGCCGGGATCCACCACCACGCCGTGCATTGGGCCGACGTCCACTTGAGAGAGCACTTTTCCGCTCGTCGTGTCCACGATGAGCAACCGTTTGCTGGCGGTGTGCGCGGCGTAGGCACGGTGCCGGGCCTCGTCCACGGTGACGTAGTCGAAACCGCTGAAAATCTGAACGTGTTGGGGCGGTGCCGCGACCGTAATTGGCATAGGATCTCCTTTACTGCGAGGGCGAGGGCGTGCGCTGCGGACGCGGCGGCCGCGGGTTGTAGTTGGGCGGCGGGGTAGAGGGCGCGTTAGGCAACGTCACGGGCGTGATCGCGAGCGATCCACACTTCATCGCCGCCGGCATCGCGTTCACGATCGCGTCGGGTATTTCGGCGTCGGAAGCGGGGATCGGCTGCGCCGTTCCTGCCAGTCGCGCCGGGTCGAAGGCGCCCGCAAGATTCGTGATCGCCGGATTTCCGTCGCGTGGTCCCTCGGGGAGGTAGGGCTGCTCTTCCGGCAGTGAGGCCAGCGGCGGCAACCGGAAAACGCTTTCGGCAAACTTGATGATCGAGGTTTGATCGCCGGCGTCGTGGACCACCGCACCGCTGCGCGCATACGGCGAAATCAGGATAAAAGGTAGGCGCGGCCCCTCGCCGCAGGGTCTTGCGTCAGCGCACTTCTCAAACTGCGGCGGCGGAACGTGGTCGTAGTAACCGCCGGGGTCGTCCCAGGTAATGATGATGGCCGAGTCGTTCCAGTATTTGCTGTGAGCGATGGCGTTCACGAAGGTTGCCACGAAAGCTTCGCCGACCTGCGCATCCGAGTCGCCCGGGCCGGGATGGTCGTCATCACCGCGATAGTGCGACTGGACATCGGGATCGGGATTCGCCGGTTTCCATCCAAAGCTGTTGCGCGACCCGCCCTTGATGTAGAAGATCCCCTGCGCGGGGAGCGTGCCCTCCTGCAACTGCTGCAGCATCGCGCGGATCGGGTGTTCGTTCTTCCAGAAGACGTCGTTCTGGCGAAGATAGCCGAAGTATTGCGGCGCGTTGTGATGGGTTTCGTAGCCGGGAAGCGCGAGCGTCGGTGAGACATATCCTTCTTGGTACCAGCCCCATGGAATCGCGGCGCGCCCACTGGCGGCAACCGCGCCGAGATCTCGCGCGACGCCGTCGGTCTCATTGGTCGCCTGGGTGGCGTCGCTACCCGCGAGCGCGAGCATGAGCGTCGCGTAACGCTGCGGGATCTGAAGTTTCGTATCCACTTTGGGATAGGGACCGTAGGCGGGATCGAGGTCGTTCGTGATCGGGACGCCGGCGGCGTTTTCGGCTGCGGCCGCCGCTTTCGAATCGCGCGCCCACTGCGTCTGCCCGGCCTGGCCGGCGATTACCGCGATTGCATTGGGCGTCGAAGGCCCGGTAGCCGCGCTGAAGATGTGGTCGAAGAGGGCGAAAGCGTGCGCGTACTTCCAGAGAAAGGGAATGGTGTCGCAGTCGTAGTGGGCCATGGTCAATAGACCGACGTCGCGCGCCCCGGCCGGGTCGAATCGCTTGCCGGAGAGGTGCTCCTGCGTCGAAACGAAGGCATCCATTGCGCCGCCGTTCATTTTGTCCTCGACGGTTTTTCGCGCCTGGGATGGACCTTCGGTATCGGGATCGGTAATGCGAAACGGCGTCACCCAGCTCTTGCCGATCGGATCGAACTGGCGAAAGCCATGGGCCTGTGCCTCCGGAGTCGCGAGGTTATCGGCGCCCGGATACGTGCCAAAATAGTTGTCGAACGAGTGGTTCTCTTGGTAAATGATAAAAACGTGCTTGATGTGGGTTGGCAGCGCGGACCCCACGTCGTCCTGCCCGGCGGCGATCGCCGGCGGAGCGAGCAAAAGTACGGCTGCAATGGCCGCGGCGCGCGGCACCGTGCGCATGCAGGCGCCGAACGCACAAAACATGCCGAAAACTCTACGCCGCCTCAATGAATCCAACATGAAGTTACTCTTATCCCCGCGCTTAACGGCAGCATAATTCTCCCATAAGGTTCGTGCGCCATTGTCGGCATTATGAATGCTCGCAAGAACGCGCACTCTTACCTAGCATATTTCCTGATCTTGGTGCTGCTGCCGGTCGCCCTGATGGGCGCGGCCGGCGGCGGAACCACCGTCTCGGGACGAATTCTCGACGCTCAGGGCGGCCTTCCAATACCCAACGCCACCATCGAGCTGCAACTCGGCGGCGTCAGCGTGGCGACGACCCACACCGACGCCGGCGGTAACTTTCGGATCCCGAATCAGGCTCCGGGCACCTACGTTGTCTTCATTAGAGCAAACGGCTATGCCAACACGCGCCTCTCGCCGGACCTCTTAGTGGTCGCCGAAGCACCGGAAGTCTCATTCCAGATCGCGATCAACCGGCAGGCGCAAGGGCTCAAACAGATCGGCTACGTTACCTCGCGCGCCAGCCAATCGCTGCAGACGACGACCACGATCAGCACCCACGTTGATACGTCCGTTATTCAAAGCGAGAACTACACGCGCCTCTCCGACGTGCTGACGTCGGTGCCGGGCGTCATTACTTCGACGAGCTCCTCGTTCGGCGACGATATGACGCTTTCGATCCGCGGCTACGATCCAACCGAAACGGCGACGCTGCTCGACGGGCATCCTATCGGGCCGATTGGCGCCTTCGGCAACGGCTACAACTATAACGTCTCGCCGTTTTGGGGGCTCACCGGTACCGACGTCATCTTCGGGTCGGGTGCCACTGGTCTGTTCGGCGCGACGACGATTGCCGGCGCGGTCAACTTCATCACGATCAGCCCGACGCAGCAGAATCACATCTCGATCACGCAGGGCGTCGGAAACAACGACAAGGTGATGACCGGTCTGCTCGGGACCGGATCGTTGGGTAAGCTTGGCTATGCCGTTGCTTGGGGAACCCAGAGCACAACCGGTAACTTTCCCGGGGGCTACATTCAGCAGACCGCGCTTCTGCAAAGCAGCGTCGTCAATCCGGGTATCGGCGCTCCCTTCAGGCCGTCGGCCAACGCGAGCCCACCGCCGCCGGATCTAACCCACGCCAACGCGAACAATCTGGTGAACACCTATCCGGTCAGCGGCGGCTACGTGCAACGCAACTTCGTCGGCAAGCTGGTTTATACGTTTTCGCCGAAGACGACGCTCCAGTTCACGACTTACTCGGCCCAAGATTGGTCGAACTCGACCGGCAACGGCGATAACGATTATCAGACCTTTCCCTACGTGCTCTTCGGAGCGCAAGAGACGATGGCTTCGATCCGGGCGAGCGGCGGACTCAACACAATTCTCGTCAACGGCCGGCCGAGATCGTGCCACAACAGCATTGCGGTGCTTTTCGATAACGCCCAGGGCTTCGAGTGTATGACTGCCGAGCAGTACGCGGTGGCCTTCTATGGCCCGTTCGGCGGCAGCATCGATCGCTGGCGCACGCTCGGCGACGTTGATTACGACGCGCGCGCAAACCAGCAGATCGGAGCGGGATTTCTCACGCTCGAGGGCTTCGTGGATTCCTACAACTTCAACGAGCAGAAGGGACCCGGCGCGGCGATCGGTCCATACGGCCCCGGCCCGAACTTTCTAAGCCTGTACAACAATCGCGGCTATTTGGTCGGCTACGACCTTCCGATGAGTAAGAACAGCCTCGGCTTCGGATACACCTGGCTGCGGCAAGCCAATACCAACGGCCAGTTTCCCTTTTCGTTGCCGAACGGCGTGACGTACAACACCTTCGGAACCAACCCGCCGCTCTATCTCGCGACCGCGAGCTACTACGTGCGCGATACCTGGACGCCGAACGACAAATTCCAGGCATTCGGCAGTTTCTGGATCCAACGGTCGCTGGCGACGTCCTCGACTCACTTCGATCCGCGCGTCACGTTGATGTACCGGCCGGACTCCAGCGACGTGATTCGCCTCACCGGCGGCCGTTCGTACAGCGAGCCGGACCCGTCGCTGTTGGCCTTCGCGCCCCCGGTCTACGGCGCGCCATCGAGCATCAACTGTCCGCCTGGGCTGAGCGGCACCGCGGCGCTTACCTCCGTCGCATCGGTAGCCAATCCCGGCTTGGAGCCCGAGACAGCTGAGGACTTGGAGCTAGCCTACGGTCACCGCTTCAACGCGACCACCAACATCCAAGCCAGCGTCTACCAATCGCTGGAGAGCCAAGCTTTGCTGAGCGGGAACGTGCCGATCGTCGGGTTCCCCGGAATCGTCGTTCCGCGCGACTACGTCACCAAAGCGCTTTCTCGCCTCGATACGTGCCCCGGACTGCATCCGACGATCAACAACCTGGCATTCTCAACGACCTTCAATGCGGCCTCAGGACGATATCGCGGCATCGTGCTTTCGACCAACGTCGGCATCATGCATAATGTTTCGTTCAATGCAGGCTACAGTATCCAGTCCGCGGCCTATCTCGGCATACCAACGGATATCCTGATCGACAACACCGGTCTGCTCGATGGCGGTCAAATCTACGGCATTCCGCTGCGCCAGGGAACGGCCGGCATCTCCTATCAGAACAATGCCGGTTACGGGGCGCGCATGGATGCCAATTACTTCGGTGCGAACAACTCCTGGAACCGCAACCCGTTCTGGTTCGTGAACGCGAGCGTTAATAAGACCGAGGGTCCGACCAGCATCGGCTTCGGCATCTACAATCTCTTCAATAGCGCGGCGCAACGATACGGCCTGATCGGTTACGGGGTTTATATACCGCAGAACTTCTTCGGTTCTGCGGCGCTCGGCGGCGCGACCAGCGGGCTGGAACAAGGCAACGAAGCCTTCGGCATTCCGTTCCGCAGCTATTGGCTTACGGTCAAAGTCGGAATTTAGCTTACAATTTTCTTCAAACGAGGTGATTGGTGGAAGTACAGCTGGACGCATCCAGCAGCGACGTGATCGCGATGAACCTAACGATCGCGGCCATCGACCGCTGGCTGGAGAGTTCACCGGGCGATCGAAGCGGCCAGGAACTCGGCCGCGAAATCGGCGCGATCTACCGCGAGATTCACGCGGTCGTGGACGAGGTCTCTCCCGGGATCGACGACGACGAGGACGAGGAAGAAGACGAAGACGAGACGGTCTTCGCCGTCGCCAGGTAGCGCGGAGCTTCGCGCATCCCCGCCTTCCGCAGAGGGCGGCTCGGCGTTTCGCGAGAAGGTGGGCCGCCCGAGAAGAAGGAGCAGAGGATGCGCGAGCTTTTCGCCGAGGTCTTGCCGTGCAGAGCGTAGTGGAGGCGCTACGCCTGCCTTCACCTGCGCCGCGTCCGCAGTCCCTCGCCTTTGACGGCGACAAAATTTGGATGGGGTCGATCGAGACGAATCGGCTCTACGCGCTCGATCCGCGCCAGTGGACGCTCATCGAAGAAGAGAAAGTACCGGGCAAGCCATGGGGCATGACGGTCGTGGGCGACGAGCTGCGCGTGATCTGCGGCGAAGGAGAAGAGGACGATCGGATCATTCGCCGCTTCGTTCCCGGGCATGGCTTCAAGACCCAAGGGGCGATTGAGTGCCCCGACTTGACCGGCTCGCAGCTTAGCTTCGACGGCACTTGGCTCTACGTCAGCCAATGGTACAACAAGCGTCTGCTCGGGCTCGATCAGCTCGGTAACGTGCACCGCCAAATAGATTTACCCCATCAAGTCTGCGGGCAATGCTACGTTGACGGGAACTTTTTTCTGGTAACGACCGACGACGAAACGACCGGCGAGTACTTCCTCACTAAGGTTGCTGCCAACGGCGCAAACGAAACCGAGGATCTGGCTCGCATCCCATTTGCTGCGCGTTCGCTGGCCTACGACGGCGCGAGATTCTGGACGAACCACCGCGAAGCGAATCAAATCGTCGCGTTTGAGCGCTGAGGAGTTCGCGTCCGGCGATCCTCACGCCCGGATCGCCATCGCGGCGCTCCGCCTGCTTTTTGGTGAAGCGTACGCGCGCGAGTTCGGCATCCGCCTTTGGGAAGGCACGCGCGTCGCGGCTGAGGGAGAAGAGCGTTTTGTGTTGCTGGTCAACGGTCCGGGGGCGCTACGCACCGCCTTTACCCCGCCGATAGACGTTTCGGCCGGGCGCGCTTTCGGTGCGGGAGCGCTGGACGTGGAGGGCGATCTGGAGCACGCGGTGGACACGCTCTATCGCGCGAGCGCCGCGCTCCGGCCCGGCAGGGCTTTTCGGCTGATGCAACTGCTTCGGCGCTTGCCGAAAACAGCGACACCTCAGCTGCGCCAGGCAGACCTGCACGGCCGGATTCATTCGCGCAAGCGCGATCGCGCCGCAATCGGCTTTCACTACGATCAGCCGGTCGAGTTTTACCGCAGCTTTCTCGATCGTGAGATGGTCTATTCGTGTGCCTACTACGACGAGGGCGTCGATTCACTCGATGGTGCGCAATCGGCCAAGCTCGACTATATCTTACGGAAGCTGCGGCTTGCGCCGGGGGAACGGTTGCTGGACATTGGCTGTGGTTGGGGCGCGCTGGTGATACGCGCAGCGGAACGATTCGGTGCTGTTGCACTCGGAATCACGCTCAGCGGTAAGCAGCACGAGGATGCGCTGCAGCGAATCGCGCGCATAGAAATCGGAGGGCGCGCTCGCGTTGAGCTGCGCGACTACCGCGAACTGAGGGGCGAGCGCTTCGATAAAATAGTGAGCGTGGGCATGTTCGAGCACGTCGGACGGGCGCGCTTACCCGAATACTTCCGCGCCGCCTACGATGCGCTCCGCCCCGGCGGACTCTTCTTAAACCATGGCATCGCCGACCAGAGCCCGCAGCGGAACGATGGCGGCACACGAGGGTTTCTGGGACGCTTTATCTTTCCCGATGGAGAGTTGGTTGCGGTCGCGGACGCATTACGAGTTGCCGAACTCACCGGTTTTGAGGTGCGGGACGTTGAGAATCTGCGCGAACATTACGCGCGCACGCTGCGCGCCTGGGTCGCGAATCTCGAAGGCAACCGCACCGCCGCGATTACTGCGGCCGGCGAAGAAAGTTATCGGCTCTGGCGTCTCTATCTCGCGGGCAGCGCGCAAGGTTTTCGCACCGGACGGATCGGCGTCTATCAAGCCCTGCTCGCGCGCCCCTATGAAGACGGACGGGTTGACCTCCCGGCGACGCGCCGCGGACTCTACGCCGAGAATGGAAGGTCGGGGTCGGCGGAAAGCGCGAGTGGATCGGCGCGCACCGCCTCGCCCTGATAGAAGGCGGCGGCCGCAATCATGGCGGCGTTGTCGGTGCAATATTGCGTAGGCGGGATAAAGGCCGCAACTCCCGTACGCCGGCTCCAGGAGCGAAAGGCTTCCTGCAACGCAGAGTTCGCAGCAACGCCTCCCGAGAGCACAACAGCGTTGTACGAGCCGCGTTCGAAGGCGGCTTCCGTGCGCGCCATCAGCACCTCGACGACCGCGGCTTGAAACGAGGCGGCAACGTCCTCGCGTTTGGCGTTGCGCCCGGCATCCGATTCTAAGAAGTAACGCACCGAGGTCTTCAGCCCGGAGAACGAAAGGTCGAGCGAATCGTTCTTAGGACGATGACGTGGAAAAGCATAGGCCTGCGGATCGCCTTGCCGCGCGAGCCGATCGAGTTCGGGGCCTCCCGGATAGGGAAGGCCGAGAAGACGCGCGGTCTTGTCGTAAGCTTCTCCGGCGGCGTCGTCGTGCGTGCGTCCGAGAACGCGCATCTGCGTCGCCGATTCGACCGCAACCAGCTGCGAATGTCCGCCGGAGACGAGCAGCGACAGAAAAGGATACGGCGGTGACTCGGCGCGGTCGAGGAAGGCAGCGAAGACGTGACCGTGGAGATGGTTGACGGCGTAGAGGGGCACGCGCAACGCGTAGGCGAGGGCCTTCGCCGCGGCGACGCCGACGACGAGGCTGCCGATCAGTCCCGGACCGCTGGTGACCGCAACCGCGTCAATATCCGCAAAGGTAACATCGGCGCGACCCAATGCGTCTTCGACGGCGGCTGAAAGCAGTGCCACGTGGCGGCGACTCGCAATCTCGGGAACGATGCCGCCGTACTTGGCATGGAAGGCGTCCTGATTAGTTGAGACGCTCGACAGCACTTGGCGCCCGTCGCGAACGACGGCGGTTGCCGTGTCGTCACACGAGGTTTCGATCCCAAGCAGCAGCATGTTGAAGGAGCCCTAGCGGGCGCGTTTCTTCCGAGTCGTCGCCGCTTTACGCGGTTTCTTTTTGGCAACGCTGGTGCGTTTGCGCGTTGCCGTGGCTTTGCGCGCGCTCGCCTTACGGTGGCGCTGAGGATGAGCGCCGAGATCCTTCCACTCCGTTTCGGAGAGGTCGACACCATAATGAGCCGCGGCCTTTTTGATGTTGGCGAAGGCCAGCGCGCGCTCCGCATCGGAAACGTCCGTGACCTGATCGAAGCGTGCCACGGCGTTGCGGACGTGGCTCGCATCGGTCAGCGGTTCCTTGCGCTGTTTGGGGAATGCATAGACGCTATCCGGGAGATCGCTTTGACGCGTCAGCCGGCCGTGTTTCTCGTGAGGACTCCAAGTACTCTTCATACAAACATCCTACCCAAAAAAGGCGCCGGCCAGGTTTTTGGGAACGAAACCGGCACCTTGGTCTCACGGCTAACGAAAGAGGAGGGCAGCGTGGGAGGTATACTTTGGACGATTATCGTTATTCTGTTCTTGTTCTGGCTCTTTAGCCTCTTATTTCACTTTGGCGGCGGGCTGATTCACCTGCTGCTCATCGTGGTGCTGATCCTCGTTATCGTGAATCTGGTAAGGGGCCGCGGCCCGACGGTCTGACCGTCAGGCCGGAGCTTCGAGTTCGGTCGCGTTTGCCAGCGGCCCGCGGTCGCTCGTGGCGCAGCCGCATGAGTGCAAGGCGCGATCCACCAGATTTTTCGAGAGCGAATCGTCGCCGCAAATCGGGATGTTTGCGCCCGGCTGCGGCATGTTGATCAAGGCTCGCACGACGCGATGCGTGTCGAGCTTGCGGGCGAGCAGTTCTGCGCGGCTCGTGGAAGGGAGCTTGCGGCCGCCCTCCACTGCATCCACGATGACGGCTTCGGCCCCCGACCCGACCGCCGTAACGGCTTTGTCGAGCTCTTCGCGCGGCACCGCGAAGAGCAGCAGGTCGGAACTCATTGCCTGACGGTAAGGAATCTCGCTGCGGGTGCCCATCGCTGCGGCCGCGCGCCTGGCGCGCTCCTTTGCGCTGGGGTCGCCGAAGGTCACCTGATGGCCGCCGTTGTGCAGGAGGCGACCGATTGCCATGGCTCGGTCGTCGGAGCCAACAATACCTATCTTCATGCGAAGTTCGTTCCCAGCAAATCTGAGCGAAACCTGAGTTTAAAAACCAAAATAGGCTTGTCTGCGCGTCGCCCCGCAGGCTGGCCCTTTACGGTACTTCCGCCTCCATTTCTTCGGGTTCATCGACAGGTTTGAACAAGATTTGGGCTATTGCCGTAGGGACGACTGCGGTCAAGATCACCACGGTCACCAGCGCGGTATATTGCGCTTGGTTGATGAAGTGGTGCGTCAGCCCGTAGAGGCTCGCGATCGTGCCAAACGTTAAGCCGGTGGCCATCATCAAGGTTAAGTAGTTTGCATTCTGTTGTGGATAGCGGAAAACAAATCGCGCAAAAGGTAAGACTCCCACAATCTTTGCGATAACCTTGACGAAGAAGAGAGCGGCGATAAGTCCGGCGCCCGATAAAGCAGCCCCGAACTCGATGTACGTTCCGGCCTTCAAGAAATAGAAAGGCGCGAGGAGCGTCATGGTCATGGTCTGCAAGCGCCGTTTAACATCGGGGTAAGACATCATCATTCCCGCACAAGCAAGCCCGAGGAAATAGGCGGGAAGTACACCTTCGCTCTTGGCGTAGGTTGCCAGCGCCGCCAAAAGAAAGATCGCGGCGAAGAGAATCCGTAGTGCCGGCTCGCTCACATATCGGCGCGTACGATCGATCAGACCTGGCAGCACCTTGGGTACGAGCACCATGGCCGCAACGATGGCGCCCGCGAGGCCAACGAACCAAAAGTTGTAGTTAGCAAAGAGCAAACCAAGCGCCACGACGGTGCCCAAATCGGTGAAAAAGCACGCCGCGAGAATCAACTGCCCGAACTCCTTGTTAGCCAGTCCGGATTCGATCATGACCGCATAAACGACGGCGACCGAGGTGGTCGACATAGCAATGCCGGCGATCTTCGATGCGTCGAGGGACCAGCCGGCGAAAAAGTACGTGAATACCAGCGCGGCGATGAAGGGGGCAGCGAAAGAGGCCGCGCCGATCACGGTAGAGGGCACGAGCTGCTTTCGCAACACGACCGGATCGATTTCCGCACCCGCCAGGAAGGTGAGGAGAATACTTCCGAACCCGGCCACGAAATCGATCCAGCCGTTCGTGCGCAAGAAGATCAGGTTTCCCGCGATCATCCCAACGATGATCTCCACGAGGGCAGCCGGCATTTTTACGCGGATCGCAATGAAACCGCTGACCGCGGCCAGCGTCATCCATAGACCCGCGACCAGCCACATGTTGTCGGTATGCAGCAACGTTGCGATCGCGATATTGGTCATCAAAAAAGCCCCTATCTGAGGCCATAGCCTCGAAGATAGGAGCCATCAGCCGGGTGAGCGGCAGTTATCGGCGGAGCTCCATCGCCGTTTGAGGAACTTTCGCAGCGCTGCGGGGAGTTCCCCCTAGGAGTGCACCCGCTTAACGTACCAGGTTGATTGCCATTACAGGGGTGATGGATGCTGCGGTGTTCCGGCCGACCGGCAAGAGCCGAACGCCGGCGATAATGCCGGCGTTCGCGGTCCAGTTGTATTCGATCGCCGGCGCAAGTTCAAACGAGTGGCTATCGCCGAGGTTGGTAGTACCGGTGGTTCCGCTGAGCTGCGTGTTGGCGCTATAGACGTAGACGAGGTCGGATGCAAAAACCCAGTTGCGAGTGATGCTGTACTCCTCGGCGGCATCGATCGTAGTGGCGTTGCCGGGGTCAGACGACCCTCGAAAGTCGCGGCCGGTGCCGTAGACGCTGACGCCGTTGACAGGCGCGTTTCCCGAGAGCGTCTGCGAGAAGTTTAAGCGCAGCCGCATGATGTGCCCGTTCGGCATCCAGACGTAGGTTTGGGTATAAAGCGAGATCTTGGTGCTGTATACGCCGGCGCCGATTCCATTATTGGGACGATCGCCCAGGTTCTGATAGGCTCCGGTTGGGAAGGTTTCCTGAACCGCTATCGACGTCGTCGGCACCCATCGACCGAGCTTGTACTGGGCAAGGCGATACTGCGCCAGCAACCCGAGATCACCAAGCCCGATTCCGCCGCCTGGTGTGCCGGCGGAGGTATTGTATCCAACCGTCGGTATCAGACCGACGTTGACGCGATCCGTCAGGCCGTAGATAACGTACGTAAGCGACCCGAAATCGTTGGCGTGCGCGGCATACGTAAGCGCGCCGCTGCGATCGTAGCTTCCGTACTGAATCACGTCGTAAAGATACGGCTCAACCAGCACGTGTCCGCGCGGCAGCGTTCCTGCGCTTGGCGCCAGCAATGGCCCCGTCCACCATGCGTCGGCGAGCGCTTCTCTCGCGCGTGCGGCGGGCGACGGCACGGGCGAAGGTAGAGGATATTCGTGCGCCGGTGCCGCCGTCAGTGTACCCCAGAGCGCGAACGATAGGGCGAATACGGTGTTGGGTCCAGACCGCATTGCCCATGCTAGCAATCCTTGTGGAACCGGTAAAGGTCCGGAACGTGTCGCATTGATGGGGCCACGGGCGATCGGGCGGACAGAATGTGCCCGGCAACCCAGAGATCTGCTAAGCGGGCGGTCAGTAGCTAATAGTAGCAGGTGTGGTAGCTTGCGGTGGGGAGGCCCACATGATATAGTAGCTATCCGCGCCCGATTGCCAGCTGCGACGGTGGGAACCCTTACGTGACGACGTGAGGAGCGTTTTCCCTGCGTAGGCGGCGGTGAGGACGGGCGGGACGGAGCCCCTTCCTTTGAATCTGATTGACGTCAACAACTTCGACGCCATGCGCATCGGCCTGGCGTCCCCGGAGCAAATTCGGGCGTGGTCGTTCGGCGAAGTCAAAAAGCCCGAGACCATCAACTACCGTACGCTCAAGCCGGAGCGGGACGGGCTTTTTTGCGAGAAGATCTTCGGCCCCACGAAAGACTGGGAGTGCCACTGCGGCAAGTACAAACGCATCCGCTTTAAGGGCATGATCTGCGATCGCTGCGGCGTTGAGATTACCCGAGCGAAGGTTCGTCGCGAGCGGATGGGCCACATCGAGCTGGCCACCCCGGTTAGCCACATCTGGTACCTGAAGGGCGTGCCTAGCCGGATCGGCATCCTGCTCGACATGTCGCCCCGTCAGCTCGAGAAGGTGATCTACTTTGCCGCTTACGTGGTGATCGATCCCGGCGACACGACGCTGACCAAGCGCGAAGTTCTCTCCGAGCAAAAGTATCGCGAGGCGCGCGACAAGTTCGGCAACCGCTTCAAAGCCGGCATGGGCGCCGAGGCGATTCGCGAGCTGCTGCGCGATCTCAACCTGCGCAAGATCCAAGAAGACCTGCGCAAAGAGTTCAAGGAGACGACCGGCCAGAAGCGCCTGAAGGCGATCAAACGGCTTGAAGTCGTTGAAGCGTTTATCAACAGCGGCAACCGTCCGGAGTGGATGGTGCTAGCCGCAGTTCCGGTCATTGCGCCCGAGTTGCGCCCGATGGTGCAGCTGGACGGCGGCCGCTTCGCAACCTCCGACCTCAACGATCTCTACCGCCGCGTCATTAACCGGAACAACCGGCTGAAGCGGCTGCTCGAGCTCAACGCGCCCGAAATCATCATCAAGAATGAAAAGCGCATGCTCCAAGAGGCGGTTGACGCGCTGATTGACAACGGGCGGCGCGGGCGTCCGGTTACCGGCCCCAACAATCGTCCGCTCAAATCACTTTCCGACATTCTCAAGGGCAAGCAGGGGCGCTTCCGGCAGAACCTGCTGGGCAAGCGCGTCGACTACTCCGGCCGTTCGGTCATCGTGGTCGGCCCGACGCTCAAGCTGCACCAATGCGGTCTGCCCAAAGAGATGGCGCTCGAGCTCTTCAAGCCATTTGTAATGAAGAAGCTGGTCGATCGCGGGCTGGCGCACAACATCAAGAGTGCGAAGCGCATGGTCGAGCGGGTGCGTCCGGAAGTCTGGGACGTCCTCGAAGAGGTGATCAAAGAGCATCCGGTGCTGCTCAACCGCGCGCCGACGCTCCACCGCCTCGGCATTCAAGCGTTCGAACCGGTGCTTGTCGAGGGCAAAGCGATACACTTGCATCCGCTGGTCTGCACGCCGTACAACGCCGACTTCGACGGCGACCAGATGGCCGTTCACCTGCCGCTCTCAGCGGGCGCGCAGGCCGAGGCGCGCATCTTGATGCTCTCCTCGAACAACATCTTGTTGCCGGCCTACGGCAATCCGGTTTCGATTCCGACCCAAGACATGGTGTTGGGCCTTTACTATCTGACGTTCGAGCGCGATGAGTACACCGGCCCCGCGAAAGCCGCGGTGCCCGAAGAGTACGCACGCCTTGTGCGGCCGAGGAAGGCGAACGCACCGGACGCGGACGCGGCTGGAGCGATTCCGACGTTCTACGATGCAAAAGAAGCGGTCATGGCCTTCGAAACCACCCAGATCGGTCTTCAAGAGTGGATTTACGTCCGCTGGAAAGGCGACCTGATCAGAACGACCGTCGGGCGCGTCATCTTCAATCAGGCATTTCCCGAGGCTTGGAACCACGAGTACGTTAACCGCATCATCGACAAGGGTAGCCTGAGAAAGATCATCACCGATTGCTACCGTACGTTCGGCAATTCGGAGACGGCGCGTTTCCTCGACGCGATCAAGGACCTCGGATTCCATTACGCGACGCTCTCGGGAACCACCGTCTCGATCAGCGACGTCATCGTTCCGGAAAACAAGGACGAGATCGTTGGCAAAGCGCAGGACGAAGTCGACGAGCTGCACCGGCTCTACGAGCAAGGCTTCATCTCGCAGGACGAACAGTACAACAAGACGATCGACGTCTGGTCGAAGGCCTCCGAAGAAGTCACCAGCTCGATGCAGGCATCGCAGAACCCGCTCAACCCGGTCTTCATGATGGCGACCTCGGGCGCGCGTGGTTCGATCGCCCAAGTCAAGCAGCTTGGCGGCATGCGCGGATTGATGTCGGATCCCTCCGGACGGATTCTGGAGATTCCGGTCAAGGCGTCGCTCAAGGAAGGGCTGACGGTTCTCGAATACTTCATCTCGACCCACGGCGCACGCAAGGGCTTGGCCGATACCGCGCTGCGCACGGCCGACTCCGGCTACCTCACGCGGCGTCTGGTTGACGTTGCGCAAGACGTGATCATCCGTGAGGAAGATTGCGGCACGGCCAACGGCATCGTGGTCAGCGACATCCGTTCTGGCAAGGAGATCATCGAGCCGCTCATCGACCGCATCATCGGGCGGCGCGCGGCCGAGGAGATTCGCCTCGATCCCAAGCGCCCAACGACGACGATCGTCGCTCGCGATGAAGAGATCGACGAGCAGAAGGCCAAGGCGCTGATCGACGCCGGCATCAACCAGGTAAAGATCCGCTCGGTGCTGACCTGTCAATCGAAATACGGCGTCTGTTCGCTCTGCTACGGCCGAGATTTGGCTGCGGGCAACCGGGCCGACATCGGTACCGCCGTCGGGATCATCGCGGCGCAATCAATCGGTGAGCCGGGTACGCAGCTCACGCTGCGAACCTTCCACACCGGCGGCGTCGCGACCGAAGACATCATCACCGGTCTGCCGCGTGTCGAAGAAATCTTCGAGGCGCGCAAGCCAAAGGGCCAAGCGACAATCATCGAGATCGCCGGGACGATCAAGTTCGGCGACGAGCGCAACAAGCGCATCGTCTTCGTGGTGGACGACAACGGCGAGGAGCACGAGTACGACATCCCGTCGGGCACGCACGTGCTCGTGCAAGAGGGGCAACGCGTCGAGCCGGGCGACCAGCTCAACGAAGGTTCCCTCAACCCGCACGACATTCTGCGCGTCAAGGGCGAGACCGCGCTGCAAAACTACCTGGTTCAGGAAGTGCAGAAGGTCTATCGGTCCCAGGGCGTGGACATCAACGACAAGCACATCGAGGTGATCGTGCGCTCGATGCTGCGCAAAGTGAAGATCGTCGAAGGCGGCGATACGCCGATGCTTCCGGGGCAGTTGATCGAAGCCGCCCAGTTCCATGAGGCCAACGAGCGGATGCGCGCGGCGGGCAAGGATGCGGCCACGGCCAATCCGGTGCTCCTCGGCGTGACTAAGGCATCGCTGGCCACCGAGTCGTTCCTCTCGGCAGCGAGCTTCCAAGAGACCACCCGCGTGCTCACCGACGCCGCGATCAAGGGTAAGTACGATCCCCTGCTCGGGCTCAAGGAGAACGTCATCATCGGCAAACTCATTCCGGCCGGCACGGGGATGTCGCGTTATCGCAACGTGGAAATCGTGCCGGAGGGACAGGACGTTGACGACGACGGTCGTCCGCGCCACGAGTACGAGATGCCGATTGCGGCGATGACCGCGGACGAAGCGGCGCTGGCCGAGGTTATGGGCGGTGGAAACGGCGACGGCATGAGCCGTCTCGTGACTGCCTACGAGCGCAACCGCGAACCGCTCACGGTGCAGTACGAGGGCGAGTACGAGGCCGCCGCTAATCCGCACGCCTCACCGACGAAGACGCAGTACGACCGTCTGAAGGGCATCAACCCCGAAGACCTGTAGCATGCCTTGTCGTCCTGAGCGACGTGGTGTCATTCTGAGCGGAGTCGAAGGGCGAAGGATGACCCGGCACTGACCTCGATAGTGAAAAGGCCCCGTATCCACGGGGCCTTTTTCTATACGGCGGCGGCCGCGTGATTGAGCGAAGGTTGGAGGCAGGCCGAGGTACGAAGAGGTGGCGCAATGGAAACGCTGAGTGTAGAACAGCTGGCGCAGCTTCTGCGCGAGACCGAAGCGGCGCACGGCCAATACGAAAAGCAACTCGGGCATAGCGACGCCGACTGGCCGACCTGGTACGCGCGTTACATTCTGGACCACATCTCCTAACGCTCGTTTCTTAGTGAAACCGCGGTAAGCACCGCGACATTGGCGAGTAGCGCGAGGAAGCCCGGGTTGATGCCCAGCGGCGATAGGTTCAGATAAGTGAGTGGGATCGCCACCGCAAATCCGGCGGCGATGCCGGCGCCGACGCCCCACGCGGTTGCGCGGCGCCAGATGAGAGCGGCGATGACGCCGGGCGCAAACTGCGTGATGCCGTTGTAGTAAATCAAGAGAAATTCGACGATCGTCTTTTGCGCGGTCAGCCATAAACCGAGGGCGAGCAGGGCGACGACGATCACGCAGAGCCGCGTCGCAAGGGTGCGGGCTGCATCGCCAGTGGCGATGCCGAGCGCGTCGCCGAGCACGTTCTTGGTAAAGATGCTCGCTGCGCCAAGAAGCAGTGCGGTGGCCGGAATGAAGGCCGCAAGTGCGCCGGCCGCGACCACCGATCCCACGATCCAAGCCGGGTAATAGCGCTGGACTACCAGCAGAAAGGATTGATCCACCGCGGTTCCCTTGAGCCCCGGAACGATCAAAAGCGCGGAGAACCCGGCAAAGATCATCAGCACCAGAACGATTTGGTAGAGTGGCAGAAGCACGGCGTTTCGGCGCAGCGTATCGCCGCTACGCGCGCTGTAGATGGCGTTGATCGAGTGTGGCCCCATGTAAAACCCGATCGCCGTCAGCAACACGGTCGAAACGTACCAGACGGTGCCGTGCGACGCTATACCGGGTGCAAGAGTGAGCATCTGCGGATGAAGCGCAACCATTCGATCGAGCATGGCGATGGGCGAGCCGAAGAAACGGATGGGTATGACAATACCGGCGAAGATTGCAGCACCGAGCACGAAGACGTCTTTGACGACGCTCGCCCAGGCCGTGCCGCGCAAGCCGGCGGTAAAGACGAACAACGCAAGCAGCATAAAGGCAACCGCGACCGACACCGTCGCATCGTACGCGCCATAGCCGGCGATCCGAAAGAGGATCTGTAGCCCGCTGAGCTGCAGCGTGACGTAAGGCACGACCAAGAGAAACTGGCAGACCGCGACCAGCACGCCCAGCGTCCGGCTGCGGTATTGCGTTTCGAAGAAATCCGGCCCGGTTAGCAAGCCGCGCTCCTTGCCGACTCGCCAGATTGCCGGCGCCAAAAAATAACTGATGACGAACGCGCAGGTGCCGTAGGCCAGGATATAGTAGACCGGCGCGCCCATGCCGTAGCTCCAACCCGCGATGCCCAGGAAGGTGAAGCTCGTATAGATCTCGCCCGCGAGCAAGACCCAGAGAAAGATCGTGCCGAAGGATCGGCCGCCGACGATAAACTGTTGCGGATCCATCTTGATGCGCCGCACGCCGAGCAGCGCAAAGGCGATCGTCCCGAGCACCACCGCGCCGACGATCGAGAGCGCGACGGTCGGCCCGCTCACCAGCGCCGCTCCACTCGTCCGACCGCCCAAAGGAATGCCGGCGTGAGCGCGACCCACACCAGAATCCAGGCCAAGATGAACGGTAGGCCGAGAATGCGCGGCTCAATGCGATTCACGAACGGCACGACGATCGTGAGTGCAGCAACCGGCACCGCCGCGATAAGCAGCCGCATCGAGCGGTGTTACGCGCGGCGGGCTACATGCCTTCCCCGAGGTGCCGGCGGTTGGCGCCTAGGGATCTTCCTCCGTACGCTGGCCGTTGCAGTCCGGCGTGAACGCCGGTGCGCTTATCTGAGTGAACGAGCGCGCGGGCTGGGTGTAGTCGAAGGAATCCTGTAAGTCGTCGGCGGTTGCATCGGTCGTGCCGAGGTTTCCTGTGCCGAACGTCTCTTCGGTGAAGTGCAAGATGCTGCCGAACTCGTGCTGGACGTGGGAAACGTAACCCGGCTGCACGACGTAGGGTGAGATGAGCAGGAGCGGGACGCGGAAGCCCAGGTCGTAGTTGTCGCGCCGATCCGGCGCGACATGATCGAAGAAGCCGCCCCAATCATCCCACGTGACGATGATGGTGGTCGAATCCCAGTATTGACTCTTCCCGACGGCATTGACGATGGCCGCCACCCACGACGGGCCGCCGGTATGGCCGCTGCCGGGATGGTCGCTGTGATTACCGTCCGGCATCACCCAGGAAACCGCCGCCAGCTTACCGTTCTTGATGTCGCTAAGGATCTGCTGTGACTTGGGGATGACGAGGCTCGAATAGCCGCTGCCTTCGCGAATGTGTTGGATGGCATCGTAGGCGTGCCACAATCCCGCGCCTGTGCCGCATTGGTAGTAGCGCCAACTGACCCCGGCCGCCGTCAGCAGATCGCCGAGCGTCTGACGATCAAAACACGGAAAGGTCGGCTTGCCCGCCGGCGCTCCGAGCGGCTCGAGCGCAATGGTTTCAACCACGGACTTCGGCATGCTATCGCAGCCACCGTTGCCTTTTCCGTCGGACGGGTTGTTCTCAATCTGGCGGGTCGCGAATGCCGGCGCCGCGGATGCAGTTCCGCTAATGATCTCCTGGTGCGCCGGGAAGCTTGGACCTTCGTTGGTTTGGAACATGCGGTCGCCAAACGCAAACTGCGCGGCCATGTCGAAGTAAGGTTGCGCCTCGGTATGCGGCACGAAGGCGTACGGACAGTCGTCGTGGGGGCTGCTCTGGCAACCCGCGCCGGTAGCAGCCGCCAGATTCCAGCCGTTCATTTGGCAGACCGCCAGGTTACTCGGATTGGCGTTGCACTCGGCGAGAAAGTTAGGATGTTCGTGGGAGATGTCGCCGGGCCAGCCCAACCATTTCTGGTGCAGCGGAATCTGATCGCCCTTCGAATCGAGGCCGTAGCTCTGCGTATCCGCGCCGGGCAACCCTTGAAACAGGTTGTCGGGCGTTCGATTCTCTTGGACGATGATGATCACGTTGGTGATCGGAGTCACGCCGGCGCGGCGGCCCAGAAACGCCCCGGAACGGCCGCGGACGCCCGAGGGTGCAGTAGCGGACCACGAGTTCGGCCCACTCACTGACGTGCCCGGCGAAGCGCAAGCCGACAGTGACAACAAGATGACGCTAACAACGAAGCTCTTCATTCGCACGCATCCTTTCAGCTTGCGCTGAGCATTCAGCTTAGCGTACTCCGCCGGGGCTTGTGCGCCTAGCGACTGGCATTATCTTTTCGATTCTGTTGGTCGAAATGTTTAGGCATTGCCCGGATGGCGGCGATGCTCTCGGCTGCACCCGCCCGCAAGCGAGCGTCTGCTCCAGATTCCTTTGACGATCGCGTTGGCGCTATTAAGTTCGCGCCGCGGTTAAACGTGCATACGGGCGCATCGTGCGCGCCGCGCGCTCCACGCCTTGCCGGGAGGTGGCCGCCGCGCGGCGGCGCATCGCGCCAATCATGCTCGGCTTGCTGCTCGCCGTCTCGCTCACTTATGACGTCCTCATCTCAGCCGGCCACGAAGGCCGCCCGGCGAGCTGCGCGCATTTTCCGCAACACCACTGCAATCTTGGAGCCAGTGGCGAACGAGCTTGGACGCCGATCGTCGCCGACGCTGCGACTCAGATTCTACGCCGGCATGGCGTAACGGTCGCGCGTCTTCCGGCCGATTTTGCGGGCACTTATAAGGTGTTGGCAGCAGTATTCATCCACTTCGATGGTTCGGATCCGCCCTGTCACAGCACGGCTTCGGTCGGCTACGGCCGCCAGCACGATTCGACAGCCGCGGCTTCGTGGCGCGCTCTCTACGGGCGTTATTGGCCGTTTGGATTTCAGCCTGACAATTTCACGAGCAGCTTGCGTGAGTATTACGCGTTCCGACAAGTGGACGCGCGTGAGGCAAGCCTCGTGCTCGAACTCGGTGAGGTAACTTGTCCAACACAACGCGCGTGGCTCGCGCCGCGACTTCGCTGGGCCGGTGCGATGGTGGCGCATTACTTGAGCGAACGGATCGGCAAGGGCAACGTGCCGGCTCCGGCGAGATATCACGCACAGGCAACGCTCGGACCATTTTAGAACGGAAGGCGATGGTCCAAACTCTTCGGCGAGAAGATCGTAGCGACGCAGGCGCGTTTGCACATATAGGTCGGCCGCGCGTTGTAGAACGGCTTGCCGCCTCGGCAACTCATCCGATCGCACTCTTGATTGCACCTGCCGGCTACGGCAAATCGGTGGCGCTCCGCCAATATCTTAGTTCCTTGTCTGAACCCCACGTGCGCTTTGCGCTACGCAGTGACCACGCCACGCTGTTGAGTTTCCTGCGCGGGCTTGCTGAGGCCCTGAGCGAAAGTGCGCCACACGCAATTACCGCGCTGGCCGGGGCCTACGAGGGGAACACAGCATCGCCGAAACGGGGCGCGGAGCTTGCCCATTGGATGCACGCGCATTTGGAATCGTTTCGTGGCGTCATCGCGATCGACGATCTGCACGTCGCTGATGGCGATCCAGAGGTTGCCGGTTTTTTGACTTCGCTGATCGAGCGCACCAAGGGACGAATACGCTGGGTTCTCGCCTCGCGGTCCACTGCGGGCCTGCCGCTTGGGACGTGGCAAGCCTACCGCGACTTGGACCTACCGGTCGACGAGCAAGCCCTCCGATTCACTTTTGAAGAGGCATGCGAAGCCGCAACCGCGATGGGCCTTCGGATCCGCGATGAGGAGTTGAGTGACCTGTTGCGGTTAACGGAAGGATGGCCTGCAGCGGTGAGCTTTGCGTTGCGGACGTCGACCCGATCATCAGATCTTCGCAACGTCTCAGCCGTTACGCGCGAAATGATTTATCGTTTCCTTGCCGAGCAAGTGTACACGACACTAGATCGCGATGAACGCGACTTGTTGGAAGTTGCCATCGCGCTCCCTATCATTGACGCGAAAGTGCTGGAGCGCGCTGGATTCGACGATGCGCTGCCAATCGTCGAACGGCTGCGAGAACGTACCGCGTTTATCTACGAGGAGGCAGAGGCGGTCTATCAATGCCATGACCTGTTTCGCGAATTCCTTCGGCATCAAAGCGCCATGCGCGGTAAGCGCTCGCAACAAATCGTGCACGAGCGGGCAGCTCACGCGCTAGAGGAGAGCGGTGACGTCGAACACGCAATTGCGGCATATATTACGGCTGCTGCGCTGACCGACGTCGTAAGGCTGCTCGAACGCAGCGGATTCGCACTCTTGGAACGCGCACGCAGCGACGTTGTGGCCCGCGCGATCGAGGCACTCGCCGATGGCACGCGCCAGGAGAACGCAACAGTCTTGGCACTCCAGGGCGCTCTGCAGGCGATTTCCGGTAAATTCGCGAGAGCGGAATCGCTGCTGCGCCGCTCGCTGACGCGCGCCGGCAACGATCGGGAGCTCGTCGCCATGACCAGCCTCCGACTTGCATCGTTAATTGCAAATCAGGGTGGCGATGTGGCTGAACTTCTCGGCGCGGTTGGCGACGATCTCGACCAAAGCGCCGCGCACCGAGCTGAGGCGCTCTCACTAATTGCCGGACAAAAGGCCGTGAGGGGTGAAACGGCAGCGGCGCGTACGGCCGCGGCACGCGTTGAGCCGCTGCTTTCCGAGATCGATTCCGACGTCGTTCGTGCAAAGGTTCTCCATCACATCGGCATCGCGTTTCATCATCTTGGCGAAGCGGATAGGGCCTTCGAGGTGCTTACGCACGCGAGCGAGTTAGCCGAGGAATTGCACCTCTACGGCCTGGCGAGTCGCGTAAATGCAGTGCTTTCAAACCTGGCTCTTCATGAAGAAGATGATGTTGACAAGCAACTGCGGTACGCAGAAGCGGCAGCCACGGCCGCTACCAAGGCTGGGGACGCATTCGCGCTCCAGATCGCGCTGTTGCAGATGCTGAGCGCCCAGATGCGCCGTGGCGACGTGGAGAAGAGCATCGCAATTGAACAACGTCTGGCCACGATTCGAACGCACGATTTAGCAGGCCGATACCTTACGCTTTTCAGGTCAGTGCGGCTCGGGTGGGAAGGTCGATTCGCAGAGGCCCAGCAGCTTGTCTCTGCGAGTTGGGCTCACATGCCGTTCGACTTCGATCGAATCTTGTCTGGAAGCGTATACGCTCTGTTTTTATCGCTCGACGGTCAGCCTCAGCTCTCGGTCAAATTGATCAGAGAGATTTTGGAATATGTGAGCACGTCGGAAGTCACCGGACTCTTCCGTGTGCGGTCGATGGCGATTGCACGGGCACTTTGTGCGCTAGCCGAAGCAATCAACGGTCGTACGACTAGTGCCGATCGCGTCTTGCGTGAGGTAAAGTCAAGCGGCGATGGTGTTATCCTGCTTACTGGAAGGGTTGTGGACAGTATTATGGCACGGCTGCGCCATCGCGGTGAGAGCGGCGTCAATCGAATACGAGCAAGTATCGATGCCTTGTCCGCGCTGGGTTATGCTGATGTCGCAAGGCTCCTAGCGGCGGTCGACCGCGTGATAGGTAACGGACTGCTGGGAAGCGTTCCGCCTGCTGAGCTGACCCCATCGGAGATCGGGATCCTTCGCCTTTTGGCTGAAGGGCTGACCCCAAAGGAGATTGCCGAACAAAGAGATGGCAGCGTTCATACGGTTCGGGTGCATATTGCGAATGTTATCGCGAAGCTCGATTGTCATGGACGCTCCGAGGCAATTCGCACCGCGCAGCGATTGGGACTGATCTGACATCGGTGGCCAATCCGGGACCGATGAGGCGAATCCGGTGGTTTGTGCGCCACCCGTGTGGCACTCGTCCATGCCAAAATCGAAGCATGGACGAGTACTTCATCGGGGCCGGAGCGGTCCTAACGGCTGGGCCGAGCGCCTCGATAACGGGGGCAAGCCTCCACGCCCAAACCGAGGGCGGCTTGGCAGGGCAGGTTGAGGCGGCCCTGATTGACTTCGAGGCCACGACCGCCACGGAGCTCTCTCGCATCCTTATTGTGGCAGCCGGCTGGAGCGGAGCCCGCTTTGAAGCCGAGGTCGTCTCCCGCTTGCTCTCGCGGCGGGAGTGCGCGCTGGCCGACGTCATCTCGACCCTGGCCGAGGCCACCCGCTCCGAGGAAATCGACCTCTTTGCTCATTGGGTCCTCGACGAAGCGACGCTGGCCCTTTTGAAGGAACGCGGGGTTCGGGTTCGCGCTCACCCGCTCGAGGCGCTGGGGCAGGCGGCGCTGGTCTCGGGGCAGCGCGTGGGGCGATGGCGTCCGCCCGTCCGCGCTGCCTAGCGGGCGGGGTTCAGGTTACTCCAAGGGTGAGAAAGCACGATGCAGCGTACAGATGCATACTATGCCCAATGCCCGCGTTGCGGTTATCGACGACGACCGCATGGTGCGGGAGATGTTGGAACTTGGACTCTCCCGCGAGGGGTACGAGGTCCGGACGGCCACGGATGGCCTCGCCGCCCTTGAGCTCGTCAAGGTCTTCGACCCGGAACTCATCGTCCTCGACATCATGATGCCGAAGATCGATGGCGTGACGCTGCTTCCGCGCTTGCGCGAGATCACGCAGGCGCCGATTTTGATGCTCACCGCCAAGGGGGGCACTGAAGATAAGGTCCGCTCCCTCAGTTCCGGTGCGGATGACTATCTCGTCAAACCGTTCGTCTTCGAAGAGCTGATCGCGCGCCTGCAGGCCAAGCTACGCCGCCCGCAGCTCATCGAAGAGAACGTGCTGCGCTGGCGCGACATCTCGATTAATCCCGGTACCCGCGAAGCCTGGCGCGGCAAGGAGCCGCTCGAGTTCACGCAGCGCGAGTTCGATCTGCTCGAGGTATTTTTGCGCGAGCCGCGCCGAGTTTTCAGCAAGGACCATCTGCTCGAGATCGTCTGGGGGCACGACTTCGAGGGCGGTCCCAATATTGTCGAAACTTACATTTCGTATCTGCGCGCGAAGATCGACCGCCCCGGCGAACCGGGCTCGTTCATTCGGACGGTTCGCGGCGTCGGCTATGGTCTCTCGCAATAGGCGAGGCCCCGTAAGGTGAAACTTGCAGCCCGTCTCTCGGCACTCTATGCGGTGCTGCTCGGCGTAACCGTCCTGATCGTGATCTTGGCCTCGTCCATCGCGCTGGTCTTCGAGTTGTGGCGCTTCTCCGGCGACGTCATGGTGGCCAAACACGAAGAAGCGCGCATCCTTGTAGATCAATACCGGCGCGAAGGGATGACGCTCAAACAAGCGGCGCCCGAGATCGTCAACGCGCTGGGCGGAATCGGCTTGCGGGTGACCGTCTTCGACTTGAAGGGGCACTATTTAGCCGGCGACAAAACGCTGCGGCCCCGGCCGCTCGCCGGCGTGCTCGCTGCCGGCGGAATGCAACACTTTATTCCTCCGTCGTTACGCGGGCCTCACGTGGACACCTACCGTAACGCGCACGGCACCGTGCACGTCTACACCTACCGTGGGTCGTTCCCGCCTATGCCGCCCGATCCAACCCGTCTCGAACCGCTCTCGCTGACCTACGTCGAAGGGGGCTACGTCGGTTTCGGGCCATCATTTCCGCTGCTGCTCGTCTCGCTGATACCGTACTGGCGGATCGTGTTGACGATCGCGGCCGCGGCCATCCTGCTTTCGTGGTTCGTCGGACGTTTGTTTGCGCAACAGTCGCTGCGGCCGATCAACGAAGTGAGCGATTCATTACGCGCGCTGGCCGGCGGGGATTACACGCAACGCCGTTTCGTGATGGCCGGTGGGGATGAAGTAGCCTCGCTGACGGCAGCCTTCAACGATGCCGTTGCCAGCGTCGCGACCGCGTTCGACCATCGGCGCCACGCCGAGGAACGCATGCGGCAGTTTGCCGCCGATGCATCGCACGAGCTGCGCACGCCGCTGACCGTCATCGGTGGCTACATTGACGTGCTGCGCCGCGGCGCGATCGAAGAGCCGCGAATTGCCCGACAGATTCTGGCCACGATGTCGATTGAAAAAGAGCACATGCGCGGCCTGATCGATCGGCTCATGCGCTTGGCGCGCCTCGATTCAGAGGCTCCGCCAAACCTCGAACAAGTTGACGTCGTCGAGTTGCTGCGCGGTCAGGTTGAGGCCGCGCGGCGCCTGGACGACCGGCGCGTCATCGACTACAGCGTTGACGGCGTCAAGAGCGTCGAAGCCGATCGCGGCGAGCTAGCCGAAGCGGTCTGGAACGTGATCGAAAACGCGCTGAAATATGCGCCCGACGCCCCGATTCATCTGCGCGCGACGCGCAACAACGGCCACTCCACCATCACCGTCCGCGACGAAGGCCCCGGGATGTCGGAAGCGGAGCGCGTTCACGCCTTCGAGCGATTTTACCGCGGCGACCAGCGCGGCGAAATAACGGGAACGGGTCTCGGCCTGGCGATCGCCAAGCGCGCGGTCGAACGCGTAGGAGGCGATATCGCCATCGATAGCGCCCCTGGCCAAGGCACCGCGGTAACCATAACGATTTAACCCAGCCGTTAGTGGTGTGTCACCCTTCGAGACGCCTCAGGGTGACATGGCTTGTATCGTCCTTCGTCCTTCGACTCCGCTCAGGATGACAGCGCTTCGCGCCTGCTCAGGATGACAGGGCTGACGACAAAAACGCGCTTCACAGGTGGGTTCAAGCATTTACACAGCTTGAATCTTCTATAATCGCCTGGATATGGCGAGACGAGGCGCTGCGCTGGCAGTCTCTCTGGTCCTTTTTTTTGCAAGCGTCACCGCATACGCCGGCGCGCAGTCCGATTCGGGCGAAATTGATATTGTGGTGGTCGACGCGGCGACCAAGCAGCCGCTCGAGTTGGCGCGCGTGTTGCTGGACGGCCCGGTCATCACGGCGGAGCTGACCGGTAAGAACGGCAAGGTCGTTTTCACCGACGTGCCCGACGGCATCTATCGCGCGCGTATCGTTCGGCGCGGCTACGAGACCCTCACCTCGAAATCGTTCGAAGTGCTCGACGGCCGGTTGATCACGGTAGATTTCTCACTGGCCGAGGAAAACGGCGGGCTGAAAGTCATCGGGCAAGTCACCGCCAAGTCGTCCACCACGATTTCGACCAGCAGTATCGATCAAAACTCCGCGCAGCGACGCCTCTCGACCGATCTGGCCGATGCGCTCAACAAGCTCTCCGGCGTAAGCGTCTCGACCTCGAGCGACGACAGCGACGCGACCCAGACGATCTCGCTCGAAGGGCACGATCCAACCCAAACGCAGCTCACGCTCGACGGTATTCCGCTCAACGCGCCGGGCTCGGCGGGGAATCTCGCGGGTTTTGCCACCGATCTCTTCCAGGGCGCGTCGGTACATTTAGGCCCGAGCCTTGGGGGGCTCGGCGGCTCGGTCAACTTCAGTACACTGCAACCAACCTTGAGCTGGATCTCGCAATTGCAGCTGTCGACCGGCAGCAACGGTCGCTACAACTACTCGGTCGCCGAAACCGGATCGCTCGGCAAGCTGGGGATCGCGGTGCAAACGGTTGACCGATTGAACCCAAGCCTGGTGGACGGCGAGCTGTACCAAGATGCCAGCGGACTCGATTACGTGCACGACGGCGATAGCTACGTTTCGGGCAACCTCATCAGCACTCGCTACGAGTTCGGCGACTCCAACTCGCTGAGCGGCATGTTCATGAACTCGGCCCGCGATACCAACGTCGTCTGCCTGCGCTACCCCGGCGATCCACAGACCACGCTGCCCTGCGGCTACGGGCCGAACAATACGGATAGCAGCAGCTTCCAGCTCTACGCGCTGACCGACAATGCGCTGATCGGCGCGACCCAGTTGCAAACCTCGATCTACTCGATGGATTCGGCCGGACTCTCGAACCAGTTGGCGCGCTTTGTCAACGCAACCCCCGCACCGACCGGATTTTCAAGCGATACGCGCTCAACCGGATACGCGGTGAACGCAACCTTGCCCGCGCAGCAACGGCACACGATCTCGATTCAAGCCTATGGGACCTCCTCGCAGTTCTCGACCACGCCGTTGGTTCCGGAAGCCGCCGAGTTTTTCAACGGCTCCGACACCACTCAATACAACGTGCTGCAGGCGACCGACACCATTCACTCCAGCGATAAACTCACGCTCGCCGGGTCGGCCGGCTTGAGTACTGCGACCGGCAACAGCGGAATCTCCGAGCTGGCTAGCGTGGCGGCGACCTGGAAGCCGACAACGCGCGACACGTACGCAGCATCGTTTGCGCTCGGCGGAGCCGCCGCTACGCAAGGACGCCTTCAAATTCTCAGCGACCCCGCCTCGCTGCGCTTCGATTGCAACGGCAAAGTCGCGTACGGCAACGCTCCGGGTGGCCAGCCGCAAAACAGCTCGTCGAACTCCGTCCGCGTGAGCTACACCCACGAGCTGCACGGCGGTAACGTTTCGCTCACGCTCTACCGCCAGGAGCAGCAAGGCGTCTTGCTGCCGGTCTACGTCAACGGCCTGGTCCTCAATCAACTCGGTGCCTTTCCTCCCGGCTACCTGCAAGAGGTGCAGCAGATCTTCAACTCGCCGGCCGGATGCAACACGCCGCCCAGCACGCCGCTCTTACCGCAGCAGCTGTACTTCACGACGCCGATCGCCGGCGTGCAGCGGCTCTACCAAGGCGCCGAGATCAGCGGTTATCTGACGATCGGGAATCTGGTAGTTGAGCCCTACTACAACCTCACCGGCGCGCAAGCCAACTCGGACAGTTTTCTCTTCGATAATCCGTTCTCCATTACGATTCCCGGACAACAGCTTCCCAACGTGCCGCTGCAGAAGGCGGGTATTGTTTTAGACTACAAGGCTCCACGCTCGATGTTCGAGTGGCTCGCTGACGCGCAACACGTTGGGATCAACAATCCCAATAACTTGCCGGCCTACACGACCTTCGATGCCGGCGTCACCGCGCAACTAACGCGCGGCACCCTGACCTTCGCGGCCAGCAACATCACCAATGCCTATGCGGGGATCTTTTCCAGCCCGGCCAACGCCGTGCCGTTCACGACCGCGGGCGGATTCGTGATCGACAATCTTGCCCGTCCACTGACGCCGCGCACCTACTCGTTCACCTATTCGGTGAAGTTCGGCGGCGGCGTGCAATCGTCCCAGACGTCCTCGGCCTTCCACGCGCGCGGCGGGGGCGGTGGTGGCGGGGGGCGCGGTGCGGGCTTCTTC
>JBAVTZ010000129.1:0-7737 GCA_049696515.1 Candidatus Cybelea sp. | reverse complement strand
CGCTGGCGTGAGCGCTTCCTACGTCCGCTCGCGCGTCGGGTCGGCGAACGCCGGGCGCGTCGCGCCTACGAACGAGCCCTTCGCGGAATCGAAGCCATCGTAACCGGACGCGCCGGTAACGACCCAGACGACCACCGGACGCTCGTCGACCGCATCAGCATCGAACTCTCAAAACTTTCACGCTGAATCGCCAATGCGCCGCGACTAAATACTCCATTGCCAGGCATTCCAGGACTCGACGACCGGGTTAGGCGTGAAGCCGTGAAAGTCTGAGCTGATTGCTTCCTGCGAGCGCTGCCACCAGAAGAAGAGCATCGGGTTATCGGTCGTGAGCAAATGCTCGATCCTGGCGTAGGCCAGTTTGCGCGAGGCGCGGTCGTAGTGCGTCAGGGCCGTCGCCTGTGCCGCGTCCATGGCAGGGCTGCAGTAGCGGGAATCGTCATAGCCGCGCGGCGGTAGATTCGCGCAGGTGAACTGTGACGAGTTATCGGGATCGGCGCCGGCGAACCATGGGTAGATTAGCAGATCGAACTTTCCGCCGTGCATGATGCCGCCCATACCTTGTGGGGCGTACAGAATGTCGCCGGGATAGTATTTTACTTCGACATCAATACCAATGCGGCGCAAGGCGGCCTGAATCAGCAGGCTCTCGGTGCGGTGCGTCGCCGTTTGGGTATCGGTTGCAAGCAACAGTTGCATCGGGTGGCCGCTCTTTCGTACGAAACCGTCGGGACCGGCGATCCAACCAGCCTGCGCGAGCAGTCTCTTTGCCTTCTCGGGATCGTACGGCTCCGATCGTACGCTGGGATCGAAGGCCCACATCCAGTCCGGTAGATCGCCGGTCGCCACTTTTGATTCCCCACGGGTCAGCTGTTGGGTTAACGAGGTTTTGTCGATCGCGCCGGCGATGGCGCGGCGCACCAAAGGATCGGCGAGCAGCGAATGCGAGAGGTTGAACTCGAGTCCTTCAAAACCGTTTACGTTGACCCACACCACCTTCGTCTGGGGTACGGTGCGCAGCGTTGGATATGTTTCGATCGAGGGTTGGAAGAAATAATCGATGGCGTGCGTGCGTAGCAGATTGATCGCCGAATCCTCGTTCGGGACGATCTCGATCTCGACCCGGCGCAGCCGCGGCGGACCTTTGAAGAAGGATGGATTTGCCGTCACCACGACGCGATCGCCGCGTTTCCAGCTCACAAAGCGAAATGGGCCGTCGCCGACCACCGGCGCGGCGTTGAACGGTATGCGGTTGATGTCGGGGTAGCGCGCGAGTACGTGGGCGGGCGCAACCCCGTACGGCTGATCGCTCTCGGCAAAAAACGTGTTGACGAAGGGAGCGAAGCGTTGCTTTAGGTGAACCACGACGGTATGGGCGTCGGGCGTGTCAATCGAGCGAACGTCATCGTAGCCGTGACGCGAAACGACGTCGTTGTTCGGATTCATGATTGCCGACCACGACCATGCAACGTCGTGTGCGGTCACCGGTACGCCGTCGCTCCAGCGCGCATCCGGGCGCAGATGATAGGTGATCGTAAGACCATCGGCGCTGATACCCCCGTTAGCTTGGGTTGGAACGACGGCGGCCAGCATCGGCACGGTATTACCGCTCGGATCGGCCGAGAGCAGCGGTTCGAACATGAGGCGGTCTACGAAACCTTCGAAGGTCGTAGAAGCGAGCAGAGGATTGAGGCTCTTCGGCTCATCGATGAAGGCGACGCGAAGCACGCCGGGCTCAGTCCAGGAATGACGACCGTTCGCCTCGCTTTCGTTCTTGGTGCAGCCGGCAAGCCAGATCAGCACGGCTGCCAAACACGCCAGCGTGGCTTTCATCCGCCTGCACTACGGTGACGAGGCCGTGGCTTCCCGCGAGGCGAAGGCAATCCTTACGCTCATGGATTATTCGACCTACGCTTCGCCGTTCTCGTGGAGATACGGCCGCGCGGAGTTGCGCTCGCTCTTCTCGGAGGAGACGCGGCGCCGGCTTTGGCGTGCCGTATGGGTCGCGCTTGCCGAAGCGCAGTCGGCGCAGGGGCTTATTAGCGCGGAAGAAGTCGACGACTTGCGCGCCCACGCCGGCGAAATCGACATTGAAGGGGCGCTTGCAATCGAGCGTGAGATTCATCACGATCTAATGGCCGAGGTCCGCGTCTTCGCGTCGCAGGCGCAACGAGGCGGTGGAAAACTGCACCTCGGCGCGACCTCGATGGACGTGGAAGATACCGTCGAAACCTATCGGCTCCGCCTGGCGCTCTCTTACGTCGGCGAGAATCTACGCCAGCTGCTTACGACCTTCTCCGAGCGGATTCGAGCCTACGCGGATCTGATGTGCATGGCGTACACGCACTTACAGCCCGCCGAGCCGACGACGCTGGGTTACCGGTTCGCGGTGTATGCCCAAGACTTGCTCGTTGACGATCAAAACTTGCGCTTTGTCTTCGAGAATTTGACGACCAAAGGTTTGCGCGGTGCGGTCGGCACGGCTGCCACCTACGAGCGCCTTTCCGATCATACCGGGCGTTCGGCCGAGATCGAGGCCTACGTCTTGGAGCGCTTTGGGCTGCAAGCGCGCGAAGTCAGCACCCAAACCTACCCGCGGAAGCTCGACTACCTCCTGCTCGCGGCGTTGGCCGGTCTTGGGGCGTCGCTTTCCAAGTTCGCCGCCGATGTGCGGATTCTGAGCAGCCCGAGCTTTGGCGAACTCGGCGAGCCGTTCGCCGCTTCGCAGGTCGGCAGCTCGTCGATGCCCTTTAAACAAAATCCAATTCTCTCCGAACGGATCGACTCGTTGGCCCGCTTGCTGCCCGCGTACGCCGACGTTACTTGGCAAAACGCGGCTACGAACTTCTTGGAACGGACCCTCGACGACAGCGCGAACCGCCGGGTTGTTCTTCCTGAGGCGTTGCTCTGTAGCGACGAAATCGTGACGCTCGCCCGGAAGGTCATCGAGGGGCTGCGGATCGAGGAACGGCGCATCGTCGCGAACTTGCGTACGTACGCGCCATTTACCGGGACGCAAGCCGTAATGATGGAAGCGGTGCGCGCCGGCGGAGACCGCCAGCGCGTGCACGAATCAATTCGCCGTGCATCCGTGGAGGCGTGGGCAGCGGCCGGGCGTGGCGAAGACAACCCGCTCTCGCGACTCCTGACCGAGGAGCACGAGCTGACCGCTCTCGTCGATCCCGCGGAGATTCGCCGGCTGCTCGATCCGAGCAGTTACGTCGGCACCGCACCGCAGCGCGCGCGTCTCCTGGCCGACCGCGTCGAAAATCTTCCCCCATTCCCACGCCAAGCCGAGGTACGCGTTACGTGAACAAAGGGATTGAGATTGCGCGCGGCAAGACGAAAGTGCTCTATGAAAATCCTGGCCAGCCGCATCAGCTGGTAGTCGCCCAGGCCGACCAAATCTCTTCGGGCGACGGCGCGCGACGCAACGAGATCGCCGGCAAAGGCCGCTTAGCTGCTCAGACAACGGCACGCGTCTTTCGCTTGCTCAATCTTTGCGGACTGCCGACGCATTACCTCAACGGCGGCGAGGACGACGACAACAACGAGATGGTCATTCGCCGTTGCAGCATGATCCCGCTCGAGGTCGTCACGCGCGGCGTCGCGGCGGGTTCGTTTGCTAAACGTAACCCGGGCGTGCAACGAGGGACGTTGCTCGTCCCGCGCGTCATCGAATTCTTTTTCAAGGACGACGCCGCCCACGATCCGATGATCTCGCCCGATCAAATCGTGGCACAGGGTATCGCCACGCCGCCCGAGGTCGGGGTGATGACCGAGCTTGCACGTCTGACCTTCGAGATTCTCTCGCACGCCTGGCGCAAGCGCGACGTGCTGCTGGTTGACTTGAAGATTGAGTTCGGACGGCTTGCCGGCGGCGACAATCAGGGGCAGCTAGTCATCGCAGACGTGGTTGACAACGATTCCTGGCGCATCTGGCCGCAGGGGCGCGAGGAGCTGATGCTCGATAAGCAGCTCTACCGCAATCTGCCCACGGTTGACGAAGAAGCGCTGGAGCGGGTCAAGCGCGCCTACGAACGTGTCGCGGATTTCGTCGGAACGTTTCCGGTCATGCGTCCGGGCATGGTGGCGGTGATCGCCGACTCGCCGGCGCAGGTCGAGCGAGCGAACGAGATCGTTAAGGTCATGGGGCAGCTTGGTCTTCCGACCGTGCGCCACGTGGCGAGCCCCTCGGCTACGCCGGGGTACGTGCTGCAGCTCATATCGCAGCTCGAGGCTACGTTCGCTCGTCTGATCGTTGTGGCAGCCGGCGAAAACGAACTCCTCCGATCGATGATCGACGCATCCTCGTCGGCGCCGGTACTGGACGGGCGGACCGAAAACGAGCGGCTTGCGATGCAATGCGCCAAACTCTTTGGTCTCGAAGATACCGTTCTCTACGGGCGTACGCTCTTGATGCAGGCCAATGCGCGCTCGACGGTGCTACACGCCGATGCCGCGCTGCAACAGCCCGCGTCCATACCTCAAGGCGCACCGCTTGGTTAGACCGGCTCCGGGTACGGAAGCGGCTCCGAACGTCGCACTGCGCCACGACGAGTTAGCACGGATTAGCGAACGACTGGGACGCGAACCGTCCATCGTCGAGTTGCACGCTTTCGATGCGCAGTGGAGCGAGCATTGCAGCTATAAATCCAGTCGCCATCACCTCAAGAAACTGCCGACGAGCGGCGCCAACGTCGTCCTCGGGCCAGGCGAAGATGCCGGGATACTCCATCTCGGCGTGCACGAAGGCGAACGCTTCGCCGTGGTCGTCGCGCATGAATCGCACAACCATCCCTCGCAGGTCGTGCCGTTCGAAGGAGCGGCGACCGGTATAGGGGGCGTCGTGCGGGACGTGCTCTGCATGGGTGCCGAAGTGATTGCAGTCGCCGATCCGTTACGCTTTGGCCGCGCCGAGAAGGGCGGGTCGCATCCGCATTATGTAGCCCAGGGCGTCGTTGATGGCATCGGCGCTTACGGGAACGCGATCGGCGTTCCTAATATCGCCGGCGACGTTTACTTCGATGCGGGATTCGACGAGAACTGTCTCGTCAACGTCGTCGCGCTCGGGATCGTCAAAGAAACGGACGTGATCCACTCCTACGCGCCAAAGGGAGCGGAAGGGTGGGATATCGTGCTGGTCGGAAAAGCGACCGACCCGAGCGGATTCGGCGGTGCCTCGTTCTCATCGCTGACCCTCGACGCCGAAGACGCCGAGCTCAACAAAGGCGCCGTTCAAGTCCCCGATCCATTCCTCAAAAACGTGCTGATGCGCGCCAGCTATCGCGTCTTTGGATTGTTGCGCGAGCGCAGGATGACGGCTGCCTTCAAAGATCTCGGCGCAGGCGGGATCATGGGCTGCTCGGCGGAGATTACCGCCCACGGCGACTACGGAGCCGAGATCGATCTCGATTGTGTCAATCTCGCGGTCGAAGGGACGCCGCCCGAAGTTATCGCGGTTGGTGAAACACAGGAGCGGCTGCTCTGGCTGCTGCCGCCCGCGATCACCGCTGAGGTGCTGCGCATCTACAACGAAGAGTTCACCTTGCCCGAGGTCGCGTACAACGCGCGCGCCACGGTCATCGGCCACGTCACCGCCGAGCGCCGATACGTCATGCGGTACCGCGGCAGGGTCGTGATGGACGTCGAGAGTGAGTTCCTGACCGGCTCCATCCGCGACGAGCTGGCGTACACCGAGGTGATTCACCATCGTGGCGCCGCTGACGAGCTTCCGGCGGTGGACGTGGAGGCGCTCTTTCCGCAGGTGCTGGGCCACCGTGACGTCTGCTCGCGCGAACCGCTCTATCGGCGCTACGATGCCGTCGTGCGCGGGAATACGGTTCTAGCGCGCGGCACCGCCGATGCCGGAGTACTTGCACCCATTCCCGGTTCGCGGATAGGGGTTGCCCTGGCCGTCGCCGGTAATCCGCGTTACGGACGCATCGACCCTCGCTACGCTGCCGAGCATGCGGTGCTAGAAGCAATGCGGCGCGTCGTGGCGGTCGGCGCGCGGCCGATCGGTCTCACCAACTGCTTAAACTTCGGCAATCCTCGCAAGCCCGATCAGTACGGCCAGTTCGTGTCGGCGGTGGAAGGGCTCGAGCATGCAGCGATGCGCCTCGACCTGCCCTTTGTTTCGGGAAACGTTAGCCTCTATAACGAATCGGCGAGTGGCGTTGCGGTTCCAGCCTCCGCGATCTGTGCGTGTGTCGGCGCGATCGAGGACATCGGACGAATCGTTACGCCCGGTTTCAAGGCGCCGGGTTCGGTGGTGCTCTGGATCGGGAGCCGCGAGTTGGTCGTGGGCGGTTCGGTGTTGGCCGAGCTGCTTGGAATCGAAGGTCCGTTGCCGGCCCTTTCGTACGGCGCCGAACGTGCCGCAGTCGGCATTCTGCATGATGCGAGCGTGCGCGGTGTGCTGCGTTCTTGCCGGGCGATTAGCGACGGCGGAATGTTGACCGCACTTGCGCGCCAGGCCTTTGATGCGATGCGGCAAGGGCGACGGATCGGCGTCGAAGTCGATTTCGGCAACCCGTTCTGCGAGGCCGGCGGCTACATTTGCGAGGTGAGCGACGACGCCGATATCGATCTCACCGGAGCGCTACGAATCGGCGCGACGAATGACCGACCTGACCTAGTCGTCAACGGCGCGCGTTTTGAGGTTGGACGCCTGTACGATATTTGGTCGCAACCCCTGACCGAGCTCTTTCCTTGACCGCTCGAATCGCCGTTGCGGTCTTTCCCGGTACAAACTCCGAAGACGAAACGGTACGGTTGCTGCGCGACTGCGGCGGCAACGCCGAGGTCGTCCATTGGACGCAAGCCGAGCATTTAGCAAGGTACGACGCGTTCGTACTCCCCGGTGGCTTCGCCTACGAGGATCGCATCCGCGCCGGCGCCGTCGCGGCCCACGACCGCGTGATGGACTACGTGATCGAGGGCGCCGGCCGCGGAAAACTCGTCTTCGGCATCTGTAACGGCGCGCAGGTTCTTTTGGAAGCTGGGCTCGTTCCGGGGACGGGCACCGTTCGTAAGCCGACTGCAGCCTTTACCAAAAACGCGCCGGTGCCGCATTTCGTCTGCCGCCATATTTATATGAAGCTAGCCGTCCAACCATCGCGGTGCGCGATCACCGCCACCCTTCCCGAAGAGGCGCTCGTTCCGGCGTGGGCCGCACACGGCGAAGGGCGTCTCGCCGCAACCCCCGGGCACCTTGAGGAAATCGTCGCCGGCGGCCATTTGGCTTTCGTCTACGCCCAAGCCGATGGAGTAACGGACGAAGCGGCGATCCCCAACGGCTCGGCGCTTGGCTGCGCCGGCTTGGTAAATCGTGGCGGCAACGTGCTCGCGATCATGCCCCACCCGGAGCGCGACGCTTGGAACTTCAACCACCTCGATCGGCGCGAAGGTGAGGACCCGCTCGCGCCTTCGGGCGGCGCGATACTTTTTCGCAGCTTCGTCAGCGCGCTCTCGTGATTAGAACGATTGCAGTCGGCTTAAAGATTCCCGACAACGCGGCCTACACCGCGCTGGTTGCATTAGGCCGGCTCGGCGTCGCGGTGGAACGCGTCGAGCGCAGCGAAATTTGGTTCTTTGAAGATGATGGTGACGTCCACGGGCTGGTCGCGCGGATCGAGGCCGACGAGACGATCTTCAACCCCAACAAGCACCGCCTGACCCTGCTCGACGACGCCTTTCCGCGCCCGGGCGAGGTTTGGATCGAGCCGTTGGAGG
>JBAVTZ010000128.1:0-9423 GCA_049696515.1 Candidatus Cybelea sp. | reverse complement strand
GGTAAAAACTCCGGGACACATGGTCTTCGTGGCGGGCGATTACATCATCTCGCCCAAGGTGTATAACGAGTTCAGCCCCGGCAACATCGGGAACAGCTCGTTTACGTTCCGTGGCGCGGCTGAGTTCAGCCTCGGCAACATCCCCTTCATGATCGAAGGGAACTGGGAGCGCTGGGAATATCCGCACAACTGTAACGGCTTCATCCCGGGAACGACCAGGTTCGTTCCGGAGTGTTTCGTTACCACGATCGGCGGCAAGGGAAGCTCACCGGTGCTGGTGACCTCGCCGCTTGACGATCAGTTCCTGGACGGGCGTATTGCCGTGCGAGTCCTGCAGCCGCGCATCTACATCGGCGTGGGCTACCTGTGGGTCTCGAACAACTACGGCTACCCGAACATGGCGTCGTGGGGCTTCGGTGGCGAGAAGCTGCCGGATCTCAACGAGCCGCTCTCGTTCTACGGGAGCATCTGGTACTATCCGAACGTTCACGGATCGTTTGGTCCCTTCGATCTGGCGTACAACATCCTCAAATACCAGGTCGGCGTTAACTACGTGCTGTTTAACAGCCCGGCGTACCTCGACCTCGGGTGGATGGGCAATAGCTGGACGAACAAGTCCAACGCGCCCGGCAACCGAAGCTACAACGGTCCGTACGCGGGCCTTGGGATCCGGTTCTTCTACCCGTAAGGGCAAAGCTAAAGGTTGGCTAGCGGGGGCTCGGTCGTTAAGGCCGGGCCCCTCGTCTTTTTCAGGGATGCCGGCGGGGCAGCGGCTAGGCGTTGACCGAGCTTCGCCTCCTAAGGTAAGATACTCACTTGGCGCCGGTTGAGCGCTCGTGGTTTACCACGCCCAAAACTACGGAGATTTTGTTTGGCTGCTAAGAAGCAAACCAAGACGCGCCGTAAGCGCGAAGTGAAGAACGTCCTGTCGGGCGTCGCGCACGTGCACGCGTCGTTTAACAATACGATCGTTACGATCAGCGACCCGCATGGCGGCGTCGTTTCGTGGGCATCGGCCGGCAATCTCGGGTTCAAGGGGTCGAAGAAATCCACCCCGTTTGCGGCTCAGATGGCGGCCGAGGCGGCCGCTCGCAAAGCGATGGAACACGGGATGAAGTCCACCGAAGTGCTCGTCAAGGGACCGGGCGCCGGGCGCGAAGCCGCGATTCGCTCGCTGCAGGCCGCCGGCCTTGAGATCACGATGATCAAGGACGTGACGCCAATCCCGCACAACGGCTGCCGTCCGCCGAAACGGCGTCGCGTTTAATGTCGCGCTACGTCGGCCCCGTCTGCCGTCTCTGCCGGCGCGAAACCGCGTCCAGCAAGACGGGCGAGAAAATCAAGCTCTTCCTCAAAGGCGACCGTTGCCTTTCGCGCAACTGCGCGGTCGAACGGCGCGGCACTGCGCCGGGACAGAAAACCACCGGCAAATCGCGCACGAAAGTTTCGGAATACGGGCGGCAACTGCGCGAAAAGCAGAAGATGCGCCGTTACTATGGCGTGCACGAAACGCAGTTTGAAAACTATTTCCGTGAAGCGGCACGTGTCCCCGGGCAAACCGGCCGCACGTTTTTGCAGTTGCTCGAACGCCGCCTCGATAACGTCGTTTACCGGTTGAACCTCGCCAGCAGCCGCGCGCAGGCGCGCCAGCTGGTTACGCATCGGCACTTTCGCGTTAACGGCCGGATCGTGAACATCCCGTCGTATGTCGTAAAGCCGGGTGACGTAATCTCGATCGCTCCGGGGAGCCTGAAATCGCCGGTCTTTGAAGCGAATCTGGAGGTCGCGCAAAGCCGTCGGCCGCCGGAGTGGCTCGAATGGAACGACCAAGAGAAAACGGCCAAAGTGTTGCAGCCGCCCCCGCGCGAGCAGATCGACACCCCGGTCGACGAACAGCTCATCGTCGAGTATTACTCGCGATAATATAATACCCAACTCCGCTACTAGGCGTCCGATCGCTCGTCATCGGAAATGACGAACGGATAACGTAAGCAGCAACAAAGGACAGAAACAGACCAGATGACCATGTTGGAAACGCCCGTCGGCGCAGCCATCGAAGTGCGCGAACGTCGGGATAACTATGCCAAGTTCGTAATCGAACCGCTCGAGCGCGGCTTCGGAATAACGCTCGGCAACGCGCTCCGGCGTGTTTTGCTGAGCTCGATTCCTGGAGCGGCGGTCACATATATGAAGATCGATGGAGTGCTCCACGAGTTCTCGACGATTCCGGGAATGGTCGAAGATACGATTGCGCTGATGCTCAACCTCAAGGGCCTGCCGGTGAGGCTTAACAGCGACGAACCGAAGGTCTTGACCCTGTCGGTCAGCGGCGTGCGGGACGTAACCGCCGCCGACATCGTTCCCGACGCCGACGTCGAAGTTCTCGATCCGAGTTATCGGCTCGCGACACTTTCTGCGAAAGATGCCAAGCTCACGATGGAAATCGGTGTCGAAAAAGGGCGCGGCTACGTGATGGCCGACCGCCAGCGTAACGTCGAGCACATGATCGGGCTGATCCCGCTCGATTCGATCTTCTCGCCGATCCGCAAAGTGAACTTTACGGTGGACGATACGCGCGTCGGCCAGAGCGTCGACTACGACCGGCTGACGGTGGAGATCGAAACGAACGGTTCGATCACGCCTGACGAGGCGCTTTCGACCGCCGCTTCTATCATGCAAGAGCAGTTGGATCTGTTCGTCTCCTTTACGAATCGAGCGGAGCCCCTGCCGGAGACGCCGCCCAACGAGTGGGACATCCCGGTCGAGACGCTCAACCTTTCGGTGCGATCCTTCAACTGCCTCAAGCGCGCCGGGATCTCTAAGGTCTCGGAGCTGCTCGATTTGACCGAGGACGAAATCATGAAGATGCGTAACTTCGGCAAGAAATCACTGGACGAGATCAAGCAGGTTTTAGCCGAGAGGGGGCTGTCGCTGCGCCAGTCGTAGCTGCAGAAACAGATGCCGCATTCCATAGCGTACAAACGACTTTCGCGTACCGACGGCCATCGCAAGGCGCTCTTGCGCAACCTTGCGACCTCGCTTTTCAAATACGACAAGATCGAGACCACCTCGACGAAGGCCAAAGAAATTAGCCGCGTCGCCGAACGCCTGATTACCACCGCCATGAGCGGGGATTTGGCAGCGCGGCGGCAGTTGGCCGAGTTCATCACGGAACCCGCGGTCGTCAAGAAGCTCGTGGAACAAATCGCGCCCGCGCTCAAAGGCCGCGCGGGCGGCTACACCCGCATTACTAAGACCCGCGTCCGCCCCGGCGACGCCGCCGAGCTTTCGCTCATCGAGCTCGTTACGTAATCCCACTGTCATCCTTCGACTCCGCTCAGGATGACAAAGTCCGCTCAGGATGACCAAAGTGCAACCATGAGCTACGAAGGCGAATCGCAAGCGCTCGACGCCGAAATCCTCGGCGTCATTGACGCCTGGCACAAGCGCGGTGAGCTGCTTGGCGACCACGCATTCAACGACCTGGCCCTGCGGCTCTTTGCCTACCAGTTGCGATACAATCAACCCTACGCGGGCTACTGCTCGCGTTTAGGGTTCACGCTTTCGGCGCTTCCGAATTCGTGGGAAGCAATTCCAGCCGTGCCGGCCGCGGCATTCAAGGAAGCGTCGCTAACGACGTTTGATCCGGCCAAGGCGTCGCTGGTTTTTGAAACCAGCGGAACGACGGCGCGCGAGGCGGGGCTACATTTTATGGAAACGCCGGTCCTCTACGACGCGGCGCTGCTCGCGGGATTCGACCGCTTCATGCTCGCCGACGGCGCGCGCCTCCAATACTTCAACCTCGTGCCCAATCCAGCCGAACGGCCAGGCTCTTCACTGGGATACATGATGAACCGCGTTGGCGACGAGCGCGGTGACGGCCGCACCAGATGGTATCTGCGCGGCGACGATCTGCTCTTCGATCGTTTCGAAACGGAGTTGCGTGAAGCGATTCAGGCGAATCAGGGAGTCTGCATAGCCTCCACGGCCTTCGCACTGGTGCGTCTGCTCGACGAGATGGATCGGCGCGGTATTCGGTTTGCGCTGCCGAGGGGTTCGCGCGTGATGGAAACCGGCGGCTTTAAAGGGCGCACACGCGCCGTCGGCCGCGACGAGCTCTATGCTCGCATCGTCGCGGGCTTCGCGCTTGCTAATGATGCGATCGTTGCAGAATACGGCATGACCGAGCTCACCTCGCAATATTACGACGCCGAGCCCGTGCTACGCCGAAAGGCCGCGCCGCCGTGGCTGCGTGCGCGGGTCGTCGGCCCTGACCGGAAGACCCTCCCCGACGGCGAGCTTGGCGCGTTACTACACGTGGATCTTGCCAACCGCTCCTCGTGCATCGCGATACAAACCGAAGATCTTGGCATGCAGTTTGACGACGGGCTGGTGCTAGTTGGGCGGGATCAGGACGCGTCGCCGCGAGGCTGCTCGCTCGACGCTGAAGAGCTGTGCGCTACTGCGCACCGCAGCGCTTAATGCCCGAGATTACGGCATCCGCGACGTTATTTTCGACGCCGCCGGTGATCCGTTGGCTGATGACGACGGCGCTTCGGATCCGGCCGATGGGAGTGCTCGCGAAGAGCGAGGTTTGCGCCGGCGCGGCCGACGCGGGCGGCGAAAGATAGCCAGGTGGATTAAAGACCTGGTCACCGACCTGAAGGTTCTGGTCTGGACTGCTCCCTTGCTGTAATGCGCCGACCGTATTGTTGCCAAAAGAGAGCAGAGCTAAGAGCGCCGCCGTTTCGTACGTCCCGGAGAGAATATTGATCGAGCGTTCCTGAGCGTCCGCGACCGCTTGGAGCACCGCTTTCATTTTTATCAGATCGCGCGCCGCGTCGTCTTGGGGCGTTTGCGGAAATCGTTGCGGATCGTTGAGCAGTGCATAGACGCGTTGGACGTTATGGGCCGCTTGGTGTACGACTTCTCCCAACTGGTACTGGTCCATTTTGAGACTGGGGCCTTGGAACTTGCCCGTATCGGCGATACTGTCGTAGGCCCACTTCGAAAGCAGCAACTGACCCTGGTCGATGACCATGTCGTTGACTCGGAGTCCCTCTACGGCATGAAAGACGTTTTCACGAAAGACTGTGCAGAACGGCGTCGACTTGATCCGAATGATGGTCTTTGGTGCGGGAGGCGTAACGCTCGGCGCCGGCTGCGTGATTTGAGCCAATACGAGCAGGAGCGTCCCAACGAAGCCGACCATCTTGGCGCCTCCGAATAAAATCGCGAAGTTATCGTACCATTGGCCGCGGCAGCGAGTCCTTGAAGGACTCTGAGAGCCAAATGCGTCGCATCACTTGCGGCGTGAGGTAATCAGACCGCTGTTGAGGCCGCTGGTCGAGAGGCCGCCGCAAAAGCGCGCGTGTTCGACTTTCATGCAGCGGTCGACGACGACGTCCATTCCGGCTTCGTCGGCGAGCGCGATCGCTTCGGGGTTAATCACACCGTACTGAAACCAAATCGCCTTGGCGCCGACGGCAATCGCTTCGCTGACGACGCCGGCGACTTCGCTCGGCTTGCGAAAGACGTCCACCAGGTCGGGCGCGCCGTGCTCGGCGGCATAGGCCGACAAGGATGGAAAAGCCTCGATACCGTCGATCGCGTCGATCGTCGGATTGATCGGCGCGACCTCGAAACCGGGCTGCCGGCGCAAGTAAGAAAAAACGGTATAGCTTGGCCGAAGCGGATTGCTCGACCCGCCGACAATCGCGATGGTATGGCTCCGGCGAAGCAGTTCCCGGCGCTGCGATGGCGTCTCCAGAATCATCCGGTGTGTGAGGCCGCCGCGCTCGTCAGCGACGCATCCGGGTCGGCTGCGCGCAATGCTCTTTCCAAATCCCAGATCAGGTCGTCCACGTCTTCGAGCCCCACCGAGAGACGCACGGACTCGGGCTCGACGCCTGCCGTGCGTAACTCCGCGTCGGAGAGCTGCGAATGTGTGGTCGATGCCGGGTGAATCACCAGACTCTTGGAATCGCCGACGTTCGCAAGATGGCTCCAGAGTTCGAGCGCGTCAATGAAGCGTCGCCCGGCGTCGCGACCGCCGCGCAGACCGAAGGTGAAGATTGAGCCCAGCTCCGGCTCGCGAACCCACGCGACCTCGGGGCGTGATTTCAAGTATGCGGCGACCTCGCGCGCGTTGATAACGTGTCGTTCTATGCGCAGCCCGAGTGTTTCCAGGCCGAGCAATAGAAGCCAGGCGTCCATCGGCGACATCTGCGCCCCGACGTCGCGCAGAACTTCTGCCCGTGCGCGCATCAGAAAAGCGTACTCGCCGAAGGTTTCCGTAAAGACCTTTTGATGATAGCCGGGGCTGGGTTGGGAGAGCAGCGGAAAGCGGCCATTATCCCAGGGGAAGGCACCGGATTCGATCAGCACGCCGCCGATCGAAGTTCCATGCCCGTTGATGAATTTGGTCGCGGAGTGCAGCACGATATCGGCGCCGTGCTCGATCGGCCGGCAGAGATACGGAGTGGCGAATGTGTTGTCGACGATCAGGGGTATGCCGGCTTCGTGCGCCAGCTCGGCGAACGCGCGCAAATCGGCGACGACGCCCGACGGGTTGCCGATCGTCTCGACGAAGAGGAGCTTGGTTTCGGGCCGGATCGCGGCGCGAATTGCGGCGAAATCATCAACTGGTACGAAGGTCGTGTCAATGCCCATGCGCTTGACCGTCACGCTCAGCTGGGTCACCGTCCCGCCGTACACGTTCTGGGTGCAGACGAGATGATCGCCGGCTTGGGCCAGCGCCAGTATCGTGCAGAGCTGCGCCGCCAAACCGCTGGAGAAGGCTACCGCTCCGAGGCCGCCTTCGAGACTCGCCATGCGTTCCTCGAACGCGGCGACCGTGGGATTGCTGATACGGCTATAGATGTGACCGTAGCTGCGCAGCGCGAAGAGCTCCGCCGCCTGCTCGGTCGATCCGAAGACGTAGGCCGCAGTTTGATAGATCGGGGCGGCGCGCGAGCCGGTAGCCGGGTCGGGGGGCGTCCCGGCGTGGAGGGCGCGCGTTAAGAAGCCGAAGTTTCGCTCGTGTTGCATAGTCGGAGGTCTCTCGCCCTAGTTCGCCCTATAATCCTCTTATCATGGGCATGACACTTACCGAGAAGATCCTGGCGCGCCATGCGGGCGAAGAGCGCGTCGAGCCGGGCCAAATCATTAACGCGAAGGTCGATCTCGTTCTGGCAAACGAGCTCTCAGCCGCCGTTGCGATCGCGGTGATGCGCAAGATCAAAGGTGCGGATCGCGTCTTCGATCCCAGCAAGATCGCGCTGGTCGCAGACCACTTCGTACCCGCTAAGGACGCGCAGTCCGCGTCGCTGGCTAAACTCATGAAAGATTTCGCCATCGAACAACGGGTCGAGCATTTCTTCGACGTCGGGCGAGGCGGCATCGAACACGTCGTTCTTCCCGAAGAAGGGTTGGTGGCGCCGGGCGAGATGATCGTCGGCGGCGATTCGCACACCTGCACGTACGGTGCCTTCGGGGCATTTGCGACCGGGATGGGGTCGACGGACATTGCGGCAGCCTTCGTACTCGGCGAAGTTTGGTTACGGGTCCCCGCCTCGATCAAATTGGTCTACAGTGGAACGCCCGGACCGATGGTGTACGCCAAGGACATCATGCTCCGTACCGTCGGCGAGCTAGGTATCGACGGCGCGACCTATCGTGCGATCGAGTATCATGGCTCGACCGTTGACGCGCTCTCGATTACCGGTCGCATAACGATGGCGAACATGTCGATCGAGGCCGGCGCGAAGAACGGCATCTTCCACGCTGACGAAAAGACGATTGCCTACGTCAAGGAACGTACCGATCGTCCCTTCATCGTCGAAAGAGCCGATCCCGATGCCGTCTACGAGCGCGAGATTGCGATTGACATCAGCGCGTTGGAACCGCAGGTCGCATGTCCGAGCACGCCCGATAACGTCCATCCGATCTCGGAAGTCGCGAGCGAAGATCTCCCGGTCGATCAAGTCTTCATCGGGTCATGCACCAACGGCTACATCGAAGACTTGCGCATCGTTGCCAAGATCCTCGACGGCAAACAGGTCGCATCCAATCTCCGGGTCATCGTCAACCCCGGCTCGCAGAAGGTCTGGATGCAGGCAGCCCAAGAGGGCATCCTGACGACACTGGCTGGGGCGGGTTGCGCGGTCAACACGCCCGGGTGTGGCGCGTGTTTCGGTGGCCACATGGGCACGCTCGGCGACGGCGAGCGCGCGATCTCAACCACGAACCGGAACTACGTCGGCCGGATGGGTTCTCCCAAAGCCGAGATCTATCTCGCCTCACCGGCGACCTGCGCCGCATCGGCGCTCACGGGCAGAATAACCGATCCGCGAGAGCTGGCCGTCCTGGCGGGGGCACGATAAAATGGAAGCGACGCTCCGCGGCCACGCGCACAAGTACGGAAAGAACGTCGACACCGACGTGATCATTCCGGGCAAATATTGCAACATCGTGGATCAGGTGGAACTTGGGAAGCACGCGCTCGAGGGACTCGATCCCGAGTACACCGGGCGGATGAACCCAGGCGACATTATCGTGGCTGATACGAACTTCGGTTGCGGGTCAAGCCGCGAAGTTGCGCCGATCGCGATCAAGGGATCGGGAACCTCGGCGGTCATCGCCAAGAGTTTCGCCCGAATATTTTATCGGAACGCGCTCAACATCGGCTTGCCGATCTTTGAGTCGCCGGAGGCAGTCGAGGGCATTGAATCGGGCGACGAAATCGAAGTGGAACCGGCCAGCGGCATCGTTCGCAACATCACTAAAGGCACCAGCTATCGCGCGGCCGAGTTTCCGCCGTTCATGCGCGCGTTGATCGATGCCGGCGGTCTCGTCCCGTATGTGGAGGGGCGCCTCGCCCAGCGCTAAAGGAACCGCTGATTGTTACGGCGGCGTATACCCGCCGCCAGTTCCGCCGCCACCCATGCCGCCGCCACCCATGCCGCCGGGCGATGCGTTGACGTTGTCGATCCACTTTTCTTTGGGGCGGTAGGCCGCCGTAAAGGGGATGACGCCGTCCGGCATCGTCAGCATTCCGATCATGTCGGTTGTGCCATCGAGCTTGCCTTCGAGCAAAAGCGTCGTGCCGTTAGGCATGGATACGATCAGGCGAATCGCTTGACCATCGACGGATCCGGCGATCGGATACTTTTTACCGCGCGCATCGAGGTAAGTACCCGTGAGCGCGTCGCCCTGCTGCCTTATCGCGAAGTGCGTGTAATCGGTGGTGCTGGAGTGCTGAATCTGCACTTCCCAAACGCCTTCGAGTCCGCGGCGCGCGTTTGGCGGAGGTGAAGGTGTCGGCTTCGGCGTGGCAGCTGAGTTCGTGAGCATCGGCCCGTACGATGGCGTAGTGGCGGGTGCGGGAGCTAGCGATGCGTTAGGCTGTGGAGTCGCCGGAGC
>JBAVTZ010000127.1:0-11781 GCA_049696515.1 Candidatus Cybelea sp. | reverse complement strand
AAGCCGTTGCCCGCGGGGACGCAGGCTTGCACCACGGGATCTCCGTCGCCGTTGCCGATACTATAGCCGCCGTTAATTGCGCCTTTCATGCCGCCGTTTTGCAGCATGAACGTAAACGCTTCGGGCTGCAGAATATCGCAGGCAAATACGCTGGTGGGATTCGCCTTGTCGCCCCAAAGCCAAACATGATCGTGCCAGGTTGCGCAGCCGGTGAAGGGGTTTGGGCACATGTACGACAGGCCCTCGACGACGCTGCTCGCGCCGTTGCCGCCATCCGTTTTTAACGGACCATTCCACACCTGGCCGCCGCCGGTAAAGTTTGCGTTGCCAGACCCCGTACCGGCCGTGACGGTAATCGGGACGCCGCCCACTAAGACGACCGGCATTGGCGCGGTTCCGGTACTCGTCCAATTGGTAAGGTCTACTTGGTAGTTGATATTATTGCCGGCCGGGCCGCCGTGTCGTGCGCCAAGGTTGACGTTTGAGTGCGGGATCGGGAGGTTGTTCATGCCCGGTGGCCCGCCGGGTTGAATCGGGTTAGGGTTGAGCGAATAGGCTTGTCCGACAAACGGCGACGGGTTAGGCACAATGTTGAGGAACGCGGGCGACTGATTGATATTCTGGACGAGCATGGCGCAGATCGACGCCGGGTTATCGGTCGGCAAGATATTGTAGGACGCCGTGACGATCGGTGTCGCCGCGCCGTTTGTGAGCGTGACGGTAATCGTGGCGCTCGACGACACGAGCGCAGGCACGTTGCCGCGAACCTCGATTTGGCCGGTTCCAAAACTGCCGTTGGGGATCGAAAGCCCGGTGATAATGAGAATGTCGGAGCCTTGGCCGCCGCTGGCTTGCGGATCGCGCATGGAGCAGAACTCCGGTGCGCGGTTGCCCGAGAGCGCAAAGGCCCCAAGTGATTGCAGGCTTGAAACGTCTGGCCCGATTAAAAGCTGGCCCTGCGTATACAGCACGAGCCACGTTTGCGGATTCTGAAAACCTTTGTACCAGCGAACGCCTGAAACCGGTGTGCCCGGCGTCGGCCCCGATGGAAGTAAATGGCGGCCGTTACCGGGTCGCTTGGCCCAAGCGCCGTTGCGCTGATAGATGAGGTTGAGGCAATCGGTAAGCGCCTTGCCGCCGATAACGGCCGGGTCGATCGCTTCGGTCAGGACGCCGCTGCACGGAAAGTTGACGTACCGTGACTGCGGGCTCTGCGCCACTTAGTACGGAACTCCCGGCGTTCCGTACAGCTCGCTATCGTCAACGCCCGCGATCGTGAACTGCGTTTCACGCTCGCTGTCGAGCTCAAGTTTCTTGGCCTCAAGCACGGCGTCTTTATACATGCGCTCGTACTCACGCGCCATATCGAGCGCCTGTTTACGCCGCCAATAGTCCATGAGGACCCGATAGACCAGCGCCATGTGATACTGCGGCGGGATACCCGGCGTATCGTTTGGCAGCAGCATGAGATCCCCGCTGCTCGTGTAGTAGAAGGTCATAATGTCGCCTTGCGGCGAGAGATTGACGGCGCTCGCCGGGGTGACGGTGAGCGTTGCGCTCGTGACGTTGCCAAAATACGTAATGCCCGTGCCCGGCGCGGTGATTGCATTGAAGGTGACTTGGTTCTGATTGATCGAGGCGGGCTGCAAAAACTGATTCGGCCCTTGCACCGCCGCGCTGATATTGATAAGCCGCGCGAGCTGGCTTGCGATCGTGCTTAGAGTGTCGGTCGCAACGACGGTATACTTTTGGGTGACGACCGGCGGGAAGGTGGGATTGATGAGCGTTGCCCATACTTGGTCGCCGACGTTTGGCTGATTGCCAACCGTAAGCGTACCCACGCCCGGCCCGAGAAAGTTGGCTTCGGTGGGCTGCGGTTGCAGCCGAATGTAACCAGCAAACGGAACGCGGTAGTAATACGGGTTGCCGGTCGAGGCGGGGATTTGGTCACCGAGCTTGCGGTCGAAGTCCTCCCAATTGAGCGGGATCAGCTTGTACGGCGTTTGGCCGGCGATCGTGTAGTCGATCCGGTTGAGCGCCTGCACGTCGGGCGGCAGCGGATAATCGAGCCCTGGATAGACCGGGAAATCGAGGAACTTTTCCGAGAGCTTGGGTGCCCATCCGGTTTGCGAAAGAAACTGCGACAGCGCGATATTGAGGTCGCGATCGACAACCTCTTGCGCGTAGTCGCCGGTTTGCGGTGCCGGGTTTCCCGTATCGGGACCTGGCTCGCGCAGCAAGTGCCACACACGGTTTTCCATATCCGTGCGGGTCATCGAACCGGCGATCCGATTCGGTGGCGAGAGAAGAATAACGCCGCCCTCGCCGGGCCACTTTATTGCTTGACCTGGGCTCCAGATGAGGCGGTTATAGTTACCCGGTCCCGCTGGCATCTATCACTTGCCGGTCCAAGTGAACGTGGCCGGTGCAACGCCAAACTGAATCGTGTCGTACGGCGATGCGAGGTAGATCGTGACGTATTGGCTTGCGAGATAGTTCGCCGGTACGCCGTTGATGCGGATGGAGCTCGCCGCAGAGGCCCCCGTAAAGGTGATGAACGACGGCCCGAAATAGTTGACGCCGCCCGTCAGCGTCCCGGCGGTTGAAGCGCTTACCGCGACCGCTATTGGTGCGCTCGCGCCGCTAGCGGTACAAAGCGGCGAGTTTAGATCGTTGTAGCCGGGGCAGTTTTTGATGACCAGCTTACCCGCCGGTTGCGCTGCCGTGACGGAAACCGGCGGGCCGGGAAAGCCCGCAGCGGCCATATCGCAGTTGTCGAAGATGACGTTCGAGGTCATCGGGGCGGTTATTAAAATCGCAAAGGTTTGCGAGCGAGCGGGGAAGGCGCTGCCGTTAAACTTCGGATTGAGGTTGACGCCGAGCGCAAGCACGTACCCGCAGGAGCCCGTTATTGCGATACCAGCTCCAGGGTTGCCGCCGTTGGTCGTAGTGTTCCCGTTGCCGCTCGACATGCCGCCGATGATGCGAATATCTTGGCCCGAGGTGATCCAATAGCCGTACTGATTGCTGCCATACAGCGAACAGTTGGTGAACTCGACGTCGGAAATGTTGGCGTTACCGCCTCCGTTGCTGTCAATGTAGACCAGCGGCGAGATCGTCGTATTGATGATCGGCGACGGCTGCGCGTTGAGGTCGCCTGGGTCAAGGGAGAAATTGCAAGACGTAAACTTTGCGCCGTAAATCGAACCAATGGCAGCGTTGACGATCGCGGGCTGCATGTAAACGGGCGTTATCCACGAGGCGACTTCCAGGTTGGTGAACTTGGGCCAGGTGACGGCCGTTTGCGATTCGTTGACCGCCGGGACGTTAAACGTAATCCCGTATGACCAATGCTGAATATGCAGCATTGAGACAATCGCGTTCTCGGACGAACCGACGATCGCGATGCAGTTGGTGTTTGACGGGTTACCGGGCTGCGATTGCGGCGTCTGAAGAAACTCGCCCGGCCCAATGACGTAAACTTCGGGAGCCTGCAAGGTGACGGCCGCAAACGAACCTGGAACATTCGGCCCCGTTCCGTTCGGCCCGGTGGTATAGTTGATCGTACACTTGTCGAGCCCGCAGGAAAGTGAATCGGCAACGAAAACCTGCGGGCAGTTTGTAAACGAGCAGCCGACGCACTTGACGTTAGTGGTGCTCGCTAAAATCACCGTCGAGGTCTTGGCGACCGCGGGAGCAGAGGACGCCCAACCGATCCCGAGGTTGTCGAAGCGTATCCCGCCGAACGTGTGGCCGCCGACGGCAGTGCAGTTAAAGAGCAGCCCGTCGCCTTGAATCAGGAAATGGTCGAGGGTCGGCCCACCAATACCGGTGCCGCCCGTCCCGCTCGACGCCATGACAATCCCCGTTGGCATGGTGAAATTGGCGGGCGTGATCGGAAACATGAACTGCGGAATAAACGCCAGGCCACCTTGCGGAACGGCGGTTGCCATATCGTGCAGCATGCTCGTCAGCGAGGCCGTATTGTTTGAGGCCAGCGCGATCGGACTGCCGCCGTAGTAGCCGTAATTGTAAACGGTGAGCGCGTTGAGGTTGGCGTTGTACGTCAGCGGGCCGAGGCTGCTGCCGATGAGCCCCGCGAGCGTTGCGAGCGCAACCTGATAGCCGTTGCCATCGGCAGCGTGATAGATTGGCACCGTATCGGCAAGGCCGGGCGTCGCAAGAACCGGCGCAAGGTTAATCGGATAGTCGCAACGAGGTTGGCGCGCAGCGAGATCGTTAGCCGCCGCTATTGCTACCTCGTCGATCGGTGAACGCCAGAGCGAGAGCGCGTCTTTCACAACGCCCTCAGTCGTCGTAATGCGGGTTTTTGTCGGGCAGAGGTCCGTACTTGCGCGTGTCGGCCGGCATGTTGTCTACCTCGCAAAAGCCGTCGCCGTCGCGGCAGAGCCCAAGCGTCATCCCGCTCCAGATACCATCTGGATCGGGACAGGTCGGCGCGTTCTCGCCACGCAGATACTTCGGCGGATTGTAGCCTTTGATTGACGGCATTTACGCCTTCCCGGTCGCCACCGCAACGACGCCCTTGACCATGCCGAGCGCTTTTTGCGCTTCCATTTCGAGCGCGCGGATACGCTCTTTCGCGTCGTGTTCTTGCTCTGCAAGTTCGTCTTTGTGACGCTTCTCGGTTTCTTCGATCGTCGCGCGCGGAACGAGCTGGTCTTTGAGCGGATCGTACTCGCCCTTGCGGTAAATCTCGTGCAGCCGCATGGGTGTCTCTTCCGTGTCGTCGGCATTGAGGATCGTTACCGTTACGTCAGGGAAGCGGTGCGGGCCGATTGGCTCGTAGCCATCTTTGCCTTTGCTCATCGGCCGGTCGTAGTCGTACTGCTTGAGGACCCGTTCGCTTTCGGTCGCGATCGTGTATTTGAGAGCCGCGCGACGCGCTTCGTCCGTACAGGTTTGCAGCTCCAATATCCAAGCGAAAGGTCCGAAGAAATGCGAAGCACGGTCCAATGGCAACACCACCGAGCGGCCCGGATTGAGATAGAGCGGCTCACGTCGCCCAAAGCGGCCGCCGGTATTCCACGACAGGTCTACTCGGTGGCGCGCGGTTTTCGGCAGCGCGATCCGCACTTGCCGTTGCCGCTGCTCAATCTCGTCGGATTCACGCTGCTCTACGTTTGCGTCGAGGTCCGCAAGCGTCAATACGGCGGCCATTAGCAGTTGGCTCCGGTGATGAACGCCGGGATCGAGCCTTTGTAGCCGGTGCCGCCAGCCAGGGTTGCGCCGCCCGCAAGGAACGACGTGCCTCCTGGACCCGAAGCGGTAGACGCAAACGTGATCGTGTTGCCGGCCGTACCCGAAAGGCCAATGTTGAACTGCGACGTGACGGTACTGCCGCTACCGAAGGTGACCTGGAACGGCGTCGCGAGATTGTTGACGGCGACCGTCACAACGCCCGCAGCAGCAGTCGCCGTGTAGAACTGCGCGAAGCCCGCTTGGCCGTTAAGGAAGGCCGCGAACGCCGACCCTACCGTGGCAACCACCGTCGAGGTGACGGTTTGCGAGAACGTCTGCGTCTGTACGACGCCAGGCGCGCCCGGCGTGTATGGCATTTGAATCGTCAAGTTGAGCACGTCACCGATTGCTGGCGTCGCAACCGTCGCGGTTTGCGAGGCTTGGGCAAGCACGCCCGTGCCGATCGTCCCGCCGATGCCCGTCGAAGGCAGCATGGCGGTCCCAACCGTAGCCATATCGCCGCCGGCCGGGAAGGTCGAGATTCCCTGCGCGTAGCCTGCGGTGGCCCGTGAAGGAATGAGCAGACTACCATTAGTGATCGCCGCCGCACCCGTACCGCTGTTATCAATCAACACCGCAGGATGATAGCCTTGCTCGACGGTGAGAACGCCTTGCGTGCCGCGCGCGAGAATAACGCTGTTTGGCGATAAGAACGTCGTCGGCAAACCCGCGCCGCTAAAACCAGGCCAGGTTTCCGACACGACGCCCACGACAAGCGAAGTCGTCACGGCGGTCCCGCTCGGCTGAACGGTTCCCTGGTCGGGATACTGTTGCTGATCGAGCGGCACGAGCTGCACGTTCATACCGGGCAGGTACGTCGTGTTGGCGATAGGACGCCAATCGTTAAGGACGCGACCAAACGAAAGATACTGTTTGGTTAGGTCGCGGGTCTGTTGCTGGTAACCCATTAGTCCCTCTCGCCCCCCTTAGGAAGAAGCCGCCCCTGCCAAATGCCCTGCCGTAGGTTGCCGGGCTGCGCGGGATAGCCGCTGGAATAATCGGCAGCTTCCATCGTCGATTTGGCGGCGGAATGAATGTCTTGGAGCTTTGCATTTGCCGTCGTGTCGATTTTGTTGCCGTCAGAGCCGGTCTTGCCTGTACGTGCCATGTTGCTCCCTAACCGTTAGCGATATTGATATAGACGCCGCAGCTCGCGGGCTTGCGGACTTCAAAGTTACCGGCGACGAATACATGCCCGGTGTCCGTGTCTTGATTTATGGGCCTGATAAATCCATCGAAATCAAAGTTGCGATCGCGGTGAACGACCATACGAACGTGGTCGAGGTTGACGAAATACATGGTGTTGGCCGGGCAACCGCTGTCGTCAACGAGCGCCGAGCCTTGGAAGGCGATATTCTCAAAGCCGAGATTGCCGACGCGCGGATCGACGAACCACTCTTGCGGTGTGAGCAGCCCCCAATAGGTCGCGTAACCAATCTTGGTCGCGACGATAAGATGGATGCGCTCCTCGTCGGTCTTGCACTGCATCCAGAGCGTCATCATTGACGCGGTTGAAAGGTTAGTCGGCGCGCCAGGATTGAGCACTTGCGCCTGCCACCACGGATTGGCGAGCCGGTCGATCCCAAGGTAGTTTTGGAACATGCTGGCGTTTGCGATCCCTCCGCCAATGCCGTCCCAATCCTTACTCGCGTTGCCGGTGCCGTTCGCGTACACTTGCTGGCCCATCTTGTCAAAGAGAGCCATGTAAGCCGATTCGATTTTGTTCTTCACAAGATCGAGCTGCGCGCGTTTTCCGCTGACGCGCAGCTTGTCGATCGTGTTGATCGTGACCGACACCTGCGCTTGCTTCCACTGCAGCTCGTAGGTCGTGAATTCTTCTTGCGAATCGGTCGGCAGAACGTCCGCTCCGCTATAGGTGATAGCGGTTTGGTTCGGTTGCGCGAGGATTGGCTGACTGATAATCGAGCCGCCGTCCTCCTTAATCAGTCGCTTCGTTCCACGGATAATGCCGAGCAGCGCCTTCGATTGAAAGCGCTCGTCGATAATCGTGTTCCGCAGGTTGCGATCGACGAAGGCGTTGATTTCCGCAGTAGATACAAACGGTACTTGACCCACGGTTTACTCCTTAGCGAAACTGCGCCGGCGGATTGGAAACCCAATCGTCAACGGCGTCGTCGAGGGTGCCGAACTTTTTAGGACTATGCCGCGTCGGTTGCGTGGCTTGGGGTGACGCGCCACCGCTGCCCATGAGCGGCGGAACGGGTGGAAGCGGAGTGGCCGCCTCATGCGCGATTGAGGTAGCCGTGTTCAAAGCCGAGAGCTTGGCGTCGTACAGATCGCGCTCCATGTTGAGCGCGTCGAGGACGCCTTTACCGTTCTCGCTGTCGTCGCCGCCGTTAATCCAATAGGCGCGAGCGAGTAACGCCTGTACCATTTGCGGGTTGTCGCGCAGGTACGGATAGCGCTCGAACGCCGTATTGAGCTCGCGGGTAATGCGCTCGGTGAAATGCTGTTTGCGGCGGTTGGTTTCGGCTTCGAGAAGCTGCCGATTTTGCGTTTCGAGCTGCTTGAAGCGAGCCTCGACCTCGGGGCTCATGGCGAGCTGCTGCGGCTGTTGCGCCGGTTGCGCGCCGCGCGCCTCGCGCGCTTCAGGCGATTCGTAGTAATCGGAAACCTGAAGAATGTAGTCGGCTTTTTCCTGATCGGCCATGAGGCTTGCGATCATCTGGACTTGCCGCGGATTGCCCCGCATCCAAGTGAGGTTAGGAACCCAAAGCTCCTTCGCTTGAGCCGCGGGCATATCGAAAACTTCGCGGTACGTTGCCGCCTCTTGCGCGAGCGGAATTAACTCTTGGCGTTCGCGTAGGCCGTCAACGACCTGCTGACCGGACCAGGGTGTCGTTCCTTCGCCGAAACTGTATTTCGCATCAAGCGAAAACGGGATCGGCGCGGCGGCGGCGGCCGGCGTTTCAGGTTTGCTCGGCGGCGGCTGTTCTGCTTTTGCTTGCGGTGCGGGTTCTGTCGGCGGTGCAGCTTTGTCGGCTACGGGCTCCGCAGGCGGCGCTTCTGCAGTTCCGGGTGCAGTCTCACCGCCTGGCGGAGTTTCTTGTGTAGGCTGTTCGGGCTCGCCCGTCGTGCTTGCAACGGGAGCAGCTTCCGAAAACTCTTTACCTTCAGGATGCGCGTCAACCCACTCGTCGAGTTTCTCGTCGAGCGAGGGCGGTTCAGCAGCCGGTTTCACCGCGGATTGTCCGAGAGGGACAACGCCGGGTGTGGCAGGCTTAACTAAAGGCTTAGAAGGTGTATTGTCCATAAGTCTCATGCGGAATCAGGGGTGATCGGTGAGGACCACCCCCGAAAACTACTTGCGACGCGACCGGCGACGCCCGCCGCGTTTGGATTTCCGACCCATGAGTTCGAGCGCGTGGTGCCTGCCGTGTCGGCCGTGGCGGCTGCTCTTGCTTCGTTTGCCCTTACGTCGTGCCATTAGTGTGTGGTCCTCCTCTCCCGAAAAGTCACGCAGAGCTTATCGGGGGAGGACCCAAACGGCCGACCCGTTTTTTTTAGGGTGACGCTTTAGATCGGTCCCTTCGTGCCAGAATCGCCGGTTGGCGGCACGATCGGCAGCGCAGCCCCAGGTCCACCGGGTGCGCCGACCGAGATCGGCGGCGTCGGTGTCTGCGCGGCAGATTGAAGCTGCGCGATTAGTCCGTCGATCGCGTCGTTCATACTCGGAAAGTAGCCCTTGGCGTCACGCAAACTCGCAACGGCTACGTCCGCGGCTTGCTTCGCGTTAGTTGCGGTGCTGCCGGTCGGCATTTGTCCAACCATTTCAGGCGACGGCGGTAAGCCGGGCATGTTGGGCGGCGGCCCGATTCCAAGGGAGTTCGGCGGCGGTCCCATTGGCGGAGCGCCACCGCCGGGCGGTGGACCTTGCATCAAAGAAGCGAGCGCGTTTTGCATGCCCATGTGGTGGTCTCCTTAGCGAATCATTGATTGCTCGCCGCGGCTCTGGCCGGGCGGGCGATTGCGGCGAGTAGTGCGGCTCGTTTTTGGTTGCGGGCCGGGCTTCGAGGATTTTTCTTTGTCTTTTGCGATCGCGGCTTGCTCGGCGTCCATAGCCTCTTGTTTTTCAAGCCGCGGTAACTCGGTGCGGTAGCCCTCGATCCGGTTCTTTTCGTGCCACCAGCGACGGTCAATGAGGTGCGACTTGTAAAGCTCCATCCATTTGCTCCACACCGACGCGGGCGAGGTTGACAGCGACGACACGGGCACAATCTTAAACTCGACCGCGCCTTGGAGATCCGTGTTGGTGTATTGCCGAAACTGCGCTTCGACCGCGCCCGACGATTGCACCGTGCCGGGCGGATACTCGGTCTTTTCGCGCAGCGGCCGTTGCCCGCGATCAAACTGTTGGATGAGCTGCACCCGCAGCTTACCGATCCGCGTAAGCCCGCTTTCAAAGTTACGGACTTTCAAACGCAGCGGAGCAGCGCCGCTCTCTTGGAGCGAATCAATCATGGCAAACGATTGATTGTCGCCGGTCATGCGGCCCATCGTTGCGTCGTTGAGGCCTGCGACCTCGGCCATCGCGCCGCGCAGGATATTGTAGAGCTCCAAAAACTCGCGCGGCATGGGCGGCTTGTCGAGCGGCTCCATCGCTTTTATGTCGTCCATCGCGATCAGCAGGCCCGGCTTGTCCTTGATGGTTTGCAGATTGACGCCCGCGCCTTTCTGCACTTTGAATGACGGGTTGCCGGTCTTTTCCAAAATGTTGTAGACCTGGCTTGCAACCTTGTTGAGCGAAATCTGACAGTCTTTGAGCGCGATCGTTTCGCCGTGGCCCCAAAAGGCGTCTACGTCGTAGTCTTTCCACGACGCGAACGGGAAGCCCGAAATCTGGAAGGGGTTGGGAATGTCGCGTAGCAGCACACGGCCGCCCGCGATCATCGTCAATCGGCCGTTGGGATATTTCCACCGCCAGGCGGTTTCCATAACCGGCTTCTCGCGCGGCTTGCGGATCGGATAGGGGAACGATTTGCCGTCAATCGTCGAGATGCGGTTTTCGTAGCGCACCGTTTGCAGATCGTAGCTGCCGTCGCCTTTGACGATCGGCTCGGTAAGGTACTTGCCGTTCTCGTACTGTTGCCGCTTGTACGGTTCAAGCGTTTCGTCGAGATACCACCACTCGCCGACTTCGACTTCTTCCTTGTCGCGATCGTGATACTGCGGGTTGGGGTGCGCCATCATCGGCCCGGTGATATTGCCATCGACATTTTGGGCCGTGACGATACGCTGTACTTCTTGGCTGTCGCCTTCGCGAATGTAATCGCGCCGCAGTGGATCGCGCTCGTCGGTTGCCGTTACGCCGCGCAGCGTATAGACTTTGCCGGCCTTCTCGGGAAAGTTGCGGCGTATCCATCCCATCGTCTTTTCGTCGATGTGAATGAGGAACTCGGCGTCGTCAACGCACGTCGCGGTACGGTTGACGTAAATGCGATACGGTACAACCGGAACGCTCATGTGCTTGCCGCGGCCGTTGTCGGCATACGGGTCATAAAAGACCTTCATAATGCCGGTGCCCCATATCAGACCGTACAGCGCAAAGATCGAGGTTTTGCGTTGTAGATCGTTCTCGTCCCAATCGCGATCGGTCAGTTTTCGCAGCAGATCGGAAGCGTTCTCGGAACCCGGCAACATCGGCTCGACGGCGAAGCGCGGCTTGTTGTCGGTCATCACCGCTTGCATGAAGGTAATGAAAGCGCGGATTTTGTTGATGGTAACCTTCGGACGCCACGACGGCCAGCGGTTCGGCCAGACGTTGCCCATATACAGGTCCCAGGCCATATCGAAAGTCTCGTATGGCTGCCGTGCTTTGCGGCCTTGGTCGTACAGCGACGCGCAAAAGTTGAGAATCTCAAACTCTTGTTGTTCTTCGGGTGTGAGCGTATCTTCAAACGCGGCGACGCTGCGGTTACGCGCGTCTTGTTGCTTTTGCGATTGCCACGTTTGCAGCGGAATGAGATCGGAATATACGGACGTCATTAGAAGCGCACGTCCTCAACGGGCGTCACCGAATCGTTGATTTTCTTTAGCCACCTGCGCGCCGCGTCAATGTGGCAGGTGTACGGCAAGAAGCGCATCCCGCCGAGCGGTCCCGCCAGCACGTCTTGCACGAGCATAATCTTGAATTGGTCGTACGGCAGCTCGTAGTTGACGATGTAGTACGTCGCGTTAAGCGCGAGCTTTACTTGCCAATGCCGCGTGTATTTACGCCAGCAGGTCGCGCGCGGGTTGCTCTTGCAATCCCAAAACCGATTCGGGTCGCTCTCCCACGGCCGCACCGCGATCGTCTTGAGCGCTTCGAGAATCACCCAACCGTTTGTGGTGTGGAAGAACGAATCAATGTCGAAGCCACGCGACGGTTCGCCTTCGAGCAGATCAATGATGAGCTGCTTTCCATCGGTGTCAACCTTGCGAAGCGGCTTGCCGTCCTCAAAGAGCCGGGTTACCGTCACCGCAAACCTCTGAAGCGGCCGCGGCTCATCGGCTCTACGC
>JBAVTZ010000126.1:0-41558 GCA_049696515.1 Candidatus Cybelea sp. | reverse complement strand
GCGCAGCCGCTGCAGCTTTCGGCGCCGGAGCCCTTAGCGCTCAGCGTGGCCCACGCTGTCGCGCAGCCGCTGGGTGTCGATCGAGGGCGATCGTGGATGGCAGGGGCGCCCGAAACCGGACCGCTCGTCTATGTCTCCGACTGGAGTACACACGACGTTTTCGTTTACAATTATAAGAACCATACCATGGTTGGGCAGCTGACCGGATTCAAAACGCCGTACGGTCAGTGCGTCGACAACAAACGCAACGTTTGGATTGCGGAGTACAGTGGACGCGACCTCGTGGAGTATGCGCACGGGGGCAAGATCCCGCTAAAGCGATTGCACACCAACGGATACCCCATCGGCTGCGCGTTCGATCCGAGCACCGGCAAACTCGCCGCGGCAAACTTCTACAGCAACAGCGGACCGGGCGATATCGAAGTGTGGAAGCATGCTTCCGGCATGCCGGCGACCTATCGATCGACAAAGCTGTACTATTTTTGGCCGCCGGCGTACGACGGTCGAGGAAATCTTTTTGTTGAGGGTCGCGTCTATCACGCCGGATACGGAACGGCCGAGCTTGCCAAGTTCGGCACCGAGTTGCACGAGATCGTTCTCAAAGGCGCGACCATTCGATTCGCAGCCGGTGCGCTCTGGGACGGCCGGTATATCGGCTTGACCGACCAGGACTTCAACGACACGAATACCACGGAAGTCTACCGCATCGACGTTTCAGGCTCAACGGCAACCGTCGTCGGACGAGTGCACCTCACCGATTCGTGCGATCGTGACAGGGCGGACGTCGTGCAGCCGTTTGCCGTTCCCAGCTCGGATAAACAAAACGCTTCCGTAGTTGGCGGCAACCTTTGGTGTTCGAATCGTTTCAACTTCTGGCACTATCCCGGCGGCGGCGCTCCGGCCGCGTCGCTGGGCAAGACGCCCGCGGAACCATTCGGCGAATCCGTAAGTCCCGCCGACGAGTAGCTCGGCGTCAAAGGGATAGCGAGGGAAATACCGTTAGCTTGCATCGGCGCGCCGACGTAGTGCAAGCAGGGAAAGGCCACGCCAAGCGGCTACGAGAAGACCGGTTTGGTCCTGCTTTTCGGAGATGCGATGATGTCTGTTCGTACCGGCGCTTTGATTACTATTGCCCTTACGGCGGTAATCTCGGGTTGCGCGGGTACGTCCCCCTCGATCTACGGCGCGCCTCAGTCGCTTGTGCAGACCAATACCGCCGTCAAACCGGCAAGGCGGCGCGCGCACAGTCCAATCAAACACGTCGTCATCATGATCCAGGAGAATCGCACCTTCAACGATTTTTTTGCGACATTTCCCGGCGCGGACGGCTCGACGACCGGCGTGATGGCCCAATCCCCAGGCTGCGGCGTACCCGCTAGGGCGACGGTTTCGCTCACCGAGAGTAATCTCGTGACCCCGCACGATATGAATCACCAATACCCGGCATACAAGATCGCGCGCAACGGCGGCCAAATGGACGGGTTCGACAAGGTCCGCTTTGGCGGAGGCGGGACGCTGGAGTGCACCGTTCCGTACCAGTACACCAATCCCAACCAAATCCAGCCGTATTGGGAGATGGCGAGGCAGTACGTGCTGGCAGAGCACATGTTCACGACGCAGGGCAGCGGCAGTTTCACGGCCCATCAGGATTTGATCGCCGGTGCGACGACCGTCGCACCGAGCAAAGCCATGGTCGATCTACCGACCTGCTCCGGGCTTAAGTGCGTCTGGGGATGCGATGCGCCGAAAAGCCCGCCGACGCGTACGTCGCTCATCACGCAAAGCGACCAATACCTGCGGGACCAAGGGCCCTTTCCGTGTTCGAATAAGTTTAAAGTCCCCTACCCCACGCTGCGCGACCTGCTCGACGCGAAGTCTATTTCGTGGAAATACTACGTACCGCCCATGAGCGCGAACTTCGGCAAGCTGATGAGTGCCTTCGATGTTGTCGCCGCCGTGCGCTATGGCCCGGAATGGACTACCAACGTTGTGACGCCGCAGACGCAGATCTTCAACGATATTTCTAGCCACTCGCTGCCGGCGGTTTCATGGGTGATACCGGACGAGCCCGACTCCGACCATCCCGGAGAAAAGGTCGATAACGGCCCAGAGTGGGTCGCCAGCGTCGTCAACGCGATCGGTGGGAGCCGGTACTGGAAGTCAACGGCGATCATCATCGTGTGGGACGACTGGGGCGGCCTCTACGACAACCTCGTCCCGCCGGTCAAAGGGTACGGATACGGCGGTCTCGGTTTCCGGGTCCCGGCCATCATCGTCTCGCCCTATGCCAGAGCCGGCTATATCTCGCCAACGCAGTATGAGTTCGGCAGCGTACTGAAGTATATCGAGAAGAACTGGAACCTCGGTTCGCTCGGCACCAGTGACGTGCGAGCCAATAGCCTGATCGACTCGTTCAACTACTTGCAGACCCCGATCCACTTCAGCGCGATTCCGTCGAGTCTTTCGAAATCGTACTTTATCCATAGGAAACCGTCGTATTTGCCGGTCGACACCGACCTATAGGGAGCGATGATGCCCGTTCGCACCGCCGCGTTTGTTGCGTTAGCCCTCGCCGCCGCCGTGATCTTGGGTTGCGGCGGTACCTCTTCTTCGTTCTCTGCCGCGCCGCGGGCGGGCGCGATCCAAAACTTGGAACTCGACGCGAGCTCGCCGAGTTCGCCGAGCCCGATTGCCCACGTCGTGATCATGATTCAGGAAAACCGCACCTTCAACGATTTCTTTGCGACCTACCCCGGCGCCGACGGGACAACGGTCGGCAAGGTCGCCAAAAATGAAGGCCCCGGGGGCTGCAAGATCCGCAGGAACAAGACGATCGCGCTCACCGAGAGCAACCTTATCATCCCCACCGACCTCAATCACTCGTACCAAGCATATCGCCTTGCCTACGCAAATGGAAAAATGGATGGCTTCGACCTGGTGAAGACCCAACAGGGGGTGCCGGAGTGTACGTATCCATACCAATACACCAATCCTTCGCAAATCCAACCCTACTGGGCCCTGGCGAAACAGTACGTCTTGGCCGAGCATATGTTTACCACCCAAGGCAGCAGCAGTTTCGTGGCGCATCAGGACCTCATCCGCGGGGGCACCCAGATCGACGGCACCGACAGCCTCGTCAACGATCCAACGCGCTATCCGTGGGGATGCGACGCACCACGCGGCACGAAGACGTCTTTAATCACTCAGAGCAACCAATTCTTGCCGCAAAAAGGCCCGTTTCCGTGCTCGAAAGACTTTCCGAATTACGGGTCGGGAGGGTACGAAACGCTGCGCGATCTGCTGGACGCTAAGTCCATTTCTTGGAAGTACTATGTTCCGCCGTGGAAGACGCAGTTCGGCAAGCTGATGAGCGCCTTCGACGTTATCTGGAGCGTACGCAATGGCCCGGAATGGACGACGAATATCTCGACACCGCAGACGAACATCTTCAACGACATCTCCGGCGGCACGCTGCCGGCGGTTTCGTGGCTGATACCAGATGAGCCGGAGTCCGACCATCCGGGACTGAACGTCGACAACGGACCTTCGTGGGTGAGCAGCGTCGTCAATGCCATTGGTGAGAGCTCGTACTGGAAGTCCACCGCGATTATCATCGTGTGGGACGACTGGGGCGGCCTCTATGACAACTTCAGCCCGCCGGTCAAAGGTTACGGATACGGCGGTCTCGGTTTCCGCGTACCGGCCATCATCGTCTCTCCCTATGCCAAAGCCGGCTATATCTCGCCGACCCAATACGAGTTCGGCAGCATTCTGAAGTTTATCGAGAAGAACTGGAACCTCGGTTCGCTCGGTACCAGCGACGTGCGAGCCAACAGCCTGATCGACTCGTTCAACTACTTGCAAGCCCCTATCCCGTTCACCCCGATTTCGTCGGGCCATTCCAAATCATACTTCCTGCACAAGAAGCCGTCGTACTTGCCGGTCGACACCGACATGTAAGTGGGATTCACTGCGCGCGCGGCGCTTTCGATCGGCGGCAGCCTCGCCTATCTCGGTTTGGCAGTCCTCGGCTTCGGCGGTTTGTCGGCCTTTTTCTCACACCCGCCGCTGATCGCGCTTACGGTTGTCTTCTTGCTGCTCTCGGTCGCAGCACTCTTTGCGGGTGGAAGTTTGAGTGCGGGAGTCCGCGAGGATCGCAGCAATCGCTGGGTGATCCTCGCACTGATTGCGATCGGACTGGCTGCGGCCTATCTGGCGCCTTGGTCCGATCGCCGCGGGATTTGGACGATCGACGGCGACGCAATCCGCTGGGTCGGCGTGTTGCTGGTCGCAGTCGGCGGCACGTTCAGGCTTGCGCCGGTCTATATCCTCGGTAATCGCTTCAGCGGACTGGTCGCGATCCAGCCCGGACATACCTTGGTCACGGACGGCCTCTACGGTTGCATCCGGCATCCCAGCTATCTCGGGCTGCTGCTCGGCGCGTTCGGCTGGGGGCTAGCCTTTCGCTCCGGCATCGGCGTACTGCTGGCGGCGATGCTGATTCCCGTGATCGTCGCGCGCATTCGGTCGGAAGAAGCCTTGCTCCATACGCAGTTCGGCGAAGAGTACGAGGCCTACCGCGCCCGAACATCTCACCTGATTCCCGGCATCTATTAACTTTGTCATCCTGAGCGGAGTCGAAGGATGCGCAATTCCTCGTCGCGCGCTTGTCGAAGCGCGACAAAACAACGGCGCGAAATAAGTTGTTGCCCCTTCGACTCGCTGCGCTCGCTCAGGGTGCAACCTACACGCGCGTTCGTCGACTCCGCGCCTTCGGCGCTCCGCTCAGATGACAAAGGGAATGAAATTATGGCGCGGCGGAGTCCTTGAAGAATCCGGCGATCAAGCCGTTGGAGTCGAGAACGAACAGCACGTCCTGCGTTCCGTTGTCGAACAAAGCGGTGTAGTGGTAGCGCTGATATCCCTGCCCGCTATCTTGTCGTACGAACTGCAGCTTCTTGAACTTGCCGAGGCTCGCGAAGGTGCCGCCGATTTGCGACAAGAGGTCCGGCGTTAGGCCTTGCTTTACTTGGTCGGTAACACCGGACGACGGGGCGTGGCCCGCCAAAACGTTCTTGAAGAATGACGTGAACCGCGCGGTAAGCGCGCTATTCGGTGGAGGCGCCGGCTGGGCCGTCGCCGGGGGCTCCTGGGCGCCGGCTGGTGACGCGAGCGGTATTGCGAGCCCCGCGAGAAGTACAGCCATGAGAAACTTGCTGAACATGGTAGCGAGAGAGGTTCCATTCAGACCTGACCCAACCTCCGGCCAGCCCAGGATGGCGTCACCGCCGACCGCGAACCCTGGGGGACCATAGTTCCGGGCCCGCTGCCGGCTCGAGAGAGGGAGATTATGTCGATCCTGTCAGACGTCAAGGAAATCGAAGCCAAGGTCCGTGAAGCGATGCAGAACGGCCCGGTCACGCCGTATTATACGTTGCCCCTCGATAAGGTTTACGAAGTGCTCAACGCGGCTCTGGCCTCGGAGATCATTTGCGTGCTGCGCTACAAACAGCACTACTACATGACGACGTCGATTCATCAGGAGCAACTGCAAGATCTTTTCAAAGAGCACTGGCTCGACGAGGAGAAGCATCTGGAATTGATCGCCGATCGAATCAAACAACTTGGCGGCGTTCCCAATCTCGATCCCAACGGGATTACCAAACGTGCCTTCTCTAATTTCCAGAGCGGCCACACTTTGGCGGATCTGCTTCGGGAGGATCTGCTCGCCGAACGCGTCGTCATCAAAATCTACGGCGACATCGTGACGTTCTTCGGTCAGGCCGATCCGGTAAGCCGGCGCATGTTTGAGGAGATCCTGAAGGACGAAGAGGATCACGCTGACGAGATTGCCGATTTGCTTTACACCGTCGATCCGAAAACCGGTAAGACCGCCGAACAGTTCACCGGCGACTCGGTGAGCGTGCCCTTCAAAGGCTGAGGCCTCGGGAGGCGGCGTGCGCATTTTGATCGTCGAGGACGACCCGGGAATCCATCAGTCGCTCGCCGAGGACCTGCGCCGCCAACGTCATGCGGTAGACGTCGTCGAAGACGGCGTGACCGGTTGGGACTTCGCCCGGACGAACGTGCACGACGTAATCTTACTCGACGTGCTCTTGCCCGGGATGGACGGGTTGGAGCTCTGCCGGAGGGTCCGTTCCGAGCGCTCGAAGGCGCTCATCTTGATGATCACTGCGCGCGATGGCGTGGGCGAAAAAGTGGGCGCGCTCGACGCGGGTGCCGACGACTATATTGTGAAGCCCTTCGATTTGGCGGAGCTTTCGGCGCGAATTCGAGCGGTCTCCCGCCGGCAAGGCACGATGCGCGAGCCGGTACTCGAGCACGGGCCTCTCCAACTCGATCCCAGTTCCCGGCTGGTCACGTACGACAGCACCCCTATCCCGCTCACCAGCAGCGAATACATGATTCTAGAAACGCTCATGCGCAGTCCGCTGCAGGTCTTCAGCCGAACGATGTTACGGGATAAGATAACGACTTTCAGCGACGATGCCGAGCACGACTCAATCAAGACCCATATTACCAACCTTCGCCGTAAGTTCCGCGTAGCTGGTGGAATCCAAGACCCGATCGAAAACGTTTACGGCATGGGCTACCGGCTTGCAGACGCTCGTACGTGAGCTCGATGCGCCGCTCGCGCTCGAGCGCCGGCTCCTGTTTGCATATCTCGCGGCCTTTGCCACCATCTTCGTCATCGCCGCAGTGGTCGCGAGATTTCTTTTCGTGGGCTTTCTCGATCAGCAAACCGCTGCGCGGCTGCAGGACGTCGCGCGCGCCGGCATTCGCAGCGTTCTGTTTACCAACGACACGTTCGCGATCGACCGGACCGAGATATCGAACAAAGCGCTTCTGACACGAGATCAAGGATTGCAATGGTTCGACCACCGTGGAGGGCTGCTGGGCTCCGAAGGGCTTGTGCCGGGCGTCGAGGGACCCGTGGTAGAGGGGCGTCAGCAGTTCAAGGTAGGGCAACAAGTCTTCGATAGCGTGACCGTATCTATTCTGAACCCGAGGACGCGTCAACCCGTCGGCATGGTGCGAGCCAGCGAATGGAACGATCAGCAACGCGCGCGCGTTCGCTACCTCGATACTGGGCTCTTTATCGGCACACTGCTCGCATTGCTCGGTGCCGGCGCGGGCGGCCTTGCGTTGGCGCGACGAGCCGTCCTGCCGGTCGAGCGCAGCTTCGAAACCTTGCGTGAGTTTACGGCCAACGCTTCGCACGAGCTGCGCGGGCCGCTTACTGCCATCGTCACCAGCGCCGATGCGGCACTGCGCGACACCGAGCGCGATCCTGCCCACGATCGTTCGCGCTTCGAGGCCATCGCCAACGGAGCGAAGCAGATGTCCAGGCTCACGAGCGATCTGCTGTTGCTTGCCAGCGCAGAACGGTCGCTCGAGCGCGAGTTGTTCGTCGTCGATCTGACTGCGACGCTGAACAAGCTCATCGAGCCCTATCGCCCGCGATTTGAGGCAGCCGGCGTCGAGCTAAACGTAGTCACGGAAAAGGCGGCGATCATCTACGGGAACCCGGACCAAATCGAACGCGTCCTGGCCAATCTGCTCGAAAATGCGCTGCGCTATACGCCCTCCGGGGGTCGGGTAGAAGTTGACACCCATCGCGATGGCGGCGAATTTCTCGTTGCCGTTCGGGACTCCGGGGTCGGCATCGCGCCGGAGCATCTCGAGCGGATTTTTGACCGATTTTGGCGGGCCGATCCGGTACGCTCGCCCGGAGGCACCGGACTCGGCCTGGCAATCGCCCGGGCGCTGGCACGGCGCCACGGCGGCGACGTCACGGTAACGAGCCGCTTCGGCCAGGGAAGCACGTTTGTTGCCGCTTTTCCGATGCGGCCCCGATCTCACCACGCAGAGAGTTACTTGACGATTTCTTGACGGTCGCAGGCTATTCTGCAGGCCTATGTCAATCGTGGAAACGCGCAAGTACATAGACTGCCGTGAGTTTAATCGTTCCGGCAGCTGCTCGTTACGGATCTCCGGTACGGAGGCCGAGGTCCTGGCTGCAGCGGTCGAACATGCGGTTTCAGCTCACGGCTTCCGTGGCTGGGAAGAGCTGCGTTTGGTTCTACGTGCCGCGCTGAAAAGCGAAGCATAGAGACCCGGCGCGACTGCGAGCATGACGGTAGAGCCTCTCTCAATCGACCAGGAACGGCTGAACAGCGCGGTCGGCAAATTCTTGGGCGATGCCGGAGCGGCACTTTCGGGCGCGCTCGTATTAATCGGCGACAGGCTTGGCCTTTACAAAGCACTAGCCGAGCAAGGGCCACTTTCCGCCGAGGAGCTGGCTCGCCGTACGCAGACGCACGAGCGATACGTCCGGGAATGGCTTGCGAACCAAGCCGCCTCCGGATACGTCACCTACGATGCGGCGAGCCAGTGCTTTACACTCCCGCCCGAACACGTGCCGTTACTCGCCGACCCGGGCAGCGAACTTAACATGTGCAGCCTGTTTGGCGCGGCGCAAGTTCTTTTTGCCGACGAGCCGAAAGCGACGGCGGCCTTCCGGACCGGCGAAGGGATCGCTTGGGGCGATCACGATCCGCGGTTGTTCGGAGCCACGGATCGTTTATTTCGAACGGGTTACGCGGCCAATCTGGTGCAAAAGTGGATTCCCGCACTCGATGGCGTGGACATCAAGCTTCGAATCGGCTCTTCGGTCGCGGACATCGGATGCGGCTATGGGTCGTCCACGATTATGATGGCGCAGGCCTATCCGTATTCGCGGTTTGTGGGCTATGACTCGCACAAACCCTCGCTCGACGCCGCACGTGCAGCGGCGGCCAAGGCCGGCGTCGCCGGCCGCGTGCACTTCGAACTTGCCCTCGCCGACGGCTTCGCCGGTACCGATTACGACTTCATCACTTGTTTCGACTGCATCCACGACATGGGTGACCCCCTGTCCGCGCTCCAACACATTTGTAACGCACTCAAGCGTGACGGAACGCTGATGATCGTCGAACCCTTTGCGAATGACTCGCTCGAAGAGAATCTCACCCCGATCGGTCGAATCTTTTACGGCGCTTCCACACTCCTTTGCACGCCGGCGGCAACCGCTCAAGGCGGGCACCGCACTCTCGGAGCACAAGCCGGCGAGGCTCGCATGCGCAGCCTCGCCGGCGAGGCGGGCTTCACGCGCTTCCGGCGCGCCAGCGAAACGCCGTTCAATCTGATCTACGAAGCGCGACCGTAATATAACGAGAACGCGCTCGCGCGCCACCCCTTAGCAGGGGGAGGCCCTTCCTGCATGCAAGCTTCCACCGAGTTGCACCTCGGGAGGAACGACCATGCCTCTGACGACACGCGCGATCGCCGGCCGCATGGGGGCCGCGATTTTATGCGCCGCGCTGACGCTCGAGGGTTGCGGCACGGCCTTTCCACCGGCGCCGCCGCGAGCAACGTCGTTTCCACCCCAAACGAATGCGCAGACGTCGGTTATCACGATCCCGATCGACGTACGTCTGCGTAACGTTCGCCAAGCCCTAAACCGCCCGGGCAATTCGACTATTTTAGACTCCGGCTGGCGAGCCGTTCAAACCGCCTCGAACGACGGCTATGCCGACGTTCGCTCGATCATCGCCACGTATCTCAACAGCAAAATTGTCGGCTCGCAATACGTCCCGACCGAGTTTCGCATCACGGCGCGTCGCGGTAATGTAGATGCGAGCGGTCAGGGCGACGTGATTCGTATCGGGTTCAACGAACGCTTCGAACTCCAACTGCGATCTCGAGCCGGGCAATATATCTGTGGCCCCGCTGCGAACACCGCGATGCGCGCCGCAGCCACCATCGCGGGTCGAGTTCGTCCGGACGGCACGCTCCAAACGAACATCTCGGATTTCGCCGGGCGCCTCGCCGCGCGCTGCGATCTCGCGCGCTCAATCCTGAACAACGGCGGGATCGACTTGACGCCCGTCCTCCGCGAGCGGTACCTGCGCGCCTTGAACAAAGTATCCGCCACGTTGGCGATGGTACTGCAACGAGTCTTCGATGTAGTGGTTCGTGCCAAGTTCGCCACGATGGCCAGGACGTTCGCGCAACCGATCCAAATTTCGGATAACGCGTGGCTTACGCCGAACCTGCAGAACGCGACGGTGCGGAAGCTATCGTTCGCCGCGAGCGGCGGCGACTTGCTTGCGAACTTCACCCTAGCTGTAGCCGCCCGTCCCCAGGTTTCGTTGGGAAGCGAACCGCCGCCGCCTTCGTCGGTTTCGGTCCCCAGCTTCGCCAATCTCGACATCCCGGACGACTTCCACCTCCCTATCGATATTCGTGTTCCCTTCGACCTGATTACGCAAGCGGCGCGCACGAAGCTAAACGGAACCGAGCTCCCGATTAAAGTCATCGGGACCGTGCGGGTGAACAACGTGGACATCTACGCGACCGATGCCGGAACGGCCACCGCGCCGCAACCGAAGCTGGTCATCGAGGTCGACTTCTCAGGAGGCGCCTCGGGGAAACTTTACCTGTGGGGGACGCCCACGGTTGACCCGGCGACCCGCGTAATCTCGATGCCCGATCTCAACTACACGACCGACACGAGCCGGCTGCTGATTCGCATGTTCGCTCCGTTGCTGACGTCGAACTTCGTCGTTTCGCGGGTGCGCGCGGCCGCGACCTTCGACGCGTCGAAGCTTATCGACGAGCGGACTGCTCAGTTCATGAAGCCCTACGACCGAACGCTCACAACCGCGGACGGAACGACGGTTGCACTCCACGCTGTGCCGGAGCCGATCGGGCTGAACGGCATCTCGGTGACGGCGGACGCCCTAATCGTCCATGCGGTCGTGAACGGAACGCTCAGCGCAAGCGTCGATACGTCGGCCGACGCGCTCTCGCTTGCGCGATCGGCCTCGCCTTAAGGCTCGCTAATCGTCGCCCAGGCTCGCTGAACCGCCTCGTACAGCGCCGGATTATTCTTCAAGCCGTACTCGGGGCTTTCGTTCGGCTGCGCCAGGTATTCGTAGATCGTGATCGTTGGCGTGAGGTGAGCAAGGTTCACGATCGTTTGATAAAGATCGGCAGGTCGTTGTTGCCCGATCTCGGTTACGTAGACTTTGGGAACCGTCCCATCCGCAGTAAGACCGACGGCAACCCGCATTTCGCTCATCGCGCGCGGCAGATAGGCTGGGAGCACGCCGTACGGATGGAAACCGAATCCGCTGACCGGAGGGCTGGGCTCGGCCTGGCGCAAAAGCGAGGCCAGGGTTATCGTCCAGGGTAGATCGCTGCCGGACGTGCCGGTGGTGATGACCTTTACCCCAAAACCGGCAACCGTCGGAGCGATCCGCTGGTAAAAGGCTGCGTACTCCTTCACGTCGGCAAAGCCGTTGGCCCGAAGATCGGCTTCGTTTGCGATCTCTGCCCAGCGTAAACAGCCAAACTCTCGCGCCGTATAGCGCGCAAAGAACTCGGTGATGTTGGCCGCGAGATCCTCTTCGCCTTTCTTATCGTCCTGCGGCGGAGGTACGATGATCATGACGCGCAGGCCGGCGCTGCAGATCGCATCCAGGCCCTGATCTTCGCGGCGCCAGCGATGAGTTTCCCAGGCCAACCCGTCGGGAATCCAGCCGGTGCGCACGTAGGTCGCATGCAGATTGTCCCGGATATCTTCCATGACCGCTGGGTTGTAATAGTTCTTGAGAATTCTGGGCCAACGCCGCCCTCCCACCGCGGGTAAGGCAACCCCGAGCTCGGCGATCCCCGGCGCCGGCGTTGCTTGCGTTTGCGGGTTTCCGGCGGCCGTGCTCACCGCAAGCGCGGCTAAAAGCACGAACGCGGCTACCAACTTCCGGAGGCGCCTCCTCCACCAAAACTTCCGCCGAAGCCGCCACCCGAAAAACCGCCGCCGCCACTCGATCCACCGCCGCCACCCCACCACAGGCCTCCGCCGCTGCCATACCACGCGCCGCGGCGCCCAGAGCGCGCGATCGCGAATACGAAAATCCCGAACCACAACAGCAAGAAAATGCCGATTATCGAAAACGCCATCAAATTGACGATTGAGTTCTTGGCGTTCGCCGGTGAGCTCGGTGGAACTTGGTTCGCGCCTTTGAACGAAGGCGTGATCGTCAGCAACATGCGATCCACTCCGCCGGCAATGGCGCCATCAACGTCACCAGCGCGCATCCGCGGCAGGATCGTCTCTTGGATGATGCGGCTCGCATCTGCGTCGGTCAGCGAACCCTCAAGCCCGTAGCCGACTTCGATTCGCACCTTGTGGTCCCGCATGAAGGCAAAGAGTATGGCGCCGTCGTCGCGTTGCTTGTTTCCAGGCTTCCACTTCTCAGCGGCTTTAATCGTCCAGTCTTCGAGTGGCACGTCGCCGGTCGTCTCGCCGATCCAGACCAAAATGCGGTGACCGGTCGCGCTGTGATAGCTCGTAAGCTCAGTGTTAAGACGCTGTAACGTCGTCGCGCTGAGAACGCCGGCGGTGTCGGTTGCGGGCTGGGTCGGCATGGCTGGTATCGGAACCAGCGCCGCGAGCGTCGTCAGGAGAAGCGCGCCGAGCATCAGACCTTCGCCTCGCTCGGAAAATGGGTTCGTAGTTGTTCGCCGATACGGGCGATCCCAAGCAGCAACCCGTCCGTGGACCGTTCTTGCGCGAAGTAGGGCATCATCTCGGCGACTAACTGCGACCAAAACTCATCGCCGACACGCTGGTGGATTGCTTCGTCGCCAAAGACGGCGAAACGTCGGGCATTCGGAGCGACGAGGAAGACAACGGCGTTGCGAGGTGGGTGTTGGTGAAGCTTGGCGGCGCGAAACTGGGTGCGCGCCGATTCGAGCGGGTCGGTCGTCACTTCGGGTGTTAGCCGCACGCCGATACGTCCGGTGGTGCCGGCTTCGGCCTCGCCAATGGCTCGGCGAATGCGGCCGCCGTCGAGCGGCTTCAAGGGAAGTTGACCTGCGGCGCATTCTGCGCACCGGGGTTGGCCTGGAAGTACGACTTACTGGCAAAGCGCGAGCCGAAGAGACCGGCAAAGAGTGTGGTCGGAAACGTATTGCGTCGCGTGTTGAAGGCCTGCGCCGCCTCGTTGTAGCGGCGCCGCTCCACGGCGATTCGGTTTTCGGTACCTTCGAGCTGCGCTTGGAGCGTCAGGAAGTTCTCGTTCGCCTTGAGCTGCGGATAGTTCTCGACGGTGACGAGCAGTCGCGAAAGCGCTCCACCCAGATTGTCCTGAGCTTGCTGAAATTGACTCATTGCGGCTTGGTCGTTAGGCGCGTTTTTCAGGACGTCGGGCGGAACTTGCCCGACCGAGGCGCGCGCTTGGGTTACGGCGATGTAGGTGCTCTTTTCAAAGTTTGCCGCCCCTTTGACGGTGGCAACCAGATTCGGCACGAGGTCGGCGCGGCGCTGATAGACGTTCTGCACCTGACCCCATTGTGCTTGAACCGCTTGATCGAGCGTGACGAGGCTGTTGTACGAAACAACCATCGAAATCGCGATGACGACGGCAACCGCCAATGCGATGATCCCGGCGTACGATCGCCGCTGCCCCTGTGCCTGTTCCATGCGTGAGCCTCCCCTAGGATCACGTGGATTCGACGATGGAAGCGGCCGCCCTAGTCCGAACGCTGGGATCGGCCCGTACCTGCACATGCAGTCGATTATTTCAACTACGGTGGAGCTCTCGCGACGTCCCCGGTTCGATGGGCACCGTTGGACGGCTGGAATGCAGCGGAAGTTTTAGCCACGCTGCGAAGCCTGCACGCCAAAGCGTTCTAGCGCCCATTCATGGCGCCAGGACGGGGCCGGCGGTCGCCCTTGACGATTGCGATCGGCGTTCAAACACTCGCTTACATATGCCGACACTGACTCTATCTCGGTAATCTCCGCCGAGTACATAATCGTGTTTCCCCGCGCGATCGCGGCCTCGCGCATGGCCGCTTCGACGGTGGAGCAGCTCGATACCGGGCGAGTGCCGGCGTAGATGATTCGATCGATCGCTTCGCGAGCCCAGCGCTTAACGGATTGAATGGAAGCTTCAAGATCTTCGGCCGTCATGCAAACGACGGTAGCAGCCCAGGCTGAGATGAGCCTTGAACGCATCAACTACTTTCATCAATTCGCTCGAACAAAGAGCATACTTACAGGCACATTGCTTCGATTATCGAGCTGAGACAAACCGAACGAGAGGACGGTGCTTTCAGACCTGGAATCGCAACAGCCATGAGAAACTTGGTAAACTGCGCACTGATGGTTTTTTGCGTGGCTTTCGCGGCCTCCGGTGCCGTACGTGCGGCGGCGCCGACCCCAACGCCCGCGCCAACCGCCGCACCGCCTGAATCGGCCGGCGAAAAGCAGTTCGTAAGCTCGATTAGCAGCGATCTGCAGACTCGTTTCGGCACGACCGCCAAGGCGGCTGCGGCGGGATATTTTCGGTATACGGACGAGGATCAAACCGGCGCGATCAGCTGGGTAGACACCAGCAACTGGCAGAGCGATCCGACGCGACCGAGCCAACTCTGGTACGACGTCAACGGCCGGCTGATCGGCGCGGACTTCTCGGTGCTGCAAAGCGGCTCGCGGGCTCGTCCAACCGTTTGGGGCGTTTCGCCCGAGCGCTGGATCGACTTCTCGCCGGCGCACGTTCACTTCGGCATTAAGACGGCCTCGGGATTGCAGTATGGCGGCGCCGGTGATAAAGCCGTGACAAGAGTCGGTGGCTCGGTCGATAACCCCACCGCAGCGGACGTCGTAAAGCTGGGCAAGCTCAAGGGGTGGAAGCGCCTCGGGATTCCTGCAGCCCAAACTCCGGCTGACGTAGGGTTTGTCTTCTCCTTCCCGGCGATCTGGGATCTGCAGGTTTGGCTCGTCCCGAATCCGCTCGGCGCGTTCGCGGAGCACAATCCAAACGTAATACCCAGCGCGGCAGCCAAAAACCAGGATTAGGGAAAGCCCGGTCGTTTGGAGAACTGCCAAACGGCAGGCCTAGCGGCCTGCTGGAAAGGTAGGCATTCCTTGAGAACGACTTTGGGATTTTTTGTTTTGGCCGCAATAATGGCGGCCCCGGCGGCCGCGCAATCAACAAGCGGCGTGGGTGCTCTGCAGTATTACGTCGGCACTTGGTCTTGTCAGGCTGGGCCGGTCGGCCAGCCCGCGAGCAACGCAACGGTGACCTATACGCTCGACAGCGACATTTTGCGCGGATGGGTCAATGTTCCGCCGCAGGGCAAGATGACAACGCCGTACGGGGTTAACATTGCGATTTCGTACGATTCAAAGAGCAATCGTTACGTCCAAACCCAACTCGATAGTCAAGCTAGCTGGACCACGTCATCCGCGCAGCCATGGACCGGAAACACCGAACAATGGACCGATCAGGCGAGCGCCGACGGCAAACTCGGACGCAGCGAAACCGTTCGCACCAACCAAAACGCGTTTACCTTTAACGGCTATCCGTCGGCGACGGCCGCGCAACCAGTCTTTAAGGGGTCGTGCACGCGTTCGACGTAGGTTAGCGCGTACGGGTCGAGTGGGCGACCATCAGGAATCGAGTAACGATTCCGCAGTCGCCCGCACATCTTCGTCTTGACCGTCTCCGACGATCACTTTACGCAGGCGTCCGTACCGATCGTAGAAAAGCTCGGTTGGCCATTCTTGAATGTTATACGCCCGCCAGAGCGCAAAACCGTTATCGACGGCAACCGGCCAGATGATGCCCTGACGCACCAGGCTTTGCTCGACATAGGGCCGCGACCGCTCGGCCGGCGTCTCCGGCGCATGAATCCCAACCACTCGTAGGCCGCGAGCGCGGTCCTTCGTATACAGCTGCCGCAATGCCGGGACTACGTTTTGGCAGTTCGAACAATCAACGGTGAAAACGTCGAGGACGACCACCTTACCGCGAAGATCCAGCCCCCTTGCACGCCCGTTGATCCAATCGGCGGCTCCATCGAGTGGCGACAGCGGCGTTGGAGCGGGCTTCGCTGAGAGAGCGGGTAGCGCGATCGCGCATGTCAAAACGCTCAATGCGAGACCCCATAACGACCATTTCATGTTGGTAGTACGCTGCCGGCGCCCCGCTGGATGCCTTTCTGACTGGCACTTTCTGCTCGAACGCAGGAAAGCACGGCGCTCGGGCGTGGCACTCCAAACTCACGCGCTATAACCTCCCGCGCCTTATTCGGTGTCGACGGGTTTGTTCGATGGAGGCTGATGCTCGAAATAGGTGCGCGAGTAGGTTGACTGAATATCTTGGAACTTTCTTGCGGGTTGGCTGAAGTCGAGACAGTTGGCGATGCTCGTAGCACGCACGTCGGTCGTCCCGAGCCGCGGCAAGTTCCAGGTGTCTTCGATGAAGCGCACTATGCTCCCAAACTCGTACTGGGTATGCGAAATATAACCCGGTTTACTCCGCACGGCTTCGCGCGCGTAGGGCGAAACGACAATCATCGGTACACGGAAACCCAAGCCGCCCCAATGGTCGAAGAATTTCGGCTTAACGTGATCGTAGAAGCCGCCCCAGTCGTCCCAGGTGATAACGATCGCGGTGGACGACCAATACGGGCTGTCGCCGATCGCGTTGACGACACTAGCCACCCAGGACGGGCCGGTGTCGGATCCCGAGCCGGGATGATCGGAGTTTGCTTCGTCGGGTATGACCCACGAAACGGCGGGGAGCGAGCCGCTCGAGATGTCGTTGAAGATCTGCATCTCACCCTTTGCGGTGCAGGTTACGTTGACGCACCATTCGGGGCCAAATCGTACCGACGCAATCATGTCGAACGCATTCCAGTACTCGCCCGAGCCCGCGTGAGCCACAGCCGGGGTGTAGTATTTCCAGGAAAGCGAGTTTTCGTCGAGCAGATCGCGCAACGTCTCATAGTAGACGCCGGAGGACGGAAATTTGTTCGTGCACGGAAATGGACCGCGATCGTGCTTTGCCATGATTTTCGACCCGGTCCAGAAAAGCAAGGACGTTACCGTCATCTTCGGTTTCGTCGGTGCGTCGCATCCCCATGGCACCGCCGAAGGATAGTCCACTAAACTTTCCGTTTGTCCAGAATCGATGGTGGTGCCGCCGCGGATGAGATCTTGGTGCCCGGTATAGCTGCCGCTGCCTTGGGTTTGAAACATATGATCGGCGAGGACATACTGACCGGCCATGTCCCAATAGGGTGCGATTTGGGTCGGATTGACATACTGGTAAGGCGCAGTGCCTACAGGCGAGGGGCACGAACCGTTGCCTCCCTCCAAGTTGAACCCGTCCATCTTCCCGCCGTTGTAATCTCGCTTGAATCCCTGGTAGGAGTGCCCAAAGTCGCAGGTCTGCGCAAGATTGGTCTCCGTTAACTTGATGCTCTTGCCGCCGCTCAACTTACCCTTGGTCGTGCCGTCAGCGCCCGGGAAGGTTGCGAATAGATTATCGAAACTGCGGTTCTCTTGAATTATGACGACGACGTGCTGGATTGGGCCCGATGCAGCAGCGGATCGAGACGTGGCGAAGGCGTTCTGCCGCGCCGATGGAACCGAGCCGGGGTTACCCGAAGAACACGCAGCTATCGTAAGCGCGGTCAGTGCGAGCACCGAGGCGCGACACCATCTGAGCAGCGACAAGGCGGTTAAACCCTTTCTTGCTAGTTCATCATCGTCGGCACGTTGAACGCGTGCTCTCTCACGAGCGATAGAAATTTCAAGGGGTTGTTGGGCGCGAGACGCTCCGGCCCTTCTATAAAAGAGCCGCGATTCAGTGTTTCTTCCAGGGGTAACGGCTGACCGACACGGATGTCCCGCCGTAAGCGGGGTAGATCGAGATTGTCACGCCCTGATCGCCGCGCTTCGCCGTAATCGACGCACCGGCCGAACTCGTAGTATGCCCTTGAACCGACCAGCCTCCGTTTGCAAGCGTCCGCACGTAAAAAGCGTTCACGTCCTTGATCGAGTTCGCGGTATGAAAGAGAACGTAAGTGTCGTCAGTCTTCGAGGAGACCGTTGACGGTTGGTAGATCGCAATTCCACCCACCGTGGCTGCCTGAGCTGCGATGGCGCGTCCGGCCAAGGCTCCGAGCGATCCTAAAAGGATGCAGGCCGCAATGACGAGGAGACGCGCTCTTAGCAAAGCTTTCATAGAGCTATGATTCCACCGCAATGCTCGGCGAAGCCTTTTCGATCGGCGAGTCGAAGCAGTAAGCGAGAAAAAGTCCCGCAGCGCCGGCGAGCAACGGCGCGCCCAACAGCAGGTTCCACACCCAGCCGCTCTTGCCGCCGGCCGTTTGCACGGTGACGATCAGAAAGAGCGCGGTGAAGAGCGTCGGAACGCCAAAACCCATGGCGTAGTACGGGCCTCCAGCGCGCAGTCGCTCGCGTAGGGTTGCGACCGCAACGTCCGCCGCCACGCCGGTGATAAATCCGGCAATCGCGTAGACGTAGAGGTCGGTCTGCACCGCCATCGCTAACGAGAACCACGTTAACACCAGGGTCAGCGCCCCGAACGGCACATTCCAGCGGCGAACCAGCAAGAGCACGGCTCCCGCGACGAGGATGCCCTCGAGAATTAGCGCTGTGAGCGCCAACTCCGGCCCGAGGCCTGCGTGTACCTGATCGCTGCGCCCGCGCGCGCTGAAGACCAGGCGCCCGTCCCGCGTCCAGGTCACGTCCTGCACGTCGAGTCCCGACAGTTGCGAAAGATCGCGCGCCTTGGACCCGTCGGCGTTGGCGACCCAGAGCTGCTCGCTGCCCAAGTCCTGGGCGAGATACGCGAGACGTCGCCCGTCGGGAGAGACCGATGGCGTGCCGTCGCTCTTCGTAACGAGCGTGTGCAGCTTGCTACCGTCAATCGATGCGCTGCGAATTGCGCCATCGTTCGCCGCGAAGACTATTCCGCTGCGTGTCCACACCGGGCTGCCCGCGTTGGCTGTGACGGGAAGCCAGTGCGTTGTTTTGCCGGCAACGTCAACGACGCCGATCATCGCGGTAGTACCCTTGCGCGATCCATACGCGATCGAACGCCCGTCGGGAGACCATGCGAGCTCGTTAATCGTCACGATTTGCGCGATCACCGAACTGGTATGCTTGCCATCGGGGCTAACGAGATCGATTCCAAACTTACCCGAGCTTTCGGCCGGCATCGAGACGTATGCAATCGACTTCCCGTCGGGTGACCACTTCGGCTGAGTGTCGTGATTTCCGGAATCCGTGACACGCACCGCGCTGCTTCCGTCCAGGTTCGCGACGTAAAGATCGCTGGGCGGTAGCGAGTTCGGATCCTGATAACGGTTGACGCGGTAGACTAGATGTTTACCGTCGGGCGAAACGTCAACGCCGAACAGATCAACCTTGGGGGGAAGCGGGATGCGAGTAAGCGTTCCGCGCGCATCGGCGATATAAAGCATCGGATAGACCGCGTCGCCGGTGCTGGGCCGGATCGTCTGCGGCGTAAAGCCGTCCTCGATTGGTTGCGCGTACGCGAGGAAGAAACCAACGAGCGTCATCAATGCCCACGTCGAGAGCACGGCGGGACCGATGCGCTTCCATCCGCCGGCATCGCGGCCGTATTGGCTTCCGATCGAGAAGAGCGGCCCGCTGAAGATCAGGGCAGCCGAAAGCGCCAAAATGAGATGCGGAGGGCTGACGAGCAAGACGACGCCCGACTCAATGCCAAATCGCGTGTGCCACCAAGCATCGAAGCCCCCGCCGATAACGAAGGAAAGTACGCCAATCGCCGCACTCCAGTACCCCGGCGGCAGCGCATTATGCACCGGATAGCCCTTGCGCAGTCCGGCGATTCCCGCGCCGAGCAACGCAAGACCATTGAGCGCCATCGCGCCGTAAAGCAACGCGTGCCACGGTGTCAGAAAGCTTTGATCGACTTCGCCGTGCGAATGAGCCCAGCCATCGAGTAGAAGTCCGCCCATGAGGAGCACGCCCAGGACCGCCATGGTCCAGTCGAAGGCGAACGATGAACGAGCACGCGCCGATGCACCGGCCATAAGATTACGTTCGCTTACTGCCACGAAATAACGATTTCACCGTTTCCTGAATAAGCCGCGCCATCGCCGCCGATCGCGTGCTTGCTTATGCCACCCCGGGCATTTTTTAAAACCCTCATCTGCTCTGCTCCTCGATCGATGAACGGATTAGCGATTAAGGTCTTCGGCTCAAAGCCTCCGGCCTCATCGCGGCGGCAATGCCCCCAATGAAATGCAACCCCAGGGTTGCGCTTTGAAAGCGCACGTGGTAACCTAATATGCAACCAGGAGGTTGCGCATGATATCGTCTACCGATCGAATAGCAAAACGCGTGTTCTTACGCGCGCCGCAAGAGAGGGTATGGCGCGCCATCAGCGACGCCGGCGAGTTCGGCCGTTGGTTCGGCGTGGAGTTTGAGGGAAGTTTTGCCGCGGGCGCAGAGCTGCAAGGGAGAATCAAGCCGACAATCGTCGATAGCGAAGTGGCAAAGGTGCAAGAGAAGTACACCGGCATGCCGATGGCGTTTTTCGTCGAGCGACTCGAGCCTATCAGCCTGTTTTCGTTTCGCTGGCATCCCTTTGCGATCGACCGCACGGTGGATTACTCAAGGGAACCGATGACCCTCGTGACATTCACGCTCGAGCCGGCCGAGGGCGGCACCACGCTCACGATTGTAGAGTCGGGATTCGACGCGATTCCAATCGAGCGCCGAGCCGATGCCTTCGAGGCAAACGATGAAGGCTGGGCCCTGATGTCGCAAATCATCGAGAGGTACGTTCAGTCGCAACCATGAGCGTTGCGCCGATCCTTGCGGCGCTGGGCGACGAATCGCGTCTGCAGATCGTCAGAAAGCTCTGCAAGGGTGGTCCGCTTTCGATTACTAAACTCGCGGAGGGCGCCGGTATTTCGAGGCAAGCAGTCACGAAGCACCTGCACGCCCTCCACAAAGCGGGGCTCGTCCGAAGCGAACGCCGCAGCCGGGAGCGGATTTGGAAGCTCGAGCCCAAGCGTTTGGACCAGGTCCGTCGCTACCTGACGCAAATTTCCGAGCAATGGGACGACGCATTGAACCGTCTCAAGGCAGCGGTCGAGGACTAGGATAGTCCGGCTTAGCGAACATCCTTTAGCCCTTGGGAAATTGCCGTAAGCCTACGATCGAGCCGTTGGGGTCTTTGACACTGGCGACCAGTAGTCCATAGGCGACGTCGGTGATCTCCTGCACGACCGTGCCGCCCGCGGCTACGAGCGCTTCCACGCTCGCCGCGATGTCGCTCACGGTCCAGTAAGCGAGCGCGTTCGCTTCGCCTTTATCTCCGCTCGGAACGAGCCCGATTTCCATATCGCCGCACTTGTAGCCGACGTAGCGGGAGGTATCGGCATAGGGGTCAGCCCCGATAAGCTCGCCAAAGAATCGCTTGGCTTTGGTCAGGTCGGCAACGGAATAGACTATTAGGGAAACGTCCTTCAAGATTTTCATACTCCTTTCGTCCATATGACGGATCGAGCGCGGTGAAACGTGACGGGCGCCCCAGAAAGGCGATTCATGAAGGATGCGGAGTGGCTCGCGGAGCGCTTTGAGGCGGCTCGCCCGCGCTTGCAGCGGATTGCGCTACGAATACTCGGATCGGCCGCAGAGTCCGACGACGCGCTGCAGGAGAGCTGGCTGCGCATCAGCCGCGCAGACACTGCGCGGGTTGCGAATCTCGAAGGCTGGCTTACGACCGTTGTTGCCCGCGTCTGCTTCGACGCGCTGAAGCGACGCGAAAGCCGGCGCGAGCACTTGACTCCGGATGATCCGCGTCACGACGTTGCAGCAGTCGCTCCCGGCGAGCGCCCTGAAGAGGAAGCCATGCTCGCCGATTCGATCGGTCTGGCCCTGCTGATCCTGCTCGATGCGCTGCCGCCGGCAGAACGCGTCGCATTTGTGCTGCACGACATGTTCGACGTGCCCTTCGATGACATCGCCGCGATCGTCGGTAGGACGCCCGAAGCAGCGCGGCAACTCGCAAGCCGCGCGCGCCGTCGCGTGCGCGGCGCATCCGGCGCGCACGATGCAGTGACCCAGCGGCACGACGAACTCGTGCGCGCGTTTCTCGAAGCCTCACGGGCGGGCAACTTCTCCACGCTGCTCGCGCTGCTCGATCCGGGCGCGACACTTCACGCGGATGCGGCGGTGGTGGCGATGGGCGGTGCGGCCTACTGGCAGAACGATCGTCTGCAGGCTGGTATCGAAGGCGCGGATGCGGTTGCTCGCACGTTCTTGGGACGCGCCCGCGCTGCGCAAGCCGTATTGATCGACGGCGAACCGGGAGCGGCGTGGATGCATGAGGGGGAGGTGCGCGTTGCGTTCCGCTTTAGGATACTGGGCAATCGCATCAATGCGATCGATCTCATCGCCGATCCCACCGCGCTCACGCAATCGGTAATCGAACGATAACTGGGCCACAAAAGGCTCAGCTCGGCGGGCATCTTATACGACGCGCTTTTGCCACTTACGTGGCTGCGGCTTTTGTAAGCGGCTGCGGCGCGTCGCAGATCGCTCCTTTCGTTGCGCCAGGCTCGGGCCAGCCGCTTCTAGCCCTAAGAGAGAGCGTCAGTACGGAAACCGTGCTGCACAGCTTCAACGGGTATCCGAACGACGGTGCAGTTCCGGCAGCGGGGGTGACCGACGTGGGCGGCGCGCTCTACGGCACGACACTCGGTGGTGGTACGTACGGTCACGGCACGGTTTTTTCGTTCTCGCCCTGATGTCAGATACTTGACGACGTGCGCGTACCGGGCGCCGGCAACGCCTCGGCTTGCATCGCGCCTCGGTAGAGGTATTCGAAGTTTTCCCAAAGTTCGTCACCGCCATAGTTTTGACGTTGCACAGCAATCAGCTGGCTCATCCTGTTCCATGCTCCGATGATCAGCGAGCTAAAGACGTCGTAAATGACATCGGAGTTTAGCAGCTTGTGCCGAACTAATGCACCAATCTCTTCGTACACGTGCAGCAAGAATCGTTCCTTATGAAGGGAAAGATCAAGATTCGAGACGTTTTCGGCGTCGGATCGATAGCGCTCGTCTCGTAACCGATCGGAGAGCTCGTTGAAAACGAAGTGCTGGGCTTCCTGAAACTGCCGCCCGATCAAGATCTCGTAAACTTTCAGTGTCCCATCGAGCTGCGTCGCACTCTGAAAATGCTCCAACTGGCGATTCATTGCTCGCAGCTGCCGAGATCCCACGAGAACCGTCACGGCGATCACTATACCAGTGAAAACTGTGGCAACCGCACTAATCGCTTCCCACATCGTCGGGGGATTGGATACCAGTGAGGAGCGATCAGTTCCTTACTGTGGCGCGATATCGCGGCTTTCGTGCTTAGCAGCTGAGCGCTTGGCTGGGGGTAGCCTTCCTGGACGGCGTCTTGAGTGCTACCATTGAATCTAATGAGGGGCCAGGCAAAGGTTCGCGTGCGCCATACGGGCTGCGCGCTGCGGATTGTGGCTGCATCCCCGCGAAAGGATAGAATCATGAGGCCAGTTGGACCGATCGTCGTCGCGTTGGTGCTCGCTCTGAGCGCACCGGCGCTGGCGACCGGTACCGTCAGGATCCAGCAGAGGGACGGTTCCGTGCAGACGTACGCCGGCGTAATTTTAAAAGTCGCAAATAAGACGCTGACTTTGACATCAGCCGACAAGGTGACGACGGTCGCCATCAAGGGTGGTGACTGCTCTCAAGACGGGGCAATCATTCGCTGCACGGGCGGCGGTTTCTCGCTCCTCCAGGACGGAAAACGGCACACCGTCCCGTTCAGGACGGCCACTTTCTACTTCAACCTGACCGATCAGGATCAGCCGTTACCGCTTTCGACGACGAAGATCGCCCCGCACTCCGTGCTCTTCGCGGTCCAGACGGCAAAAGGAACCTACGTAACCGGAAACGGCAAGCTCGACCAGGAGCCGACACAATGAGAACTCTATCGATCGTCCTTCTTTTCGCGCTCGTGACGGCGCCGTTAGCAGTCTCAGCGCAGCGTGGCGGCCGCGGCGCAGTCCACTCGGCGCCGCGCACCGGGGGCGCGACGCGTACGGCACCAAATCAGGGCCGCGGCTTCAACATGAGCAACGACGTACCAACTCAGACTGCAAGGGGCAATAACGGAGCCGCCGCCTACAATAAGAACACTGGCAACGCCGCCGCCTACAATAGGAACACCGGCACGGCCACGACCTACAATAAGAGCACGAACACGGCAACGCAGTACCACACGAACACGAACAATTCTACGACGTACAATAGGAACAACACCAACTACAACAGCGGTGCTTACAACGGGCACAACTCAGCGGGCGCCTATAATAAGAACACCGGCAACGCCGCGGTGTACAACAAGAACACCGGTAACATGACCGTCTATAATAAGAATACCGGCACGACCTCACAATATCATTACAATAATAACGGTAGGAACAGCTACTACTACGGTGGCCGCGTGGTGGCGAACCCCGTCTACTACCCCGCCTGGGGATGGAATCGGGGTGTCGTTTGGGCGCCGGTCGGAGCGTATTGGGGTGGTGGATTCTGGGGACCCTTTGCAGTTGGGGCAGCGACCGCTGCCGTAATGGGTTCGATCGTCTATGCGAATCAAACCTATACATCCTACGCGATCAATACCGGCAGTCCGGGTGCGACCTTACTGTCGAACTACGGTCTGCAGCAGGTTCCGTGCGGACCACCCGGCCTGGTCGTTATCTACGGGCCCAACTTCGGCATCATTTGCGCGAATCCGAATGGGCGCGTCGCTGCCGGCAACTACGCCGTCAATACCGACAACTTGACGCTTCAATCGCAATAGCGGAGGACTGCTTAGGCGCGTTTCCAGACGAGCAGGTTCGAGTTGCCCCAGATCTCGGGCGGCAGCGTACGTATCGTAAGCGTGTCGCCCGCGAGTTTGAACTGGCGCTCGAGCGTCGTGCCAACCAGATTGGTGAAGACGCTCACTTCAACGTGATGGAATACGCGATCGCCTCGGACTTCGTAGCGTCTGGCATAGGCCAGAAAGTTTTGCCGCGCTTCGGTGCGCCGACGACGCCTTAGTTCCAGCACGCCTTTACGCGAAACGGTTCGTAACTGTGGGGAGGGGTTTGAAGTAAAAGAAGTCATGGTCAAACTGAGCCTTTCGGTGCTCGCGATTACCCTCGTCGCGGTGACTTCTTCTGCCGCCACGCAGGACACCTCGGCCACTTCGCTCTTCGCGCTGGGGGAGTTTACCGCGGCGGCCTCGGCGTATGAAACGGCCCTGCAAATGCATCCCTCGGATCGCGACGCGCAGTTGGGCCTGGGAACGATCCGTTTATACCAAAACAATCTGGCAGCGGCAGAACCGCTGCTCGACACCGTGCTGGCGATGGATCCGCGGAACCCGCGCGCGATGCGGTTGATGGCCGAACTCGAGCGCCGACGGGCCGAGGCCGCGCGACGCGCGAGCGTGGCTGGGAACGAGAGCGTCGTTCCCTTCGTCACGGCGGATCCGCTGCCGGTCGTGCGCGTCGTCGCGAACGGCAAAACCGCCAACTTTCTCGTTGACACCGGTGCGGACGTCGCCCTGGAACCGAGTTTTGCCGCCGGCATCGGCGTAAAGACGATAAAAGGCGGCACGGGTATCTTCGCCGGCGGCGAGCGGGCCGCAATGCGGAACGGAAAACTTCAATCCCTTGCGTTGGGCAGCGCGATCGCTTACGACGTCCCGGTGCACGTTTTCCCGACCCACGCCGAAGCACTCTTCGGGAACCTCCGGATCGACGGTGTCGTCGGTACGACGTACTTCGAGCGTTTCTTGGTAACGATCGACTACCCGCACAACCAGCTGATTCTTCGTCCACGTTCGCCGCAGATTTCGGCTGCGTTCCAAGCGGCGGCGGAAGCGGCGCAGGCGGCAATCGTGCCTTGCTATCTCGTCGGAGATCATTTTGTCATCGCGCGGGCTGAAGTCAACGACGCACCCGAGGGGCTCTTTCTCTTCGATTCGGGGCTGGCCGGGGGCGGCTTGATGCCATCGGCGCAGCTAATCAAGATCGCCGGCATTTCCTTGGACCAAGCGCATGCAGCTACCGGCATGGGAGGCGGGGGCGCGGTGACGGGGGTGCCGTTCGTTGCCGAGCGCATCGCGGTGGGATCGGCCGTACAGCCCAACGTGCCGGGGCTTTTCACGCCGCAAGGGTCGCCGTTCGGCCTCTTCCCTTTCACGCTGTGGGGCGCCGTTTCGAACGACTTTTTGAAGCACTACGCATACACGGTCGATTTCAACGCGATGAAAATCGTGCTGGAGCCTTCGCCGCCGCAACCATCCACCGCGCAGCTCTCTTTACCGCCGATGACCCCGCAGCAGATTTTCGATGCGGCCTTCCGCCGTCTGCAGTCATATCGGGTGCCCCCCTATGCGATCTGGACGGCCACCTGGCATATTCGGGCAACCCCGATGGGCTATTACACCGGCGAGCAGTCTTCGGTAGAAGCGCACCGCTATGCCGTGCGCCTCGCCGACGGTCTGGAGAACGTTAGCAACCCGATCCCCAGCGGAAGAGTTCCCCCCGCGATGATTCTCCCCGAGTTTTTGGGACCGTTTGCTTGGACGCTGCGCTCGTCCGTGCACGTTGCGCCTGCCGGCAACGGCATCATGATGGTGCCCGACATGGCCGGATTGAAGACGATCGCGACGGTCGTTGCGATCGCGCAAGCGCCCTATACGATTGCGCTTCCTAAAGCGGGTCCCGTTCCAATCGAAAACGTCAACGGGCACCAAGCATATCACTTGGAGATGCACCCGCGCAGCGATCCCGAGAGACACAATCTGCGCGATCTTTGGATCGACGTACACACCTACGACCTATGGAAGGCGCACTTCGTCGGCAAGTACGCGCCCACGCCGAAAGCGCCGATAAGCCCGACCGACGTCAACGTCTACTTCCGCAACGTTCTCGGATGCTGGGTGGTAACGCGGGCCGTCTGGACCTACGACGATCCGCCGATCGCTTTCGAGTTCGACGTGCAGAACGACGAGATCGGTCTCCCCGATATGCTGCCTGGCTGGCTATTCGACGCGGCCGAGTACGGTCAACACGAAACCGCCGGCGAACCCGACTATCTCGGCAAGGAGCTCGATCGCCTCCGTGCTGCCGCAGGATCTTCCCCCGCGCCCACGCCGACCTCTAGCGGCTGAAGTCGAAGATATCCGAGATGCTGTTCGCGCGCTGATCGGTAGCAGCGCCGCCCAAAGACGGTAAGTCCCAGTTCTCCTCGATAAACTTCAAGATGCTGCCGAACTCGTACTGCGTGTGCGAGACGTAGCTGCGCTTCGCGAATGGCGAAACGACGATTAACGGCACGCGGAAACCGAGTCCCATTGGATCGAGCTGCGGCGGCGCCACGTCATCGTAAAACTGACCATTCCCCTCATCGGCCCACACGACGACGACCGCCGAGTGCGCCCAATAATTGCTCTTCTGCAACGCCTTGACGATCGAGGACACCCATCTTGGGCCGCCGCTGTTCTCGGGTGCATCGGAATCGTTGCGGGGTGAGGCCACCCATGAAACTGAAGCGAGCTTTCCGTTCGCAATGTCGGAGAGCATGTTCGTCGCCGGCGCGCTCATGTCGTGCGTCCAGTCGGACCCGCCGAAGACGTACTTGATCGTTTCGTAGGGATTCCACGTCGTGGCCGGTCCACCGTAGTAGTAGCGCCAAGTAACGTGCGCGTTATCCAGCAGATAGGCCATTGTGTTGAACTGCGTAAAGCACGGGAACGGACCGCCAAAGCGTTCGATGCGACCCTTCTTGAGCACCGCCGTGACCGTTCCCGGCGGCGCATCACACCCAAAGGGTTGTTTGTCGGGCATTCCGAGATCATAGGTTTGCGGTGCGACAAGGGTCGTGCCGGAAATCAGATAGATTTGGTTCACGAAGCTTCCAAACGTAGTCGATGAGAACATGTGGTCACCGATCGCGAAGCGCTTCGCTAAGCTCCAGTACGGCTGCGTCGCCGCGGTTCACATGGGTGTACGGACAAAGAGGGTGTTTGGGATCGAGCAGATTCCATCCATCCATCTTTCCGTCGTCGTATGCGATGCGGAAATACTCCCCGCGAATCTTGCACGGAGGCTGCGCGAGGCCAATGGACTTCAGCGGAACGGTTTTTCCCGATTTAGTCATGCCGGAGGTTGGGGCGTCGGCGCCCGGATAACCCGCAAAGAGATTATCGAAGCTCCGGCTCTCTTGCACGACCACGATCAGGTTGGAGATCGGGTGCTGCGTCGCGCCGGTGGCGACGCGGCGAGCCATCGGTAGGGGCGGCTGGGCCGGCGCTGCGCTGTGGCGTTGGAACTGCAGGCGGCGACGACTAAAAGCAGACAACCCGATAGAGTGGCACGGGCTAACGTCATGGCAGCTACCCCCAGCTCGGTTTTCATCGGCGGTGGGTAGGCGGCCTGCTTGCGTCGAAGAGCGGCGGGCCCTACTCGGAGAAAGCGCATGTATGCACGTCGGCTTCGTATTGCCTCAAATCTTTGGACGCTTGCGCTTGCGGGCATCTGCCTAGCCTCGTGCGCGGCCGGTTCAGCAACCGGAACGGGCGTCCTCGCCTTGCCGGAGCGGCTTTCGCCGACCTCCAGCAGCGGTTCGGGCTATATTTCGCACGTCGTCATCATCGTTCAAGAGAACCGGAGCTTCGACAACTTCTTTGCAACCTTCCCCGGCGCCGATGGAGCCAAGGAAGGCCGCATGCACGGCGGCCAAATCGTCCAGCTCAAGGAGCACAGTATAACTGAGCCGTGCGATTTCGGCCACTCGTACAAAGGTTTTATCCGCGACCTCGATCACGGGAAGATGAACGGATTTAGCTTGGAAGGCGGCAGCGCAAACTGCCCCGGGAAGGCCGGCGAAGCTCCCTACCAGTACGTAAAACCCTCGCAGCTCGCGCCGTATTGGGATATGGCCGAGCAGTACGTTCTGGCCGATCACATGTTTCAAACCCAAGGCAGCGGCAGCTTTACCGCGCATCAGGATCTCATCCGTGGCGGTACGATGATCGACTCGGCACAAACCAAAAGTCTGGTGGATTATCCGTCCAACTCTCCGTGGGGATGCGACGCGGCCACTGGAACGGTCACCTCACTGCTGGTTGCGATCGGAAAAGCTGTCAAAGACGAGTACGATCGAGGACCCTTTCCTTGCACCAACAAGTTTCCCAGCTCCGGCAACTACGAGACGTTGCGCGATTTGCTCGATGCTAAATCGCTGTCGTGGAGCTATTACGCGCCGGCACTGAAGCGTGGAACCGCGGGCGGCTACTGGAACGCCTTCGACATGATCGCCGCGGTACGCTACGGCTCCGAGTGGACCACCAACGTCAAAATCCCGCAGACTCGGATCTTCGCCGATATCTCGCAAGGCAATCTTTCAAACGTGGTCTGGGTCGTACCCGATCAAATTAACTCCGATCATCCGGCGTCCCATTCGGACACCGGGCCGTCGTGGGTCGCCAGCATCGTCAACGCAATCGGCGGCAGCCCCTATTGGGACTCGACGGCCATCATCGTAGTCTGGGACGACTGGGGAGGCTTCTACGATCACGTGGTGCCGCCGCTGCGCGACAAGTGGGGCGGCCTAGGTTTTCGCGTCCCGATGATCATCGTCTCGCCCTACGCGCGCGAAGGCCAATCGACCGAGGGATACATCTCGCATACCAACTACGAGTTCGGCAGCATCCTCAAGTTCGTCGAGAACATTTGGGAGCTGGGCCAGTTAGGCACCACCGACACCCGCGCCACCAGCATCATCGACAGCTTCGACTTCACCCAGAAGCCGCGCGCCTTCACCCCGATTCCCGCAAAGTACTCACGCGACTTTTTCGAACACCAACCGCCCTCATACAAACCCGTCGACACCGAATAGCCCGTGCGCGCCGCGCCTATGTTCTTGTGAGCGACGGCACGAAGTGTTGTCATCCCGAGCGACGGCACGGAGTGTTTGTCATCCTGAGCGGAGTCGAAGGATGCTACGGCGTTGTCGACCCGAACGAAGCGACCGAAGGGAGCGCAGTCGAAGGGCGATCTGGTAATCACCGTCCTTCGACTCCGCGCAGGATGACAAGCCACAACGTCCTTCGACTCCGCGAAGGATGACAAGCCACAACGTCCTTCGACTCCGCTCAGGATGACCGTGCTTAGTAGTTTACTCGTAGTCGGGGGCGCGGTAGTCTTCAGGCTGTTCGAGGAAGAATCGCGCGCGCTTGGGTGCCTTGATCGGAACGAATCTGCGCGGCTGCTGGGTGAAATCGAAACAGTCACCGGCCGGCGAGTTGGCGCGTTTATCGGCGGCGGCCAGTTGACCGAGTCCCCAGAGGTTCTCGGCGAAGCGCAGCACGCTCGCCGTTTCGTACTGCACGTGCGATACGTAGTTATGCTTGGCGTAGGGTGAAATTATTAGCAGCGGGATGCGGAAACCTAAGCCGTCGTAGTTTTCATAGGACGGAGGAACGTGGTCGTAGAGACCACCCAGTCGTCCCATTGCACGAAGATCGCCGTGGTGTTCCAGAACTTGCTCCGGCCGATCGCATTGATGATGGCCGCTACCCACGAAGGTCCGTAGCCACCGCCGCAGTTCACGTGATCGGAATCGTCGCAGACGGGCGTGATCCAGGTGAACTTTGCCAGCTTTCCGGCGGAAACGTCGGTGAGGAACCGCCGCTGCGGCGTGATGATATCTTTCTTCCAGTCGGGGCCGTAGCGGATGTGCCTAACCGCTTGATAGCTCGACCACCAACTTCCGTCTCCGCTGGAGGGGCTGCCATATTTGCTCGTGTAGAAGCGCCATGAGAGGCCGGCCTTATCGAGCTCGTCGCCGAGCGTCTGGTAATCGAAGCAGACCGTTTGCGTATGGCCTCAGTGCGGTCCGGGTTGAGGGTTGCGACCTGGTCGCTCGGGCCGCCATCGCAACCCCATAGACCGAAAGGCAGATCGACGCTTCGTTGCGCCTGCGCAGCTATGATGTACTGGTGGCCAACGAAGCTCTCATCGAGATGGGATTGGAACATCCGGTCGGCCACGACCCACTCGTGCGCCATATCGAAATACGGTTTCGACTCCGAGTGCGGCACGTACACGTACATTGGAAGTTTGATCCCGGGCGGCCCGCCGAAGTACTCCTCGTTGTTAAAGCCGCTCATCGTGCAATGGGTGCCCCGCAGGGTGCCGTTTCCGTTGCAGGCAGCGAACATGGCTGCCGCTGAGTGATCGATATCGTATTGGTCGGACAAGCTCGCCGGTTGCAGTCGAATCGTATGGCCGAGCGAATCTTTACCGCTGGCGACGGTATCGGCACCGGGATAGCCCTGGAAGAGATTATCGAAGCTGCGATTCTCCTGCACGACGTAGACGATGTGCTCGATCTTACCGGCCCCAGTTGCGTTGAGCGTATTGAGGGGCGCGCCGTTCTGCATGTACGGCAACGCCACACTGCCCGAACAGCCGCTAAAGCCTAAAATAAGTGCCAGTGACGCCAGCCGCCTGAGAGGGAGCGTACTCACCGGGCAGCCGCTCTATTCGTCGTCGGGGATGCGGTAGTCGTTCTTGTGCTCGAGAAAGAACTTCGGGCCTTTGGGCGCTGCGATGGGGATGAACGCGCGCGGCGCTTGCGAGAAGTCAAAACAATCCTGGGCCGGCGAGGTCGCCCGCCGGTCGGCTGCCGCGAGCCGGCCGAGCCCCCACAGATCCTCGGCAAAGTGTAAGACGCTGGCGGTCTCATAGTGCACGTGCGAGACGTGACCGTGTTTGGCATAGGGCGAAATCACTAATAACGGCACGCGGAACCCCAGCCCGTCATAGTCTTTGAAGTCCGGCTTGACGTGATCGTAGAGGCCGCCCCAGTCGTCCCACTGCACGAAGATCGCCGTCGTGTTCCAGAACTTACTCTTGCCGACCGTGTTGACGATGGCCGCAACCCACGACGGTCCGAAACCCCCGCCGCAGTCCATATGGTCGGAGTCGTAACACTGCGGCGTGATCCAGGTGAAGTTCGCCAGCTTGCCGGCTGGAACGTCCTTGAGGAAGCGGTTCTGCGGCGTGAGGACGTCTTTCTTCCAGTCGGGTCCGTTGTAAATGTGGTTGACCGCCTGATAGCTCGACCAGAAGGCCGCATCGTCGCTCGACGGCGTGTAGTACTGGCTCGTGTAGAAACGCCACGTCAGTTTGGCTTTGTCGAGCTCGTCACCGAGGGTTTGGTAGTCGAAGCAGGGTCGCTGTTGCGGACCGTTGGGGTTACGATCCGTGGTGATTGTGTAGACCAAAACACCGGGACCGCCGATACAGCCCCAGAGGCCGTTCGGCAGATTCACGCTCGACTGCGCCTGGGCAGCGATGATGTACTGGTGGCCGACGAAGCTCTCGTCGAGGTGTGATTGGAACATTTTGTCGGCCACGACCCACTCGTGGGCCATGTCGAAGTACGGTTTCGAATCCTTGTGCGGAACGTAGACGTACTGGGGGTTGGGCGGGCCGTCGAACTTCATCTCCTTGTCGAAGCCGTTCATTTGGCAATCGGTACCGGGCAGTTTCCCCGTTCCGTTGCAGGCCGCAAACATCGCCTGCGCGGAGTGATCGACCTCGTACTCATCCGCCAGACTCACCGGCTTGAGTACAATTGTTTGACCTGCAGAGTTCTTGCCGCTCGAAACCGTGTCGGCGCCCGGATAACCCTGAAACAGGTTATCGAAGCTGCGATTCTCTTGCACGATGTAGACGATGTGTTGGATCTTGCCCGCTCCGGTAGCCGACAGCGCGCGCATCACCCCGTCGCTTCGCATTGGAAGCGACGACTGCGCCCCAAAACCGCAGCCGGCTAGCACGCAAACGGTTGCGATCGCCGCTGCGCGTGTAACGAGCAGGTTGTCCATTCCCTGCGCCTTAGGCCGGCCTGGCCGCTCCTCCTGCGGTCGCTTGCAACCCCTCGCTCCTTATTCGGGATCGCCGTGCTGCGCCACGCGGGGCTGCTTCTCAAAGTATTCGGCCGAGCGCGCCGATGGAATCATGGTGAACGCGCGCGGCTGTTGGTTGTAGTTCAAGACGTCGCCGATGCTGTTCGCGCGCTTATCGGAAGTGTTGAGCGTGCCAAGGTTCCAGTTCTTCTCGATGAACTTCAGAATGCTCCCGAACTCGTACGGCGTGTGCGAAACGTATCCACCCTGACTTCCGCTACCGGCAATGTCATAGGGTGAGATGACGATCGCGGGAACCCGGAAGCCGAGGCCGCCAACATTTCCCTTATACTGTTTGGGTGCGACGCTGTCGTAGAAGCCGCCCCAATCGTCCCAAACAACCACGATTGCCGTAGAATCCCAATACGAGCTCTGGCCGATCGCATTGACGACGCTGGCCACCCACGACGGCCCATCGTCGCAGCCGCAGGGCTCGCCGGGATGATCGGAGTTGGCATCTGCTGGGATGACCCACGAAACCGCCGGCAGCCCGCCGCCGGTAATATCGTTGAAGATGTTGGTCTCCGGCATCGAGACGTTGGTCCCCCATTCCGGGCCATTGCGTACGCTCCAGATAACGTCGAAGGCGTTTAAGAGCGCGCCCGAGCACTGAGTCGGGCAACCGTCATCGCAACCGTTCTTATTCCAGGCCTTGAAGCACGGCGAGTAATATTTCCACGACACACCGGCCGCGTCGAGCAGATCGCCCAGTGTTTGGTAGTACGAGGACGACGGAAACTTGTTGGTGCACGGAAACGGCCCCTTGTTTAAGAGATACTTACCGCTCGAAGTGAGTAGCGATGTGACGACGCTTGAACCCGCGTCACAACCCCACGGCATCGCCGTCGGATTGTCGACCAGACTCTCCGACGAGCTGATCGCGGTGTCGCCGCGGATCAGGTCTTGATGGGCGGTAAAGCTCCCGCTGCCTTGGGTTTGGAAGAGATGGTCAGCTAGCACCCACTGGTCCGCCATATCCCAGTACGGTTGAATCTGCGATTGCTCGACATATTGATAGACCACCGTACCGGCCGGCTTGCCCTTCTCCCGGCAGACGCCCAAATCTACCAAACCGAAGCCGTCCATCTTCCCACTGTCGTAGTCGGTTAGGAAAGCAGCGCGACAGTGCTGGATATCCGTCGGCATCACCAGCGCGTGCGGCTTCAAGGTCGTCCATACGTCCACGAACTTTCCGCCCCGTTCCACCTTCCTTTTCCCCCTGGTCGCACCATCGGCACCCGGAAAAAGCGCGAAGAAATCGTCGAAGCTTCGATTTTCCTGAATGATCACGACGACGTGCTTGATCGGCGAGCTCGGTGAGCCCGTTTGCGGGCTGCGGACAAAGCTCATCGGCAACGACGAGGAAGTGCCGCCTCCACAAGCGGTGACGGCGATGGTGGCGGCGATCGCGCTAAACCAAAGGTGGAGCGCTCGGCGTTTCATTGGATATACCTCATTCTATTCGGTGTCGACTGGCAAGCCGGATGGCTTCTGATGCAGGAAAAACGATCGCGAATATTTCGACGGAATCATCTGAAACGGGCAAGGCGACTGAGCGAAGTTAAACATGTTGGCGATGCTCGTCGCCGTCTCGTCGGTCGTTCCAAGGCGTCCCAAGTTCCAGGTGTCTTCGATGAACCTGACGATGCTGCCGAACTCGTAGACGGTCGAGGCGATCTGGCCGCCGGCACAAGACGGTCCGAGCACGAACGGCGAGACCACGATCATCGGCACCCGCGAGCCGGGACCACCCTGGTTATCGGGTTTCGGCGGGGAAACCGAATCGTAAAAGCCGCCCCAGTCGTCCCAGACGATGATGATCGCAGTCGAGTTCCAGTACGAGCTTTGCCCAATCGCGTCGACGACGCTCGCAACCCACGACGGTCCGGTGTCTCCACCATATCCCGGATGATCGGAGTTCGATTCGTCGGGAATCACCCACGACATCGCCGGCAGCGCGCCATTGGAGATGTCGTTGAAGATGTTCTTCTCCGGCCAGCTAACATTCGTGCCCCATTCCGAACCATAGCGTACCGGATAGATCACGTCGAACGCATTCCAAAGGGCGCCGGGCTGAGATTTTGCAAACTGCGGGACGTAATATTTCCATGAGACGCCGGCGCCATCGAGCAGGTCGCGCAGCGTCCTATAACCCAACGATGATGCGAACTTGTCGGTGCATGGAAACGGGCCGGCACCTTTTTCGTATTGCAGTTTGGTTGTGATCAAGTCGGTTACGGTCCCAGCGGCCGAGTCGCATCCCCACGCCTGCGACGAAGTCGGATCATCGACCATGCTCGTCGTCGAGCTAAGCTCGGTGCCACCACGAATCAAATCCTGGTGCGCCGTAAAGCTGCCGCCACCTTGGGTCTGGAACATTTTGTCGGCTATCGCATACCCGGTGGCCATCGCATAGTAGGGCTGCACTTGAGCCGGATTAACGTACTGATACGGCTTCGTGCCCTCGGGCTTGCCGGAATCTTGTGCCACAATTTTATTGAATGCGTCCATCTTCCCGTGGTTGTATGCCGTAACAAAGGCTTTGTAGAGATGGTTGAGGTCCGTTTTCGAAAAAAGGTTAACCTCGGTCAAAGCGACCGACTTTTTCTTGGCGTGCTTTCCCTTGCCGACAAGCATCCAGCCGGTCGTGGTTCCCATGACACCCGGGAACGTTGCGAAGAGATCGTTGAAGCTGCGGTTCTCTTGTATCATCAAAACGATGTGTTGAATCGGGCTGCTGGTCGAACTCGCGAACGGTTGATCTACTGCCCCTTTCGGCAACGATGTCGAGCCCCCGCCGCAGGCGCTTACGGCGGCACCGGCTAGGACAATGCAAATCCAAGACCAGACGGCTCGAGTTAGCATGAGGCTCCGTTCTATTCCGGCGTTCGCGCAAGGGAATCGTGGTCGCTTGAAAGGAACACGCCCGCCACCAAAGGTGACTTTGGCCGGGGCCATGGGGTTCCTCCTCTTCAAAAAGGTAACTTTGGTGTCGTTTAAAACGGGTATTGACGATGGACGGTGAGGTTAGGACCGCGCTGCAGAAGGACGTCGCTACGGTGATGGAGCGAGCGCAGGGGCTCAACGAAAAGTTGCGCGCCTTACTTCACACGATGACGGCAGTCGAGCGCGACGACCCCGAGTTTGCCCAGCAGATGCGCCACTATGGCATCATCGCCGAGTTCGCCGAGATCGCCACGGGCATCGGCGATTTAGATTCGTCGGTGGCGGTTCTTGTCCAGCGGCTCGATTTCGAGTAACGAGCGCGTCAGTCGTAGCTCTCGCGAATCGTCTCGAGCAGGGTCTGCCCGAACTCAACGATCTCGCCGTCGCCGTCGAGTACGTCGACACCGAAACCCGGGTAGAGGCTGACGAACCGTTCTTGCTTCCAGCGAGCGACCGACCAACGATCGCGCGCGCCTTTCTCGTAAGGCCACGGCGGCATTCCTTCGCGGTCCGAGCGAATGTCGCGCCCGTCGGCCGTTCGAACGCGAACTTGAAAGCCTTCGACGCGCGCGATCTTCATTTCGAGGGTACCGATCTTCATCGCAGCCGTTCTCTGCCTCGGTATTCAAAAAGCCCCAAACGGTTGGCGGCTCGGGGCTTTGCATGGTCGGGCTGACTGGATTCGAACCAGCGATCTCTAGTCCCCCAGACTAGCGCGATAACCAAGCTTCGCTACAGCCCGCTAGACTTTCTGGTGCGCTTTTTGGTGCGCGATCCCGCACCGCCAACTGCGTCCTTAAGCGATTTTCCGGCAACGAAGGCGGGTACCTTTCGTGCTGCGATTTTTATCGTCTCGCCGGTTTTTGGGTTGCGGCCTTCGCGGGCTCGGCGAGCGCGTACCACAAAGCTTCCAAAAGGCGTCAGCGCCACTCGGTCGCCTTTCTGTAATGCTCCTTTGATCTCGTTCAAAATCAGATCGACTATCTCGCCGGCCCGGCGCCTCGACAGCTCACCTTCTATCGCGACGGCGTCAATCACATCAGCTTTCGTCAACGTCGCATCTCCTGTCTGCGGCACGATCGAGAGATCGTTCGACTACGATGGCCGCCCTCGGGGATATACGAAGGCAGCATGTGCCCTCCTTCCGGCGCTTGGGGCATCAGCCGGCGAGAATTTCGCCCAACGCGCGCAGCGCCAAGACGTAGCCGGCTGCACCGAAGCCCGTCACGACCCCGCGGCAAGCGGCCGCCGTTACGCTGGTGCGCCGAAACGTTTCGCGCGCGGAAACATTCGATAAATGCACTTCCACCACCGGAATCCGGATCGCGGCGATTGCATCCGCGATGGCGTAGGAGTAATGCGCGTAAGCGCCTGGGTTGATGACGACGCCGGCACTAGTTTTTCGAGCCGCGTGGAGCGCATCGATAATCGCACCTTCCGCATTGTACTGCTCGCAGCGAACTTCCAGCCCCAGATGCTCTCCGCCGGCAGCGATGGCCGCGTTGAGCTCCGTTAAGGTCTGCTTTCCGTAAACCTCCGGCTCCCGCTCTCCTAGTAAGTTCAGATTCGGCCCGTGTAAAACCAAAACGCGCATCCTTTCGCCTTCTTTGGAGGAAAAGGGCGGGCCTCCGAATCAGAGGCGCTCATGTCCGACATGCTGCTGGCCGCATCTGCGCCCGACGCGGGAATCACGCTCGCCGCTGCGATCACGACCGATCTGGTCCGCGAAATGCGCGATCGGCACGACCTTTGGCCGACTGCGACGGCCGCCGTCGGCCGTCTCACAACCGGAGCCGCCCTCTTCGGTCCGGGTCTTAAAGGAGAGGAACGCATCTCGTTGCAGGTCGCCGGAAACGGACCGCTCGGGACCGTGGCGGCCGACGCGTGGTTGCTCGACGAGCGAACGGTTGGTGCCCGCGGATACGCTCGCAATGGACGCGTCGATCTTCCGATCGACGCGCGTGGGAAGTTCGACGTCGCCGGCGCGGTTGGGTCAGGATCGCTGCAGGTGACGCGCTCCAGCGGCATCGGTCAACCGTACCTGGGCGTCGTACCGCTGCATTCCGGCGAGATAGCCGAAGATATCGCCGTCTATCTGGCCCAATCGGAGCAAATTCCGAGTGTCGTCGCGCTCGGCGTGCTGGCGAATCCCAACGGGGTGGTTGCCGCGGGTGGAATCCTTGCACGCGGGCTGCCGGGAGCCGACGAACGCGCTCTCGCCGAGCTCGAGACGCGCGCAGCAGCAATGCTTCCGGTAACGCAACTCGTGGCCGAAGGCGCCGATGCCGAAGCACTCCTGCATATCCTCGCCGGCAACTGGGATCTGCGCTCTCAACACGCGATGGATGTACGCTTCGCCTGTCTTTGCAACCGGGTCAAAGTCGAAGCGGTACTGCTCGGGTTGGGCGCCGACGAGCTGCTCCAGTTGACGCGCGAGCGCGACCAGACGGAAGCCACCTGTGAATACTGCAAAACCCGCTACGTCTTCACGGCGCCCGAAATCCACCTATTGCGCGCGCGCCTGTAAGTCACTCTGCCTTGCGCGGCATCACGCGAACGAAGCGGCGCGAACCCACCGAAAGCACGGCAGGCTCTACAGCCGTCCAAGCCCCGTTGGGATTGTCAACGAGCTCGCCATCGATCTTCACGGCGTTGCCCGAAATGAGTCGCTCGGCCGCGCGACGGCTCTCTGCGAAACCAGCTTTGATCAAAACTTCCGAGACGCGGTTGCATTCGCCGACATCGATTTCGGCGAGCTGTTCGGTTGGAATCTCCCGCCGCTGCACGGTTCTTTCGAAAAAATCACGCGCCGCGATGGCCGCTCGTTCGCCATGGTAGCGCGTGACGATTTCCTGCGCAAGGCGCTTCTTCTCTTCCATGGGATTTACTCGCCCAGCCGCAAGCTCCGCTGCCAGCCGATCGGTTTCGAGCGTCGAACGAAACGCGGCCAGGCGCGCGTAGTCCGGAATTACTTCATCGGGAATTTTCATCAGCTTACCAAACTGCTCGGTCGCGGGCTCGACGATGCCGACGTAATTGCCGAGCGATTTGCTCATCTTCTTCTGTCCGTCGAGCCCAACCAGCAACGGAACGGTAGCGCAGATCTGTGGAAGCTGGCCGAACTCGCGCTGGTATTGCCGCCCCAACAATAAGTTGAAGAGCTGATCGGTCCCGCCGAGCTCGACGTCGGCCTCAATGGCAACCGAGTCGTACGCTTGCGCTACCGGATAGAGCAGCTCGTGCAACGAGATCGGTGCACCCGACTCATAGCGCTCGCGAAAGTCGTTCCGTTCGAGCATCTGGGCGACCGTGGTTTTCGCCAGCAGCTTGACGAGGTCGGTCAGCGTAAGTGCGTCGAGCCATTCGGAGTTGTAGCGCAACTCGATCCGCTCCAGGTCGAGAACCTTTCCGGCCTGCTCGCGATAGGTTCGCATGTTCGCTTCGATCTCGTCGCGCGAGAGTTGCGGCCGGGTCACGTTCCGGCCGCTCGGGTCGCCGATGCGCGCGGTATAATCGCCGATGATCAAGGTGACCTGGTGGCCAGCTTCGGCAAAGCGTTGAAGCTGATGCAAAACGACCATGAACCCCAGGTGGAGATCGGAGCTGGTCGGATCGATGCCGAGCTTGACCCGGAGCGGACGCCCCAAACCAAGGCGAGCGTGAAACTCGTCAACGGTCTCGACATGATCGAATCCCTCGAGCAGTGCGGCGGAGCCGGCCGCGCTCATGCTTTCAACTCGATCATCGTCACGCCGGTCGAGCCCTCGTCTTCGTTCCCGTAACGAAGCCGGCTAACCGAGGGGTGGCCCCGGAGGTACTCCTGCAGCCCACGCCCGAGCATGCCGGTACCCTTGCCGTGAATCAGTCGCAACGGCGAGTTTCCGGTCAGCAGCGCATCGTCGATCCAGCGCTCGACCAACGGTTCAGCTTCAGCGTAACGTTTGCCGCGCACGTCCAGCTCCATAGCGGTGCGCGAGGCCGCCGTCATGCGCGCCTTCGCCACCGCGGTGCCGCTGCGTGCGGGCGCCGTTGCAATCGGCGACTCGGCTCGCACGTCGCTCTTCTCCACCATCATCTTCATTGAACCGACTGAAACGAGCAACCTTTCATCCCAATCCTCGGCGACGACGCCTTCTTGATTTAACGAAACGATGCGTACGCGGTCGCCTGGCGCGTAGCTCTGGGCCGGCTGCGCCGGTTCTTCTGACGAGCGAATCCCGAGGTCGGCATGGATTGCTTCTAAGGTCTGCGCGAGCAGCGCCGTTTGCGCGGGCGTCACTCGGCCTTTCTTTCGCCGCTCGTCGGAACCGAGCTCGGCGGCGCGCCGCTGAAGCTCACGGGCGAAATCGCGCAAGCCCTGCTGCAGCCGTTCCTCGGCTTTGGTTCCAAAATGGCGTTGCCCCGCCTCGAACTCGCTGCGGTCGCGGCGGAGTTGCTCGAGTTCGTGCCTTGCCTCTCGACGGTCACCTTCCAAACGTACCCGCTCTTCGCGCAGCTCGCTGTTTCGCAGCGACAGCTCGGCCAAAGCGCTTTCATAATCGCGCTCGCGGTCCTCGAGCAGCGCGGTGGCTCGCTCGACGATCGCTGGGTCGATGCCAAGCCTGGTTGCGAGCGGAAAGGCTAAAGACTGGCCCGGCGTTCCGAGATCGAGCTCGAAGGTTGGCTCGAAGGTCGCCGGGTCAAAGCGCACGCCGGCGTTGGCAATGCCGGGCGTCGAATGGGCGAAGAGTTTGAGCTCGATCGAGTGCGTCGAAACGATCGCACGCGCGCCGCAGTCGCGCAACCGTTCCAATATCGCAATCGCAAGCGCGGCCCCGGCACTGGGTTCGGTCCCGCCGCCGATCTCGTCTACGATCGCCAGCGTGCGCGCATCGGCCCCTCTCAGCATCTCGCGCATCCGCGCGATGTGGGCTGAAAAAGTCGAAGTATTGGCAGCCAGGGATTGTTCGTCGCCAATGTCGGCGATAATGCGTTCGAAGCGCCCGATGCAGGTACCGCGCGCCGCGGGAAGCTGCATGCCGCAGTAGGTCATAATCGCGAAGAGGCCCGCCATCTTGAGCGCGACCGTTTTCCCGCCCATGTTCGGGCCGCTGATGACCAAAAGCCGGGTAGTCTCGTCGAGCGCAAACGACTGTGGTACCGCCCGTTCGCCGAGCAACGGGTGACGGCCGCGTTCGACTCTAATGGCTGGCTCGTCGGTCAGTTCGGGCGCAACGCTATCGGTGCGGCGCGCGACCTCGGCCTTTGCGGACAGCAGGTCGAGGGCCGCCAGCATTTCGACGTTGGCATCGATCGCAGCGGCATTGGCGCCGACGTCACGTGAGAGAGCGTCGAGAATCCGCTGCACCTCACGCTCCTCTTCAATCTGCAGCGTGCGTACCCGGTTGTTCGTTTCGAGCGCAGCAAGCGGCTCGACGAAGAGCGTCTGCCCGCTCGAACTCGTGTCGTGCACGATGCTCGGCAAGACGCCGGCAAACTCGGCTTTGATGGGAATCACCAAACGGCCGTCACGAATCGTGACGACGCGGTCTTGAATTGCCTTTGCGTACTTTGCGGAGTGAAGGATGGCGCTGACGCGATCGCGTGCTTCGCCTTGCGCTTGCGTAAGGCTGCGCCGCACGCGCCTCAGCGCCGACGACGCGCGGTCGAGTAC